>NZ_JAUZVL010000015.1:0-102178 GCF_031844545.1 Arthrobacter sp. AB6
CACTATGCTCTCTCACTTTCCTCAGGCAAGTGAGAGAGCATCGCCGGAGAAGGCGCATCAAGTGAGAGAGCATCGCCGGAGAAGGCGCGTTAAGTGAGAGAGCGTCGCCGGAGAAGGCGCGTTAAGTGAGAGAGCGTCGCCGGAAAAGGCGCATCAAGTGAGAGGGGGTTGTCCGGGGGGCGCGGGTCAGGCGGTTTCGAGGCCCCGGTGGTCCACCGGGCACTCAGCCTGCGGCGCTGCCACTGCCGGCTGCTCCACGGTGATGCCGTAGAGGGCTTCCAAGGCGGCCACGTAGTCGTCCTGCTGGCCGTTGGCGGCAAGTTCGCGGGCCCGCACCGTGGGCACATGGAGAAGCTGCTTGACCATGCGGCGGAGTGCGAACTCCACTTCCTCGGCAGCGGCGGTGCAGCCGTGCCGGGCCCGGACCTTTTCCATCTCGGAGTCCAGGACGCTCATGGTGTGGCGGCGCAGCGCGACAATGGCGGAATCCACGGACCGGGCCTCGCGTTCCTGCTCGAACGCCTTGGCAGCGCCACTGACGATTCCGCTGGCCTGGGCCAGCGACTCGGCCTGCTCCTGGGGTGCGGCGAGGCGCACCGATTCCAGGGTGAGCAGTTCGACGCCGTCAAGCTCGCCGACGCCCGGATCGAAGTCGTGGGTGAGCGCAAGGTCGATGGCGATCAGGGGCTGCGGGGAGTCGGCCCGGACTTCGGCCAGTTCGTCGGCCTCCACCCGGGTGTCGGAACCGCTGCAGCCGATCATGACGTCTGCTGCCGCAACCGCCGGCCGCAGTGAATCGGCGTCCAGTGCCGTACCGCCGCGGGTGGCAACAAATCCTTCGGCGCGGCCGGAGGAGGAGAAAACCGAGATGTCGGTGCAGCCGCGTTCACGAAGGAGCGCCATGGTGGCTCCGGCGTAGGCGCCGGTTCCGAAAACGACAACCTTCTTGCTGGACCAGTCCGGGTTTTCGGAAAGATCAGTGGCCAGGTCCAGTGCGACGGAAACGATCGAGAGGCCCCGTGAACCGAGGGCCGTCTGTGCTCCCACGTCCTTGGCGGTCTTGGACGCCGCCTGGAAAAGCCGGACCAAACCGGAGCTTGCCGTGCCTTCATGCTGTGCGGTGATCAGCGCTCGCCGCACCTGTCCGGCGATCTCCCGCTCTCCAACCACTGCGGAGTCCAGGCCGGCGCTGACGGCAAAGAGGTGCTGGCTGACTTCAGGGCCCGTGCGCGTGCTGAAGGAGCGTGAGACGAGCGGCTCGCTCAGTCCGCTGGTTTCGCTGATCTTGGCCACCAGGGCGGCGCGGGCCGCCTCCACATCATCAGGCCGGGCGGCTTCGCCGTAGATTTCGTAGCGGTTGCAGGTGGCAAGGACTATCGCACCCGTCACTGCCGTCGATCCGGAGAGGGCGGATGTGGCGATCTCCGAAGAACCGTTGCTCAACTGAGCAACGGTCTCAAGATCGATGTCGGCGTGTGTAGCCACCAATGAAAAAAGAACCACAGCAGGTCAATCATAGCTTTTTCGTTACTCGGTAGAACAACTCCCCGGGCTGCCGGACGGGAGCGCGGGCTGTGATTCCTGCCACGGCGCGGCGGCAGGGCCCCCGCATGACACTTTGTCGTTATCTTTTGCAGCTATTTTTGGGCACAATCAAAGGCATGACTTCCAGCCCCGCCACGTCCGCTGCCGGCGCCCTCGCCGCAGACCACCCGCTGGTGGATGGCCGCACCGCAGACTCACCCCTCATCACGGCCTACCGCGGAGGCAAGCCCTCCCGGCGTCCCGTCTGGTTCATGCGACAGGCCGGACGTTCACTGCCGGAGTACCTGAAGGTCCGCGAAGGCGTCGCCATGCTGGACTCCTGCCTGCGCCCCGAACTGGCTTCTGAGATTACCCTCCAGCCCGTCCGCCGCCATGACGTTGATGCCGGCATTTTCTTCTCCGACATCGTCATTCCCCTGAAGCTCGCCGGCGTTGGAGTGGATATCGTTCCGGGCGTGGGACCGGTCCTGGACACCCCGGTCCGCACTGCCGCGGACGTGGCAGCGCTGCCGCAGCTCACCTGGGAATCGCTGGAACCCATCCGTGAAGCCGTCCGCCTCACCGTGGCCGAGCTCGGCCAGACACCGTTGATCGGCTTTGCCGGTGCACCATTTACCCTTGCCGCCTACATGGTGGAGGGAAAGCCGTCCCGCGACCACCTTGGTCCGCGCACCATGATGCACGCTGACCCGGAAACGTGGCACGCCCTTGCCAACTGGGCCGCGGACGCCTCTGGAATGTTCCTGCAGGCACAGCTTGAGGCCGGTGCCTCGGCGGCCCAGCTCTTTGATTCCTGGGCCGGTTCCCTGGGCCTGGCGGATTACACCAAGTACGTGGCACCGGCCTCGGGCCGCGCCCTGGACCATGTCCGGCACCTCGGGGCGCCGCTGATCCACTTCGGCACCGGAACGTCAGAGCTCCTGGTGGCAATGCGGGACGTGGGTGTGGATGTTGTGGGCGTGGACTACCGGCTTCCGCTCGATGAGGCGAACCGCCGGCTGGGCGGCACAGTGCCGCTGCAGGGAAACATCGACCCCGCCCTGCTCCCTGCTCCGTGGGAAATCCTTGAGGCCCACGTCCGCGATGTCATAGCCGCGGGCGCGGCTGCTCCCGGGCACGTGGTCAACCTGGGGCACGGAGTTCCGCCGGAGACGGACCCGGCCGTCCTCACCCGGGTGGTTGAACTCATCCACTCCATCTCCCCGGAGTAGGGCAGTGGGCAGTGCGCCGGCAACCGGGACGGCACTGGTGCTGGGAGGCGGCATCTCAGGACTGCTGTCCGCCCGCGGGCTGGCGTCCGCCGGGTATCAGGTAACGCTCCTTGAAGCCGGAGCTGAATGGGGCGGCTGCGTGGGCAGCCACACCGTTGCCGGCCTGACCCTGGACAGCGGTGCCGAATCCTTCGCGACCCGGTCCGACGCTGTGTCCGGGCTGGCCGCTGAACTGGGCCTGTCCGCCAAAATCGTGCCGCCCCGCCCGGGGGGAGCCTGGGTCCAGCTCCCGGACGGCCCGCGTGAGTTGCCCAAGACAGGCGTGCTGGGAATTCCGGCCAACCCGTGGGATCCCGAAGTCCGGCGTTCGCTGGGGCTCATCGGCACCCTCCGTGCCTCCCTCGATAAATTCCTTCCGGCTTCCGTCGGGACCACAGAGGACGTTGTCAGCGTCTCCGCACTGGTCAAGGCCCGCATGGGCAACCGCGTCCTGGAGCGGCTGGTGGCGCCGGTGGTGGGCGGCGTCCACTCGGCGGACCCCGGGATGCTCGACGTCGACATGGTGGCACCCGGGCTGCGTGAGGGGCTGCGGCGCCACGGATCCCTGGCCGCCGCCGTCTCCGCCCAGCGCCGCATGGGGGCTGGTCCTGCCGCGCAGGGCGACAGGCCGGCACCTGCCGGCCCGGCCAAGGCAGGCTCCGCCGTTGCGGGGCTGGTGGGCGGCATGCACACGCTCATTTCCGCCCTGGTCTCCGACCTCCGCCGCAGGCGAGTCACGCTGCTCCTGGACAATCCGGCCGAGTCAGTGACCCGCACCCCTGAAGGCTGGCGCGTCAGGTCGGCAGGGGCAACGTTCGACGCCGGCCTGCTGGTAGTGGCAGTGGACGGTCCGGCCGCCGTCGGACTGCTTGAAGACGCAGTGCCCGGCCTTGCAGGGAAGCGGCCGCCGGCAGGCCCGGACGTCAAACTTGTCACGCTGGTCCTGGCAAGCCATGATCTGGACCGCCGGCCGCGCGGCACGGGCGTTCTGGTGGCACCGCAGACTCCCGGTATTGAAGCGAAGGCGCTGACGCACGCGACCGGAAAGTGGGACTGGCTGGCTGACGCCGCCGGTCCGGGGCGACACGTGGTCCGGCTCTCGTACGGGCGCGTGGACGGGGCCGGGGAACAGTCCGGTGGCCCTGACACGGACGAAGGACTCCTGGCAGCATCGCTGCGCGATGCCCGTGCCCTGCTGGGCGCCCCCATCACCAGGGAAAACCTGCTGGACTGGGACGTGGTCCGCTGGCGCGGGTCGCTGCCCTTCGCCGCCGTAGGCCATAAAGCGCGGGTAGCCGATATCCGGGCAGCCTGCGCGTCGGCGGGGAACCTGGCCGTGGTGGGGGGCTGGGTGGCCGGCAACGGGCTTGCCGCAGTGGTCTCCGACACGAACGAACAGATCCGGAGCCTGGTCCGCTAGGTGTTGCCACTGGTCAGCGGCGCAGCAGGGCATCATGGCGCCGCCCAGGCGTGGCGGCCGGGTACTTCGCCGGTTTTCTTTTCCGCTTCCGATGTGGCTAGGGTCGATGACTATGGTTTACAACAGGTCCGAACTTTTCACGTCCCGGACCGGTATCCATGGGGGACTCCGGCGCGGCACTGCGGCTGCGGCAGTCGGAGCGGTACTGGTCCTTACAACAGGCGTTCCCGCGTCCCAAGGTGATGAGGGCATTCCGCAGCCCGGCGGCGATGCCGCCGCCGCGGGCCAGGACGCTCCCGGCCGGAACCGGGGCGGGAAGGAAGCGCGGCAGGCAGCCGCCCCGTCGATACTGTCAGTCCCCACGGCGCTTCTTCCGGCGGTCAGTACTTCCCTGGCGCCGGCCGTGACCACGGCTCCCGCCACCGGTTCCGTGGCACTTGCGACACCTTTGCCGTCGATACCCTTCCCGACGCCGTCGGACGTTCCGCTTCTCCCTGCCGCGACGGCTCCGGCGGCAACCGTTCCGGTCCCATCCTCGCCATCGCCGGACCTCCAGGCCCAGCAACTTCCCGGAGCCGCGGCACCTGCCGCCCCCATCCCGGAAACCGCCGCCCAGGGCGCGCCTTCCGGCGCGGTGCCCGTGCCCGTGCCGGCGTCGGAACCCGGCGGACAGCTGAACGGCGCTGGGGCAGGGACGGCCGGCGGAAACCCGTCCGGAATTGAACTGCCGGCCGGCGAAGGCGGGGCCGGCCAGCCCGGGCCCGGAGGGGAACCCGCGGCCGGACCCGAAGCGCCAGTTCCCGCGGCCGCTACGCATGCTGCCGCCGCCGCAGCGCAGGAAGCCGGAGGCCCTGTTCCGCAGGCCGCGGGCGTTCCCCGCAGTGCAGCGCAGAGCGCTGGCGCCATCGTCAGGCCGCAGCCGGAACTGGAAGCCGTGATGATCGGGCTCGGTGTTGGCCTGGTGGGCCTTGCTGCCGCGGCCGGTGCAGCCTACTTCCGGATGCGGAAGCCGTAGCCGGAACCGGCGATGCCGCACGCGGCCCCGGGCGGACTGTGACATTAACCACTTCTACCGCCTGTAGAAGTCGTTGGTTTCGCCTTGGTGGGCAGAAGGAGGCAAACTTGTAACCATGAGCCACACTTCTGCCGAATCTGTCACTAAAACCGAAGAATCAGCCGAGCAGTTTTTCACCCTCTGGACGGTATTCAAGCGCTCCGAACACCTGATCCGCAGCGCCGACGCCGCCGCTGACTTCGAGACCCTCCTGGACCGGCTTGCACAGGCCGGGGTGACCCACCGCGGAAGCTACGACGTCTCCGCCATGCGGGCTGACGCCGACGTCATGGTGTGGCTCCACGGCCCCAAACCGGAAGCCCTGCAGCAGGCCATCCGGGACATCCGCCGCTGCAGCCTGTTCGCCGGCACCGAGATTGTATGGTCCGCCATGGGCGTGCACCGCGAGGCCGAGTTTGCCAAGAACCACACCCCGGCGTTCTCCCGCGGCGTGGCTCCCGCGGAGTGGCTGTGCGTCTACCCGTTCGTCCGGTCCTACGAGTGGTACATCCTGCCCGAGGAAGAGCGGGGCGCCATGCTTCGCGAACACGGCCTCCTGGGCCGGGAGTTCCCCCAGGTCATCTCCAACACCGTTTCTTCGTTCGCCCTGGGCGACTGGGAATGGATCCTGGGACTTGAGGCCCCGGAGCTGGTGGACCTGGTGGACCTGATGCGCCACCTGCGCAACACCGAGGCCCGCAACCACGTCCGTGAGGAAGTCCCGTTCTACACCGGACGCCGGATTTCCCCGGCCGAAGTGGCGGAGGTCCTCGCGTGAACCTGCCAGTTTCCAGCAGCGCCGCCGTCGTCAATCCGGTCACCGAAGCCGGACGGATGGCGCCGAAGAACTACGACGCCGTGCTCCTCGCCTCCTTCGGCGGTCCGGAAGGCCAGGAGGACGTCATCCCGTTCCTCCGCAACGTCACCCGCGGCCGTGGCATCCCGGACGAGCGGCTGGAAGAGGTCTCGCACCACTACCGCGCCAACGGCGGCATCAGTCCCATCAACCAGCAGAACCGCGAGCTCAAGGCTGCCCTGGAGGTGGAACTCGCCGCCCGGGGGATCGACCTGCCCGTCCTGTGGGGCAACCGCAACTGGGCGCCGTACATCGCCCAGGCCCTGCAGGATGCGTACGACGCCGGCCACCGCCGCCTGCTGATGATCACCACGAGTGCCTACTCCTGTTACTCCAGCTGCCGCCAGTACCGCGAGGACATCGGCATGGCCCTGACGGAAACCGGCCTGGACGGCCGGCTGGAAGTGGACAAGGTGCGCCAGTACTTCGATCACCCCGGCTTCGTGGAGCCCTTCATTGAGGGCACCGCTGAAGGCCTCGCCGAGGTCCGCAAAAAGCTCGCCGCGGCCGGCACTCCCGACGCGCCCGTCCAGATCCTGTTCGCCACCCACTCCATTCCCACCCGGGACGCGGAAGCGGCAGGCCGGTCCGAAGGAGAACCCCGCGAGTTCGAGGAAGGCTCAGCCTACGTGGCCCAGCACCTTGCCACCGCGGCTGCAGTCGTCCGGCGTGTGGAAGAGGAATCGGGCCTGGCCGCCCCCTGGTCCCTGGTGTACCAGTCACGATCCGGCGCCCCGCACGTGCCATGGCTTGAGCCTGACATCAACGACGCCATCGAGGAACTGGCCGGCCAGGGCGTCAAGGGCATCGTCATCGTGCCGCTGGGGTTCGTCAGCGACCACATGGAAGTTGTCTGGGACCTTGACACCGAAGCCCTGGAAACCTGCGCCAACCTTGGACTTGCCGCCACCCGCGTCCCCACGCCGGGCACGCACCGCAAATTCGTCAGCGGCCTGGTGGACCTGGTCTCCGAACGCACCGTGGCGAACAACATCAGCGACCGTCCGGCCGTAACGGAGCTGGGCCCCTGGTACGACGTCTGCCGGCCGGGCTGCTGCGCGAACTTCCGTGGCGAGAAGCCCACGATCGCCGGAGCAGACACCACCGTTGGCACGGGGCACGACCCCTATCCCGGCGAAGCCGGGGCGGGGCAGCCGGCCTCTTCCGGGGGAGCGCCGCAGCAGTGACGGTCCGCATCGGCACCCGTGCCAGCAAGCTGGCGCTCACCCAGACGCAGCAGACGGCGGACCAGCTTGCCGCCGTCGGAGGCTTTCCGGTGGAACTCGTCCACATCAGGACCGACGGCGACGTCCTCACCGGCTCGCTCTCGCAGATGGGAGGCACCGGCGTCTTCGTTGCCGCCCTGCGTGATGCGCTCCTGCGGAACGAATGCGACGTCGCGATCCACTCGCTCAAGGACCTGCCCACCGGAGCGGCAGTGGGGCTCAGCCTCGCGGCCACCCCGCGGCGCGTCGATGTCCGCGACGTCCTGTGTGCCCGCGACGGGCTGAAACTGGCCGACCTCCCCGCCGGCGCCAGGGTGGGTACCGGTTCGCCGCGGCGCGCAGCCCAGCTCCGCACCGCCCGCCCGGACCTGGAGATCGTGGACATCCGCGGCAACGTGGACACCCGCCTGGGGCGGGTTTCCGGGTTGCCGGGCAACACCGTCGGCGACGTGGTTCCGGGCAAGTCCTGCGACCTGGACGCCGTGGTTCTCGCAGCCGCAGGCCTGGAACGCATCAGCCGCCTGGATACGGTCAGCGAGTTCCTCGAAACGGACGTCATGCTGCCCGCTGCGGGCCAGGGCTCGCTCGCCATCGAGTGCCGCACTGCGGACGCTCCGCCGAGGCCCGGCTCCACGGAAGGTTCGAAGGAAGTCCTGGCGCAGGCGCTGGCCGCGCTGGATGATCCGGATACCAGGCTGGCCGTCACTGCTGAACGGGCCCTGCTCGCACGGCTCGAGGCCGGATGCGCGGCGCCCGTCGGCGCCTACGCCTACCGCAGGGGCAGCCTGCTCCACCTGGAGGCAGTGGTGTGTGCCGTGGACGGCACCGCCTCCGTCCGGGACAAGCGCGCCACCGACGGACTGACAGAGGTGGGTGCCACACTGCTCGGCATCGAACTCGCCGAGGCACTCCTGGCCGCCGGCGCCGCTGACATAGCGGACCTCCAGGCTTCCTGATCCCGGCCATGCCCAAGGCACCGTTGGCGGGGGCGCGGGTACTCATCACCCGCAGCCCGGAGCGCTCGCTGCCCCTCGTGGAGGCGCTGCGGAAGGCTGGAGCCGACGCATTGCTGCTGCCCTTGATCGACTTCGAACGGGCTCCGGACCAGCATTCCCTTGACGTTGCCTGCGATGCCCTGGCCGCCGGGGCCTTCGACTGGCTTGTAGTCAGCAGCGCCACCACGGTCCATGTGCTCGCTGCCAAGGCCGCCGAACGCGGCCTGGCGCTGGCCCGCTGGATCCCGGCTGCCACCCGCATCGCAGCCGTGGGCGCTGCGACCCGCAGGCTCCTGGAGGCTCATGGCGTTGCTGTGGCCCTGGCACCGGAGGAGGATCAGTCCGCCGCCGGCCTGCTGTCCGTGTGGCCGGACGGGGGCGGCAAGGTCCTGCTGCCGCAGGCGGACATCGCGTCGCCGCGCCTGGCGGAGGGACTTTCAGGGGCCGGCGGCAGCGTCACCGCCGTCACGGCCTACCGCACGGTGGACTACCCGGCGGCAGCGGAGCGCAGGCTCGCCATCCCGGCGGAGGGCGGGGCAGGGGAGGGGCAGCCGCCGTCGTACGCCTTGTTGACCCCTGCAACCGCCGCCGCCGAACTCGCCGCGGGACGCATCGACGCCGTGATCGCCGCTTCGCCCAGCGCCGCGCGGCGCTTCCATGAGCTGTTTCCCCTGGGCCGCTGCCGTTTCGTGGCGATCGGACGGCCGACGGCGGACCAGGCTTCCGCGCTTGGCTTGCCGGTGGCTGCCACGGCGGCCCGGCCTACGCCGGCCGGGCTTGTTGCTGCCGTGGCGGCAGCCCTCCAGCCGGAACAAGACGCAGGCGGGAAGCCGCCCTGACCCGGGGATGCCCACCACGGACACCCACTACCGCTTGAACCAAAGCCAAAGGACAGGATCATGACTTTTCCCAGCGACCGCCCCCGCCGCCTCCGCACCACGCCGGCCATGCGTCGGCTTACCGCCGAAACCCGCCTGGCCCCCGCCGAGTTGATTCTTCCGGCCTTCATCCGGGAAGGCCTGGCCGAACCCAACCCGATCACCTCCATGCCCGGGGTTGTCCAGCACACCACCGACACCCTGAAGCGCGCCGCGGCGGAGGCCGTGGAGTTGGGGCTCGGCGGAATCATGCTGTTCGGCATCCCGGAAACCCGCGACGCCGAGGGAACGGCATCGCTTGACCCGGACGGGGTGCTGAACAAGGCCATCCGGGACGTGCGTGCCGAGGTCGGGGACAGCCTGGTGGTCATGAGCGATGTGTGCCTGGACGAGTTCACGGACCACGGGCACTGCGGAGTGCTCGACGCCGACGGCTACGTGGACAACGACCGCACGGTTGGGATCTATGCACGGATGGCCGTGGCCCAGGCAGACGCCGGCGCCCACATGCTGGGGCCCTCCGGAATGATGGACGGCCAGGTTGCCGCGATCCGGTCCGCCCTTGACCAGGCCGGGCACACCAACACCTCCGTCATCGCCTACGCAGCCAAGTACGCGTCGGCGTTCTACGGCCCGTTCCGCGAAGCCGTTGATTCCCAGCTGAAGGGTGACAGGCGGACCTACCAGATGGACGCCGGCAACCGCACCGAGGCCCTGCGCGAAGTGGAACTGGACCTCGCCGAGGGTGCCGACGTCGTCATGGTCAAGCCCGCCATGAGCTACCTGGACATCGTCGCAGACGTCGCCGCCATGAGTCCGGTGCCGGTGGCCGCCTACCAGATCTCCGGAGAGTACGCGATGATCGAGGCCGCGGCCGCCAACGGCTGGATCGACCGGCGCGCCGCCATCACCGAATCGGTACTGGGCATCCGCCGCGCCGGCGCCCACATGGTCCTGACCTACTGGGCCGCCGAACTGGCCGGCTGGCTGAAGGAGTCCTGATGGCTGGCTCCGCGACGCCCCGGTCCGTCTCTGTTCCGGAGAGTCCCACCGCCCCAGTGGCACCGGACCGGATACTCCTGGGCCTGAACACGTTCGGCGACGTCGGTGAGAATGCGGACGGAAGCCCTCAGCCGCATGCCCGGGTGCTGCGCCAACTGCTTGAAGAGGCCCAGATGGCGGATGCTGTAGGACTCCATGCCTTTGGCGTGGGCGAGCACCACCGCAAGGACTATGCGGTTTCCGCGCCGGAAGTCTTCCTCGCCGCCGCTGCCGCCCGGACCACCCGGATCCGGCTGGGCTCAGCCGTCACGGTCCTGAGCTCCGATGACCCCATCCGCGTGTTCCAGCGTTTCTCCACCGTGGATGCCCTTTCCAACGGCCGCGCTGAAGTCATGCTGGGCCGCGGCTCCTTCATCGAGTCGTTCCCGCTGTTCGGATTGGACCTCGCTGACTACGAGCTCCTGTTCGAGGAAAAACTCGAGCTCTTTGACAAGGTGCGGGCACAGAAACCAGTGCACTGGGAGGGCCGTACCAGGCCGCCCGTGGCCGGGCTGAGCGTGTACCCGCCGCTCGAGCGGCACCTGCTGCCCACCTGGATCGGCGTCGGAGGCACCCCCGAGTCCGTGCTGAGGTGCGCCCAATACGGCTATCCCATCATCTTCGCGATCATCGGCGGGCAGCCGCGTGGCTTCCGGCCGCTGGTGGACCTGTACCGCGAGGCCATGGCCAAGTACGGCCACCCGATGCAGCAGGTTGCCACGCATTCTCCCGGACACGTGGCGGAGACCGACGAGCAGGCCAGGGAGGAACTCTTCCCGCACTGGCTGAAGCTGCGGAACAAGCTCGGCGCTGAACGGGGCTGGGGGCCTGCCGGACGGGGCGAGTTTGAGGCGCTGTGCGCTCCGGAAGGGGCGTTGTATGTCGGCTCCCCGGAAACGGTGGCGCGCAAGATCGTGCTGCTCAAGCAGAACCTGGGCGTGGACCGCTTCGACCTTAAATACAGCAACGGGCCGCTGCCGCACTCCGCCATGATGCGCTCCATCGAGCTGCTGGGCACGGCCGTGGCGCCGCGCGTGGCTGAACTGCTCGGCACCTGACGCACCCGGCGCCGGCCAACTGAGAGAATAGGAACCATGACTGCCAGCAACCCTCGCAACGAGGAACTCTTCGACCGCGCCCGCCAGCTGATGCCGGGCGGGGTCAACTCACCGGTCCGCGCCTTCGGGTCCGTGGGCGGTACCCCGCGCTTCATGGTCTCCGCCAAGGGACCGTACCTCACGGACGCCGACGGCAAGGAATACGTAGACCTGGTCTGCTCCTGGGGTCCGGCGCTGCTGGGCCACGCCCACCCTGCTGTGCTGGAGGCCGTCCACGCCGCCGTGGACCGCGGCCTGTCCTTCGGAGCGTCCACCCCGGACGAGGCCAACCTGGCGGAAATCGTGAAGGACCGCGTTCCCGCCGTCGAACGCCTCCGGATGGTGTCCACCGGCACCGAAGCCACCATGACCGCCGTGCGCCTGGCCCGCGGCTTCACCGGACGCAACCTCATCATCAAGTTTGCCGGCTGCTACCACGGCCACCTGGACGGGCTCCTCGCAGCCGCCGGGTCCGGGGTCGCCACCCTCGCCCTGCCGGGTTCCGCCGGCGTCACCGAGGCCACGGCTGCCGAAACGCTGGTGCTGCCGTACAACGACCTCGCCGCCGTCAAGGAAGCCTTCGCCGCCCACGGGCCCAACATCGCCGCTGTCATCACGGAGGCAGCGCCGGCGAACATGGGCGTGGTGACACCCGAGGAAGGCTTTAACCTTGGCCTGTCCCGCATCACCCGTGAGCACGGGGCACTGCTCATCGTGGATGAGGTGCTCACGGGTTTCCGTACCGGCTACTCAGGCTATTGGGGGCTTACCGGCGGAGCGCCGGACGCCGCCGAGCCGTGGACGCCGGACCTGCTCACCTTCGGCAAGGTCATCGGCGGAGGAATGCCGACGGCGGCCCTCGGCGGTCGTGCCGACGTCATGGACTACCTCGCGCCCACCGGCCCGGTGTACCAGGCAGGAACACTGTCCGGAAACCCGGTAGCGATGGCGGCCGGCGTGGCCACGCTGACGCATGCCACCCGCGATGTCTACTCCTTCATTGACGTCCGCTCGCTGGAACTCTCCTCTGCCCTGTCAGGTGCCCTGGACGCCGCCGGGGTGGACCACTCGATCCAGTTTGCCGGCAACCTCTTCTCGGTGGCCTTCGGCACCTCAGCCAATGGCGTCCACAACTATGCTGACGCCCAGGCGCAGGAGAGCTTCCGCTACGCGCCGTTCTTCCACTCGATGCTGGATTCCGGGGTGTATTTGCCGCCGTCGGTCTTTGAGGCGTGGTTCCTGTCCGCCGCGCACGACGACGCCGCCATGAACCGGATCTATGATGCACTGCCGGCCGCAGCCAGGGCGGCGGCTGCGGCCCGGGGCTAAAAATACCCGGGCATCCATGCCGTACACAAAGAAATCCCCGGCTGCGGGCTGCAGCCGGGGATTTCTTATGTGCTTCGGGAACTACAGGACGTCCGAGAGGAAGCCCTTGAGGCGGTCCGTTGCCGGTGCGGTGAAGATCTGCTCCGGCGGCCCGGATTCCACAACCACTCCGGCATCCATGAAGGTCACGGTGTCGGACACGTTGCGCGAGAAGCCCATTTCGTGGGTGACCACCACCATGGTCATGCCGCCCTTCGCAAGGTCGGTCATCAGTGCCAGGACTCCCTTGACGAGTTCGGGGTCCAGCGCGGACGTGGCCTCGTCAAAGAACATCACCTCGGGCTTCATGGCAAGTGCCCGGGCGATCGCAACGCGCTGCTGCTGCCCCCCGGAAAGGTTTGCCGGGCGGGCATCGGCCTTGTGCCTCAGGCCCACCAGGTCCAACTGCTCCAGGGCCTCGGCGCGTGCCTGCTCCTTGGAGAGCTTGCGAAGCTTCCGCAGGGCCAGGGACACGTTGTCCACCACGGTCTTGTGCGGGAACAGGTTGAACTGCTGGAACACCATGCCGATCCGCTGCCGGAGCTCGTCCGGGTTGTCCTTCAGGACCGAACGGCCATCCAGGAGGATGTCTCCCTGGTCCGGCTCGATCAGCCGGTTCATGACCCGCAGGAGGGTGGACTTGCCAGACCCCGAGGGGCCGATCACCGAGGCGGTGGTGCCCTTCTCCACGTGCAGGTCGATGCCGCGGAGCACATGGTTGTGGCCGAAGGAGAGATGCAGGTTCTTGCCGGTCAGGGTTCCGGACGCGAATTCCGTCATGCCTGTGCTCCCTTGCCGATAGGTGCTGCCAGCTCGTCCGGTTCCTTCTTTTCCGGCTTGCCGGTACGCAGCCGGTGGTCGATGAAGTTCACGAAGTGGGTGAGCGGGACGGTCAGGATCAGGTACAGAACACCGGCGGCCACCAGCGGAGACAGGTTTCCGGTGTTGGCCATCGCGTCGTTACCGATCCGGAAAATCTCCCGGTCCGAGGCGGCGAGCCCGAGCATAAACACCAGCGAGGAATCCTTCAGCAGCGAGATGAATTGGTTCACCAGGGCGGGAAGGACCCGCCGGATTCCCTGTGGCACCACCACGAGGCGCATGGAACTGCCGTAGCTGAACCCGAGCGCCCGGGAGGCCTCCAGCTGGCCCTTCTCCACACTCTGGATGCCCGAGCGGAAGATCTCACCGATGTAGGCGGCCGCGATCAGAGTCAACGCCAGGATGCCCAGGGGGTACGGGTTCCTGGACCCGGTGATTTCCCGGGCGATGGGGCTGAGGCCAATGCCGATGACCAGGATCACCAGGATGGCGGGAAGGCCACGGAAGATATCGGTGTAGATGCGCGCCACCCACCGGGCGCCCGCGTTGCGGGAAATCCCCATCATGGCGAGCCCCAGCCCCAGCAGGGAGCCGAGGATTCCCGAAGCGACGGCCAATATCAGGGTGTTGGGGAGGCCCACCATGAACAGGGCGGGAATGACTTTGGCCATTTCCTCCCAGTTGAAGAAGGTGTCAGCCAGCTGGTCCAAGAGATCCATGAACGTCCCGGCTCAATCAGCTCTGGGGAACCGTGGCGGCCTTGCTGCCCGGCTTCCAGTCACTCGGCATTTCGCGGTCCGGGTACCATTCCTTGGTCAGCTTGGTCCAGGTCCCGTCCGCGATGACAGCGTCAAGGCCGGAGTTCAGTGCGTCGATCAGCGGCTGGTTGTCCTTGGCCACCGCGTAGGCAGTGAAGTTCTGCGTATTGACGACGGATTCGACGATGGCGGTGCCGTCGCCTTCCTTCACCTGGCCGCTGGCCTGCTGCGACGGAGCCACCCAGGCGTCCACCTGGCCGTTGCGCACGTTGGCGTAAACCGTGGCGTAATCCGGGAAGCGGATGGGTTCCATCTTCAGGGTGTTGGTCACGTAGTCGTCCTGGACGGTGCCCTGCACGACGCCGATGCGGAGATCGCCCTTCAGGTCGGCAAAGCCCTTGATGCCGCTGTCGGTCTTGGCAACCACGGCCATGAAGCCGAAGTCGTAGCCGTTGGTGAAGCCGACGTTCTGGCGGCGCGCGTCCGTGGTGGAGATGGAGGAGGATCCGACGTCGAACTGCTTGGTGGAAACCTGGGAAAGCAGGGCGGAGAAGTCCGTGGCAACGAACTCGACCTCAAGGCCGAGCTTGCCGGCGATGGCCCGCAGCAGCTCGTTGTCGTAGCCGGTGAACTTGCCCGAGGGGTCAATGAAGATGTTCGGCGGGGCGTCCGACAGGGTGCCCACCTCAAGCTTGCCTTCGGTGTTCAGGCCAAGCTTGGTCTTGTCGATCTGGTCAATCGGGGTGACGTCAGCGGTGGTGTACTTGTCCAGCGTCTGCTGGTCGCTGCCGGCGAGGGCATCCGTGGGCGTGCCGCTCGGCTGGGCTGATCCTGAGCCGCACGCTGCCAGGGAAACCGCGAGGGCGATTGCCACGGGAGCGGTTGTCAGCCACTTCATCGCTTTGATTTTCATCAGTCTGTCGCTTTCATTGAGTCATAAGTCAACCGGGCCGCAAGGCTGCGCTGGTGGCGCCTGGCACCTGCCCGATGCTGTTCAAGCACTGCAAGGCAGGGGTGACCGCAAAACTTTATTGTCTCACTTCAGCGTTTCGTGGCGGTTGGGCGAACAAATGCTCGGACTTGGCCACAGATGATCGAAGGAAATTCCGTGTGGGCGGTAATGGTCCTTGTGCTGGAGCCTTGAGTGCCCGTGCAGGCGAATCCTTAGTGCGTCATCAGCCCAGCCGTGATACACAGCGCGACTGTGAAATAGCTCTCGTCCCGGCCGTGCCGGAGACGTTCCCGTCAGAAACCAGCCGTACTGGCATCCTGCGGTGGAAGCACGGGCCAGTCACCTTCAATGACGGCAGCAGGCTTCGTCTTACGGAGGTAGTCCTGGAAATCGGCTGCCTGGCTCACTGCCCAGTCAACCTGCAGCTGGTGCAGTTGGCTGGCCGGCATGCTGAGTTTAGGAAACTTGCCGGCCATGGCGTCCAGCACCCTCAAGGTGGCCAGTGCATCAGCGGCCGACGTGTGAGCGTTGTCCAGGACCACGCCGTACTCCTCGCACAACGCCGTGAGGGTCCGCTTGCCCTTACGGAAGCGGTCCACCTGCTTGTTCATGATGTATGGGTCCAGGACCGGGAAACGGGTCAGCTGGGGGACCCCGTACCGGGCCGACTCGGCCGCCAGCACCGTGAAGTCATAGCTGGCATTGAAGGCGATGACGGGAGTCCCGTCGTCGAACAGTCCCTGCAGCACGGCGGCAACCTCCCGGGTCACCTCGTGGGCAGGCCTGCCATCACGGCGTGCCTGTTCAGTGGTGATGCCGTGCACCTCACTGGCCTCGGTGGGTATTTCCACTCCCGGATCTGCCAGCCACTCGTATTCCTGGACGACGTCGCCCTTGTGGTCCACCACCGTCACCGAGGCCGTGACGATACGTGCGGCCCGGGAGTTGCGCCCTGTGGTTTCGAGGTCGAAGGCGGCGCGGGGGAGGGTGTTCCAGGTGCTCATGCTTCAACGCTAAAGGCCACCACCGACAATTCCGTGGAACGCCACTGCGGCTAGATTGGATCAATGCGGATTGAGTATGTGGAGGCGGTGCTTGCCGTTGTGGAGCTGGTTCCCGCCGGATCCGCGGTGGCCTATGGCGATGTCGCCGAGCTGCTGGGTTCAGGCGGGCCCAGGCAGGTCGGCGCGGTCATGAGCAGCTACGGAAGCGGAGTCCCCTGGTGGCGGGTCCTCAAGGCGAGCGGCCACGCACCGGACGGTCACGAAGCTGATGCCCTCCGCCGCTACCTTGCTGAAGGCACACCCCTGCTGGGGGCGTACCTTGAGTTCCAGCGGACCGGCGAGGGGCGCTGGCGGGTGGATCTTCCGGCCGCGCGCTGGGTGCCGAGCGAGGCCCAGTTCGACAGGATTGACGCGGTCGCCGGGGTGTTGGTGCGGCGGCTGCACAGAATGTCGGTGGCCGATGATGGAATGTCCCTGTGACAGTCACCATGCCCCTCACCGGCCCGCTCGACGAAGCCCCGGACGGCTCCACGGACGGCCATGTCCGTCAGTTTGGTGAACCCGCCGGCCCGGGAGGCGGCCGTACCCCCGGGCGGCAGGCCGGAGCTGCAGTAACCGGCCTGCGGCTGCTGCCGCCCCGCCAGATGCACGCCGTGGAGCCCCTGCTCTCTGCCGACCAGCAGGCGGCCGTCGACGTCCCCCAAGGAACAGGGCCGGTGTTGCTGCCCGGCGCTCCCGGGACAGGCAAGACCACCGTCCTCGTGGAGGCCGCCGTCAGCAGGGTCACCCGGGACGGTGCGGATCCTGAGCGGATACTGATCCTGGCGCCCAGCCGCCTGGCTGCCGATGCCATGCGTGACCGCTTCACGGCCCGGCTGGACAGGAGCCTGAGCACAACCCCCGCGCGGACCTGGGCCTCCTACGCCTTTGACGTGATCCGGCGCGCCAAGGCGGAAGGGATCCTGCCCCTGTCCCGGCCCCCCAGGCTCCTCTCGGGCCCGGAACAGGACCTCATCATCAAGGAGCTCCTTGAAGGCCATCGACTGCCCGGCCTGGAGCTTCCCTGGCCCGCCGATATCGAAGGTGCCCTGGAAACCCGGGGCTTCCGGCAGGAAGTCCGGCAGCTGTTCGACCGCATCATCGAGTCGGGCCGAACCCCCGGCGACCTGGTGCGCCTCGGACAGGAGTGCCGCAGGCCCGATTGGATCGCCGCTGCGGCCCTGTACGCCGAGTACCGGGATGTCCTGGACCTGCGGATGCCTGAGGCTTTCGATCCGGCCGGCATCATCACCGCGGCACGGCAGGTCTTCCAGGATTCTCCCGGCTTCCTGGCAGCGGAACGGGACCGGCTGCAGGTGATCCTGGTGGACGACATCCAGGAAGCCAACCCCGCAGTCTTTGAGCTGCTGGCTGACATCGCCGGCGGGAAGGACTGCTACGTGGCATTTTCTCCGGACACTGTGGTGCAGGGCTTCCGCGGTGCCAGGCCCGACCTGGTGGCAGAACTGCCCGGGCTGCTGTCGTCCGGAGCACCTGTGGTGGAGCGTCCACTGCGGTACGCCCACCGGCAGGCGCCCGCAGTGGCCGAAGCCTGGCTCGGAGTGGCCGGGCGGATTTCACAGCGCGCGGGCGGGCAACTGGCCCGGCGGCTTGATCCACGCGACCCTGATCAACCCGACGGCGACAGGCGCCAAGGGGTAGTGGAAGCACACCTCGTTCCGTCCGCCGTGCATGAACTGCGCTATGTTGCCCAGCGCATCCTGGACCAGCACATCACCCATGGACGGGACCTTGCCGAACTCGCGGTGATTGTGCGCAGCGGCGCCCAGGTGAGCGAGTTCCAGCGTTACCTGTCGGGCCAGGGGATTACTGTGCGGGTCCCCGTGGCAGAGTCCGCTGTCCGGGACGAGGTGGCCGTCCGCCCGCTCCTTGACGCCTTCGCGATTGCACTGGATCCCGCACTGCTCACCCCGGAAGCCGCAGTCTCCCTCCTGACCTCCCGGATCGGCGGTGCCACATCGATCGAGCTCCGCCGGCTGCGGCAGTCCCTGAGGAGGGAGGAGATCCTGGGGGGCGGAGGCCGGACCAGCGACTCCCTGCTGGTTGAAGCATTACTGGAACCCGGCGCACTGGCTACGCTCGGCATCGAAGGCCGTGCCGCACGCCGGGCAGCACGCATGATCCAGGCAGGCCGCCACGCCGCAGCGGAACCCGGCGCCAACGCTGAGTCAGTCCTCTGGGCCCTCTGGGACTCCACCGGGCTCGCCGATAACTGGACGGAAACCGCCCTTGCCGGCGGTCCGCACGGCGCGCGGGCGGACCGCGACCTGGACGCCATGATGGCGCTCTTCCACACCGCGGAGCGTTACGTGGACCAGATGCCCGGTGCCGGCCCCGAGCAGTTCCTTGAGTATCTCCTGAACCAGGAGCTTCCCATGGACACCCTTGCCGCCCGTGCCCAGGTGGACGACGCCGTGGAACTGTTGACTCCAGCCAGTGCAGCCGGACGGGAGTGGCCGGTGGTGATAGTGGCGGGCCTCCAGGAAGGTGTGTGGCCCAATACCCGGCTCCGCGGCGAGCTGCTTGGAAGCACGCTGTACAGCGATGCGGTGGAACACGGGGCAGGCTACGCCCTGCAACGGGATCCCCTGAGCCGGCTCCGCGACATCCGGTATGACGAGCTCCGGAGCTTCTCCACTGCAGTGTCCCGCGCCCGCGAACTGCTGGTCTGCACCGCCGTATCCTCCGAAGACGACCAGCCTTCCTCCTTCCTCGACTATGTGGCGCCCTTGGCGCCTGGGCAGGAAGCCCGCGGCTTCACTGCAGTTGAGCGCCCCATGGTGCTGCGGCCCCTTGTTGCCGAACTCCGGCAGCATGCGCAGCTGGACGGCCGGGATGCTCCGCAGGCGGATGAAGCGGCCAGGGTGCTTGCCCAGCTGGCAAAGGCTGACCCGCCGGTCCCCGGCGCGCATCCACAGAGCTGGTGGGGCCTCCTTCCTCTGACCACGGCGGCAGCCGTGGTTCCGCCTGGCGGAACGGTCTTTGTGTCACCGTCAAAAGTCGAGACCGTGCAGAAATCTCCGCTTGACTGGTTTATCCAGGCCGCGGGAGGCGAAGCTGCCACTGATTTCGCCCGCAGCCTTGGCACCCTGGTCCACGCCATTGCCCAGGAGCTCCCGGATGCGTCCGGCAGTGAGTATGTCGCCGAGCTGGTCCGGCGCTGGCCGGCATTGGGAATGAAGGACAACTGGGAGGGCAGGCTGGATTTCCAGCGTGCCGAGTCCATGGTGCGCAAGCTGGCACAGTATGTGCTCCTCATGCGAAGCGAGGGCCGAAGCCTGCTTGGAGTGGAACAGGATTTCGACGTCGCACTCGGAAAGGTTCCCGTCGATGACGCTCCCGCCCGGGACGCCGTCCTGCGCGGGCAGGTGGACCGACTCGAAATAGACGCCGAAGGCAGGCTGGTCATCGTGGACCTCAAAACCGGAAAACGCCAGCCCGGTAAAGGGGAACTGTCGCGGCATCCGCAGCTCGGCGCATACCAGGCAGCGGTGCTCGCCGGGGGCTTCCAGAGCAGTAAGGACAGCCCCGCCGCGCCGGTCCCCGGCGGCGCCGTCCTGGCCCAGCTCGGAACCGGGGCAAAGAACCCCGCCGTCCAGCATCAGGACGCCATAGACCCGCAGGAGAACTGGGCCATGGACATGGTGAAGGATGCAGCCGCCGTAATGGGAGGCAGCACGTTTGAAGCACGGCACGATCCCTCGAAGGGAAGCCACGGTGGCCACGGCTGCAGGCTCCCCGAGGTATGTCCTTTGTGTGTGCGCGGAAGGCAAGTGACCGAATGAGGCCGGACGTGCAACAGTCTTTGACTCCCCTTTCCGCCATGACCCCGATTTCCGGGCCAGGCCCGGATGCGGAGCCACTCCCGCAGCCCCGCTTCAGCCCGGAGGAGCTTTCTGTGCTCCTGGGGGAGAAGAACGTTCCAACCCCTGAGCAGTCGGCCATCATTTCGTCGCCTCTCGCGCCGAGGCTGGTCATTGCGGGGGCGGGGTCCGGCAAGACAGCCACTATGGCGGACCGGGTGGTGTGGCTCGTCGCCAACGGCTGGGTCCGCCCCGAGGAAGTCCTGGGCGTGACTTTCACCCGCAAGGCAGCAGGTGAACTTGCCACCCGTATCCGGGGAAAACTGGCCGCCCTCCAGCGCTTGGTTATCAAGGACAGAGGTGTCCGGGACAGCGCCGAAGCGGACAGCGGGGGCAAGGTTTTCCAGGACGGGCTGCTCAGCAGCGATGCACTCGAACCGAAAGTTTCCACCTACCACTCCTTCGCCAGCGGCATCGTCTCTGACTATGGGCTGCGCCTGGGAGTGGAGCGGGACGTGGTCCTGCTGGGCGGTGCGCAGGCCTGGCAGCTGGCCACCGAGGTGGTGGAGGGTTATGACGGCGAATACGGGCATTTCCGGGCTGCCAAGTCCACGCTGGTGAAGGCAGTTATCCAGCTGGCCGGTGAATGCGCCGAGCACCTCCAGGAACCCGAGGACGTCGAAGCCTGGCTGATGGCCCGGTTGTCCGACTTCGAGTCACTCCCTTACCTTGCCGACAAAAAGAAGAACCCCCCGCAGGCAGCGGCCGATCTCGCCGGCATGTTGAGGACCAGGGCCAGCGTGGCGGACATGGTTGGCCGGTACGCGGCGGCGAAGCGGGCCCGGGGGGCACTTGATTTTGGCGATCTGGTGGCCCTTGCCGCCCGCGTGGCGCAGGACGTGCCCTTGGCTGCCCAGATGGAACGGCAGCGCTACAAGGTGGTCCTGCTCGACGAGTTCCAGGACACTTCCCACGCCCAACTGGTCCTGTTCTCCCGGCTCTTCGGCGGCGGGCACGCGGTGACCGCCGTTGGCGACCCCAACCAGTCGATTTACGGCTTCCGCGGGGCGTCGGCAGGCCAGTTGTTCCATTTCGTGCGGGAGTTCCCCGTGCGGACAGGGACGCCACGACATGGGACAGCGCCAACCGGTACGGATGGGACGGCGGGACGGGGCATGGCGGAAAGCGGGGACAACTGGGCTCCCGCGCCGACCTCGTACCTGACAACGGCGTGGCGGAACGGACGCTCCATCCTGGCCGCTGCCAACGTGATGTCTGAATCCTTGGCCCGGGCAGCCGCGCAGCGCGGACCGGCGGGCGGGGGAGGGCCGGCCGCACCAAAGGTGCCGCCGCTGCAGCCGAGCCCTCATGCTGCAGCGGGATCAGTGGTGCTGGGGCGGTTCGGAAGCGATGTGGATGAAGCCTCAGCGCTGGCCGATGACGTCCTGAAGTACCGGGTGACGGATTTTGAGCTGGAGCCCGACGGGTCGCCGGTTCCGCCCGCCGTCGCTGTCCTTTGCCGGCGGCGCGCACAAATGGAGCCCATCCGGCGGCAGCTGGAAGCCCGTGGCATTCCCTACGAGATTGTTGGTCTTGGCGGGCTCCTTGATACTCCCGAAATCGTGGATCTTGTTGCAACCCTGCGTGTCCTGGCCGACCCCGGCCGTTCCGACGCGCTGATGCGCCTGCTGGCGGGGGCCCGTTGGCGGATCGGACCCGCAGATCTGATGGCCTTGCGGGACTGGTCCAGCCAGCTTGCCCGGCGTCGGGGCCAGGCCGGACGGGGCGATGACCAGCTTCCGGATGACGGACCGGCCGTCCTCGAAAGCGACCTTACTGATGCCGCCAGCCTGGTGGAGGCATTGGACTGGCTGCCGCGGGAAGGATGGACCTCATCGAACGGCAGGTCCCTGACCCCCGCTGCGCGGGAGCGGATGGTCCGGCTCTCCACAGAGCTGCGTCAGCTCCGGGGCTACCTTGGGGACGACCTCACCACCCTGCTCGGGGAGGTGGAAAGGGCCATGCTCCTTGATATCGAGGTTGCCGCCAGGCCCGGCATCAGCATCCATCAGGCGCGCCGGAACCTCGATGCCTTCCAGGATGCCGCTGCCGGGTTCCTGCGAACGTCCCAGCGCGTGGACATCCTCGCCTTCCTGTCCTGGCTGGAGGCTGCCTCAGCAGAAGAAAACGGACTGGAAGCACCACCCGGCGACGTCAACCGGGAAGCTGTGCAGCTGCTTACGGTCCATGCTTCCAAGGGGCTGGAATGGGATGTCGTTTTCGTGCCGGGACTGAACGCCAAGGACTTCCCCAGCGACCGCGACTCGCGCTGGAGCAGCGGGTCCGCGGCCTTGCCCTGGCCGCTGCGCGGTGACCGGGCAGACCTTCCCCAATGGGACCTCGACCAGCCTGACCAAAAAGGCTGGCTGGATGCGGAGAAGGACTTCAAGGCAGCTGTCCAGGCCCACGGGGAATCTGAGGAGCGCCGCCTTGCCTACGTGGCGTACACCCGGGCCAAGCATGTCCTGTGGGCGTCCAGCGCCGCCTGGGTTGGATCCAGGTCGGGACGGGCGGAAATGTCGCCATTCCTGGCAGAGCTTGAAACCCTGACCGCCGGGGCCAGCGGGGGCCCGGCGCGGGCGGTCATCCATCCCCGCTCCGTGGAGGAGCCCTCGCTGCCTGAGACCAGCCCGCTTACCCTTGATACCGAGGTGGCCGGCTGGCCGTACGATCCCCTGGAGGGGCCGGTGGACCCGCGCACGGGGGAGCGCCTGCGCCTGGCGGGCGGCCGGAGGCACGCGATGGAAACCGCTGCTGCCCGGGTCATGGCGGCGATGGAGGACTCCCGCCGCGGGCGGGCTGCCGCCCGGGAATCTGAACTTCCAGGGGTTGCCGCCGGCTGGGCCCGGGAAGCGGCGTGGCTGCTCGAACGCCGGGCCAGGAGGTCTTCAGCCCGGGACGTCCACCTCCCCACCCACATTTCGGCGTCCACCCTTGTTGATCTGGGCGAGGACCCTTCAGCCGTGGCCTGGCGGCTGCGCAGGCCCGTGCCACGGGAACCGGGCATGTCGGCAAGGAAGGGCACGGCTTTCCACGCGTGGGTGGAAGAGTACTTTGGCACCGCAGGCCTGCTGGACCTCGGTGAAGCGCCGGGCTCGGATGATCACATCGATGCGGCGTACGACCTCGACGCCATGGTGGCCACCTTCCGGTCGTCCCCCTGGGCCCACCGCTCTCCGGCCTTCATTGAAGTTCCGGTGGAGACCCGAGTCGGGGACGTGGTGGTTCGTGGCCGTGTTGACGCGGTGTTCCAGGATCCTGACGGACGCTGGGACCTGGTGGACTGGAAGACCGGCCGACGGCCCTCCGGGAACCTGCTTCGGACCAAGGCCGTCCAGCTGGCGGTGTACCGGCTGGCCTGGTCGAGGCTGAAGGGCGTGCCGCTGGAGGACGTGCGTGCGGCGTTCTTCTACGTTGCTGATAACGAAGTAGTGCGGCCCCACGACCTGGGAACAGCAAGCCAGTTGGAGCAGATCGTGGCGGCAGCCCTCAGTTCCCCTGGTCCTTCTTGACGTCGACGATCGAGAGCGCCGCGGTGGATGTGTCGTCCGGTCCGCCGGCGGAAGGCTCAGGCGCGGGCACAGGCTCCACCCGAACAGGAGACGCGGCCACTGGGATTGGAGTCACGACGACAGCGGGCTGGGCCGGGACGGGCAGGACGGTGACCGGTGGCACGGCTGCCGGCACGTCGTCGTCGGCCGCCCGGATGCTTGGGACGGCGTCGGGCGCAACGGCCTCACGCGCCACGGAGTCAGGCCCCCCGGCAGCTGCCGCTGGCGGCAGGGGCTCAACGCTGATGGGCTGCCCGCCGTGCTCTGCAACATCGCTTGCCAGCGTGTCCAGCATTTCTTCTGCCTCGGCAATCATGGAGGCATCGCCGGCAGCGATGCCCTTCACCAAGTACTGCGCGAGGGCGAATTCAGCGGAGAGCGCGGCCCGCCGGAGGAGGTGGTTGTCGGGGGCGTCACGGCGGCCGGAGGTGTAGGCCGCCAGAACCGCATCCACAAAATCATGCTCGTTGGAGGCCACCAGCCACGCGAAGTCGTCCGCGGGGTCGCCGATCCGAAGATCGGTCCAGCCGGTCACCGCCGTGACCCGCTGGCCCTCCACCAGCAGGTTGTCCTCGTGCAGGTCCCCGTGCACGACGCAGGGATTGAAGCGCCACAGGGAGACGTCTTCCAGCGCGTGTTCCCAGCGGAGCAGCAGGGCGGGGGGAATCTTCCCGGTGGTGGCTGCCTGGTCCAGCTCATTCAGCCTGCGCTGCCGGAATTCGTTCGGGGTGTAGCTGGGCAGGTCCGCGTTGCTGACCAGGGCCCGGGGAAGATCGTGAATGGCCGCCAGCGCGATGCCGATTTCGCGGGCGAGGGCATCCGGTCCGGCCGTGAGTTCTTCGACACTGCGGGTGCTCCCGCCCAGATGGGAGTACACGAACGTGCTCAGGCTGCCCAGCCGCACACTGCCCGCAACCGTAGGCATCAGAAAAGGCAGCTCAGCCCGAATGCCCGGCGCGAAGGCGCGAAGTACCAGGAACTCGGTTTCCAGCCGTGCGCTGGCCTCGGCGTGCCGCGGGGACCTCACCCGCCAGCGCTTCCCCTCCGAATCAAGGAGCAGGGCAGAGTCGAAGTCCGCGGGATCGTCCGGAGCAGAGCTAACAGCCGTCGGGGTCAGTCCGGGGACTGCCGCAGTTGCAACGGCTGCCAGTTCAATCGGTTTTCTTCTCACCATTCCACGGTAGATCGCCTGCCGTCCGGGAGGCCGGTCCGGCGGCGGCGAGTCTTCAGATACCTCCAAATCAGGGGAGGGAGGACGGCCGGAAAACGCCCTCGAAATGTCAATTGACAGCACCAGTCAGTACGGTGGACCTATGAGCCACGCCGAGTCTGTTACACCGGTCTACCAGGGGCAGCAGGCAATGCTGCCCGCCAACCACCTCAGGGACACACTGCTCCCTGTCAGGCCGGCGCTGGTGGACCGCGGATCGGCCGAGCGCACGGCCCCCGGAATAGTTGCCAGCCAGCTGGCCAACCCCGCAACGCTGGCTGTTGTCCTTTCCGGCCGGCAGGGGCTGGTCCAGGGCGGCGGGTTGTTTACAGCCGCTGCGGGGCCCTTGCTTGAGGAACTCACCACGGCAGGCTCAGCCCCGGAACTGGTCATCTTCCTAGGCACCGCCCTCCCGGACTCCGACTTTCCCGCAGGAACCGGGCTGCTGCTGTTTGTCCTGCCGGAGCCGGCGGCCCCGGGAACAGCCGGGATCCCGTCCGACGCCCAGTGGGCCGGTTTCCGCGACGTGGCTGCCGGGCTGACCCCAACCCACACCGCGCTTTTTGTCGAATCAAGTGCCATCGCCAACTGGCATTCCGGCCACACGCACTGTCCGCGCTGCGGGAAGCCCACCGAGGTGGAAGCCGGGGGCTGGGTGCGTCGCTGCCCGGAGGACTTGTCGGAACACTACCCGCGCACGGATCCCGCCATCATTGTTACCGTTGAGGGCCCTGACGGCCGGCTGCTGCTGGGCGGCGGAGGTCCTGCGGATGCCAGGAACTATTCTACGCTGGCAGGCTTCGTGGAGCCGGGGGAGTCCCTGGAACAGGCAGTAGTCCGCGAGATCTACGAAGAGGTTGGCGTCCGGGTGACCGCATGCCAGTACCTCGGATCGCAGTCCTGGCCGTTCCCGGCCTCCCTTATGCTTGGATTTACCGCCGTCACCGAGGACTCCGAAGCAAAGCCCGACGGCGTAGAGGTCACCAGGGCACGCTGGTTCAGCCGGGAGGAACTCCAGGAAGCCGTGCTCAGCGGGGAGATCACCATCTCCAGCCGGCTTTCCATTGCCCGCTCGCTGATTGAGCATTGGTACGGCGGACGCATCCGGGACCTGGCCGGGGCCTGACTCCTTCACGTATCCACCAGACTCCAGCACGCGGTAGTCGAGACCAAGAGCAGCAGAAGTGACTACAGAACATATTGACGGGACAGCATCCCTGGAGGACCGCATCCTTGGCGGCCTGGACGCAGAGCAACGGGAAGTGGCCAGCACCCTGAACGGCCCGCTGTGTGTCCTGGCGGGCGCAGGAACCGGTAAGACACGCGCCATCACCCACCGCATTGCCTACGGCGTCCACTCCGGCGTCTATTCGCCGCAGCGGCTGCTTGCCGTGACCTTCACGGCCCGGGCCGCTGCCGAGATGCGGAGCCGGCTGCGGGATCTCGGGGCGGGCAACGTGCAGGCGCGGACATTCCACGCCGCTGCCCTGCGCCAGCTGCAGTTCTTCTGGCCGCAGGCAGTTGGCGGGACCCTGCCCAACCTCCTGGACCACAAGGCGCAGATGCTGGCCGAGGCCGCCCGGCGGCTCCGGCTCAGCACCGACAGGGCCTCCATCCGCGATCTCGCCTCCGAGATTGAATGGGCCAAGGTGTCCATGCTCACCCCGGCCAACTACCTGGAAAACGCCCAGGACAGGGGTGCCCCGGGAGGGTTCGACCTCACCGCCGTGGCACGGGTTTTCCAGTCCTACGAGGACGTGAAGACGGACCGCAACGTCATTGACTTCGAGGACGTCCTGCTGATCACGGTGGGAATCCTCCAGGAGGACGAGAAGGTCGCCGCCACCGTCCGCGAGCAGTACCGGCACTTTGTGGTGGATGAGTACCAGGACGTCTCCCCGCTGCAGCAGCGGCTCCTGGACCTCTGGCTCGGCGGCCGGGACGAACTCTGCGTCGTCGGCGACGCCAGCCAGACCATCTATTCATTTACGGGCGCTTCCCCCAAGCACCTCCTGGATTTCAAAGCACGCTACCCGCAGGCCAACGTGGTCAAACTGATCCGGGACTACCGCTCCACGCCGCAGGTCGTGAGGCTCGCCAATGAGTTGCTGGCCGGCCGGCGGAGCGGCGGTCCGGTGGCCGACGCCGCCTGGGCAACACCCCTCCAGCTCGTGGCCCAGCGGCCGGCGGGCCCGGCACCCCAGTTCACCGAGTGCGCAGACGACGAAGCAGAGGCAGCCACTGTTGCCCAGAGGATCAAGGCACTGCTGGACGCGGGCACTCCCGCCAGCGAGGTGGCCGTCCTGTTCCGGACCAACGGCCAGTCCGAGGCCTACGAACAGGCCCTCGCTGCGGCCGGCATCGGCTACCAGCTGCGCGGCGGCGAGCGGTTCTTCGCCCGCAAGGAGGTCCGGGACGCCATCCTGCAGCTTCGGGCCGCAACCCGGGCCGTCGCGGAGACGGATTCCCCCGAGCCCCTGGGGCAGCTGGTCCGGGACATCGTCTCGTCCCTCGGCTACACGGACTCCGCCCCCCACAGCGGCGGCGCACTGCGGGAACGCTGGGAATCGCTGGCGGCCCTGGTGGCGCTTGCCGATGAACTGGTCCAAACCCGGGGTGCCGGTTTTGGGCTGGCCGACTTCGTGAACGAACTCCAGGAACGCTCCCTCGCCCAGCACGCCCCCACCGTCCAGGGGGTGACCCTGGCCTCGCTGCACGCGGCCAAGGGCCTGGAATGGGATGCGGTGTTCCTGGTGGGCCTCAGCGAGGGTCTGATGCCCATCTCCTTCGCCGACTCGCCCGAGTCGGTGGATGAGGAACGGAGGCTGCTTTACGTGGGAATCACCCGTGCCCGGGAGCACCTCTCGTTGTCCTGGTCCACAGCCCGGACCCCGGGCGGACGGGCAAACCGGAAACCGTCAAGGTTCCTGGACGGGTTGCGCCCGGACTCAGTGGCAACGTCAACCACCCGGGGGAAGGTTCCGGTGTCCCGCCGGAAGGCCGCCGCTCCCGCCATGTGCCGGGTCTGTGGAAGCATGCTTGCCACTGGCGCGGAACGCAAGGTGGGCCGCTGCAACTCCTGTCCGCCGAGCTACGAGGAGCAGACCTTCGATGCCCTGCGGAACTGGCGCCGCGAAGTTGCCCTCGCCGCTGAGGTGCCTGCGTTCGTAGTGTTCACCGATGCCACGCTCACAGCCATCGCTGAGGCGCGCCCCGCCTCGCTCGAGGAGCTGGCCGGGCTGGCAGGAGTGGGCCCGTCCAAGCTGGAACGGTACGGGGAAGACGTTCTGCGCGTCCTCACGGAAAGCACTTCCCTGTGAAGTCCGGCCAGGGCGCGAAAACGGCCGGGCCGGCTGCTGCCCCCCTGACCACTGACGACGGTGCGCCCGTTGTGGTGCGGCGTTCCGCCCGGCGCACCCGCACGGTGGCGGCCTTCTGGGAGAACGGAAGTGCAGTTGTGGCCATTCCCGCACGGTTTACCGCCGCCCAGGAGGCCGAGTGGGTCCACCGGATGGTGGCCAAGCTGCAGCGCCAGGGGGAGCGGCGGGCAGCAGCGGGCCGGAGGCGCCCGGCCACCGACGCCGCCCTTGCGGCCCACGCCGCCCACCTGTCAGCCCAGTACCTCGGGGGGCGGGCAGTGCCGACGTCCGTGCGCTGGGTCAGCAACCAGAACTCCCGCTGGGGTTCAGCTACTCCCTCTGAGGGCACCATCAGGCTCTCGGACAAACTTCGGCCAATGCCGCAGTGGGTCATCGACTACGTCCTGCTCCACGAGCTCGCCCACCTGCTGGTGGCCGCGCACAACGCCGCATTCTGGAAACTGCTGGAAGCCTACCCCGAGACCCAGCGGGCCAAAGCATTCCTGGAAGGCGTCTCCTACGCCACCGGGCGCGGCATGGCGGACCCGGACGCGGACTGAATCCGGGCCCGCAACAATGCGGGCCCGGACGGTCCTAGCCCTTCGGCTGGCCGTCCCGCCCCTCTTCCGGCCGCCCGCCGTCGCCGTCGTCCTTTGCAGTGCCGCCCTGGTCCTGGCCGTCAGCGCCACCCTGGCCCGCGGGGCCGCTCCCGCCTTCCGGAGCGGCGTCGAAGCCGCCACTGAGGAGTTTCTGCAGGGCGTCGTCCACTTCGCTGTCGCTGGCTTCGGCCAGTTTGCGGCGTCCGCTGAAGCCCTTGGGGTCATCCAGGTCCTCGGCGGTGGGCAACAGGTCCGGGTGGTGCCAGATGGCGTCGCGGCCTTCGATGCCGCGCTCTTCCTTCAAAGTGGCCCACAGCGCGGCGGCATCCCGCAGCCTGCGGGGCCTTAGCTCCAGGCCCACCAGGGATGCGAAGGCGTGCTCGGCCGGACCGCCGGTTGCCCGGCGGCGGCGCACTGTTTCGCGGAGCGCGCCCGCGGACGGCAGCAGCTTCTCTGTGGCGGCCGCGGTGAGTTCGTCCACCCAGCCTTCCACGAGCGCAAGCGCCGTCTCAAGCTTTTCGAGGGCCTGCTCCTGTGCGGGTGTCCGCTGCGGCATGAACACTCCCTGGGACAGGGCTTCCTGGATGCCCTCGGGGTTGCCGGGATCAAGGTCCCGCGCAAGTTCCTCAATCCGCGAGGTGTCGATATGTATGCCGCGGGCGTAGGCCTCGATGGCGCCCAGCAGGTGGCCGCGCAGCCACGGCACCTGGACAAAGAGCCGGGCGTGCGCAGCTTCCCGTACCGCAAGGAAAAGCCGGATGTCATTCTCGGGCAGGGACAGGCCCTCACCGAAAGCTGCCACGTTGGCCGGCAGCAGCGCCATTTCAAGGTCGGCCAGGGGTACGCCGATGTCGGTGGAACTGACCACGTCAGTGGACAGGGCGCCGATGGCCTGCCCCAGCTGCATGCCGAAGATGGCCCCGCCCATGTTCTGGAGCATCGAGGATGCCCCGCCCATCATTGATTTCATCTCTTCGGGCATCTGCTCCGTCATTGCGGAGGACAGGGCGTTGGCAATGCTGTTGGCAACCGGCTCGGTGAGCCGCTTCCACGTGCCAAGGGTGGCTTCCACCCATTCCGCCCGGGACCACGCCCGGCCGATCAGGCCGGTGGCAGGAAGGTCTGTCACCGGGTCAAGCCATAGTTCCGCCAGGCGCAGGGCTTCATCGACTTCGCGGGACTGCTGGGCAGTGACCGAAGGATCGCTGCTGCTTGCCGCAACCCGGCGTGCGTTGTCATGGGCAAGCTGCCAGTTGACGGGACCTTCCGAAGGCGCGCTCATCATTGCCTGCACCTGGGAGAACATCTGGGCCAGCAGGTTGGGGTCGTTGGGCAGGCCGGCAGCTTTGGCCAGCTCGGCGGGGTCGAAATTTTCCATCCCCTTGCCGCCCATGAGGTTCTGCAGCATTTCGGTCAACGGATCCTTGGGGGTGTCATCCCCGTTGGACGAATTGAGTGGATTGGAGGCCATGATCCCGCCGATCGTCGGTGTGACTGTCAACCTTCACGGTACCCCGGCGGTGACCGGCTGTCTGCCGGACTGCGGGGCCGTTCGCTCTAGGCAAAGCGTTGGCAGGCACGGTCACCGCGTAGTCTTGGTTGGGTGACTACAACCCGTGGCGGCCACCCCTCAGAGGACCACGCTCCTGAGCTCTTCACCCGCGGGTTACCTGCGCGGACGGAAGAAGCGCCGGCAGAAGAAGCCCCAACAGAGGAAAACTACGACGGCGGCCCGGCCGGCGGCAGGCCGCTGCGGGACCGTGCACCGCGGGACCCGAAAGTGTCCGCCATGCTGTTGGCCGGCATGTCGGCCCTGGGGCTGGGAATCGCCGTCGGTACCCTTCCGGTGCCGTACGTCGTCGAGTCACCCGGCCCCACGTATAACACCCTGGGTGAAAGCCAGGGTAAACCGGTAATCAGCATCACGGGAAGGGATACGTACCCGGCAAAAGGCAACCTGGACCTCACCACGGTCTACGTGGACGGCGGACCCAACGGGCCCGTCAGCATCCTGGACGCTTTTTCCGCCTGGCTTACCCCCTCCAAGGCCGTCCACCCGGTGGAACTGATCTACCCCACCGGCACAACCAGGGAAGAGGCTGAGGAGCAGAGTTCCGTGGCCATGACCACCTCCCAGGAGAACGCCGTGGCGTCGGCCCTCAAGGAGCTGGAGATTCCCTTCGGGCAGCAGCTCCAGGCAGCGGCCCTCTCGGAAGGTTCCGCATCCGCCGGGAAGATCGAACCCGGGGACGTCCTCAAAAGCATCAACGGCAGGGACATCACCTCACTGGCCGTTGTCCAGGAGGAATTGGCGGCAGGAAAAGGCGCGCCGGCCACCGTGGTGGTGGAGCGCGGCGGGCAGCCGGTCACGGAGGCGATCACCCCCAAAGACAACGGGGAGGGCCGCTTCATCCTCGGAGTGATGCTCAAGTACCTGTTCACGTTCCCCTTCGCCGTCGACATCTCGCTTGAGAAGGTGGGCGGTCCCAGCGCCGGGCTGATGTTCTCACTCGGCATTATCGATACCGTCACCCCGGGCGACCTGACGGGCGGCAAGCACATCGCAGGGACCGGCACCATCTCCCCGGACGGCCTCGTGGGACCCATCGGCGGGATCGAGCAGAAAATGCAGGGTGCAAGGGCCGGGGGAGCCACAATGTTCCTCGCGCCGGCCGCAAACTGCCAGGACGTGGTGGGGCAAATCCCCGAGGGGCTGCAGGTGGTCCGGGTGGAGAACCTCGCGGAGGCGCGTGACGCCGTCGAACGCGCCGGCAGCGGCCAGGACACATCCGGCCTCCCGGCGTGCACAAGCAACTAGACTGGGCGCAACTAGACTCAACAGGAACTAAGCCTTACCGCCACTCGTGGCAATTGTGACGGACGAAACCAGCTGTTTGACCGGTGCCGTACGTCGCTCGCACGCACGCATCGAATAATCTGACGACCAGCTATGAGGTACCCAGTTTGTCCCGTCCCGCCAGCACCATGTCCACAGGCAGGCCCCCTTCACGACGCGGGGCGTTGACGCCCACCCTGATCGTTGTTGCCCTGGTGGTAGTGGGCTTCATCTTCTTCGCCAACGTCTGGACCGACGTCCTCTGGTACCGCCAGCTCGGCTTCATTGAAGTATTCGTGACCGAGAACCTGGCCCGGATCGGCATCTTCGCTGCCGGCTTCGCCGTGATGTTCTTGGCGGTCTTCTTCGCGATCCGCATCGCGTACCACGCCAGGCCGGTTTATGCGCCCGACTCCGAGATCCGGGACAACCTCAACCGGTACCAGGCGCAGCTGGAGCCCGTCCGCCGGGTAGTCATGGTGGGCCTGCCCGTCCTGTTCGGCCTCTTCGCCGGCAGCGCAGCCGCCAGCCAATGGCAGAAAGTCCTGCTGTTCTTCAACCAGGAGCCCTTCGGGCAAACTGATCCCGAGTTCAACATGGACATCAGCTTCTACCTGATGACGCTTCCGTTCCTCGGCTTCGTGACCGGGTTCCTGATCAGTGTGGTGGTCATTGCCGGCATCGCAGGCATCCTTACCCACTACCTCTACGGCAGCATCCGGCTGATGGAACGCGGCGTCTTCACCAGCCGGGCGGCGCAGATCCACATCGCTGTCACCGGCGCCTCCTTCCTGGTGCTCCTGGGCATCAACTTCTGGCTTGACCGCTTTACAACAGTGCAAAGCAACAGCGGGCGCTGGGCCGGCGCCCTCTACACGGACGTCAGCGCCGTCATCCCCACCAAGGCCATCCTCGCGGTGGCAGCGGTCCTCGTTGCCATCCTGTTCGTCGTCGCCGCTGTGATCGGCAAGTGGCGCCTGCCCGTCATTGGAACCGCGATGCTGGTCATCACGTCCATCCTGGCCGGGGGCGTCTACCCCTGGGTGATCCAGCAGTTCCAGGTCCGGCCCTCGGAAGAGACGCTGGAAAAGGAGTACATCCAGCGCAACATCGACAACACGCGGGCCGCCTATGGCCTGGACAAGATCCAGGTAAACCGGTACGACGCCACCAACACGGCCAGCACCGGAGCCCTCGCGCCTGATGCGCAGACCACTGCAAACATCAGGCTGCTGGACCCGAACCTGATCTCGGATGCGTTCTCGCAGCTGGAACAGTACCGGCCGTACTACCGGTTCCCGGACTCCCTCAACGTGGACCGGTACGAAGTTGACGGGAAGGTCCAGGACACCGTGATCGCGGTCCGCGAACTGAATCCGGCCAACGTAGCCACCAACCAGCAGGGCTGGCTCAACCAGCATGTGGTGTATACCCACGGCTACGGCGTGGTGGCGGCCAAGGGCAACAAGTTCACCGTTGACGGCAAGCCGGAATTCCTGCAGTCGGGCATCCCGTCAACCGGCGTCCTTGGTGACGATTCCAGCTATGAGCCGCGGATCTATTTTGGCGAGTACTCCCCGGACTACTCGATCGTAGGGGCGCCGGATGGAGCGCCGGCCCGCGAGCAGGACAGGCCCTCCGGCCGGGAAGGCGAGGGCGAGACCCAGTACACCTTCCAAGGCAACGGCGGACCCAACGTGGGGACGTTCTTCAACCGTGTGCTGTATTCCATCAAGTTCCAGTCCTCGGACCTGCTGCTCTCGGATGGCGTGAACCAGGAGTCCCAGATCCTGTACGACCGCAACCCCCGTGAGCGAGTGGAAAAGGTGGCTCCCTACCTGACCGTTGACGGCAATGCCTACCCTGCAGTGGTGGACGGCCGGGTCAAGTGGATCGTGGACGGCTACACCACCAGCCAGTACTACCCGTACTCCCAGCAGGAGCAGCTCTCGGATGCCACCGCTGACACCCAGACCACGTCCGGCCGGGCAGTCGCCCTGCCCAACAGCACCGTCAACTACATCCGGAACTCCGTCAAGGCAACAGTGGATGCGTACGACGGTTCCGTCACGCTCTACGCGTGGGACGACCAGGACCCGCTCCTGAAGTCCTGGCAGAAGGTGTTCCCCTCGACGCTGAAGCCGTACTCGGAAATGTCCGGTGACGTCATGAGCCACGTCCGGTACCCGGAGGACCTGTTCAAGGTCCAGCGCCAGCTCCTGGGCGAATACCACGTAACCAACCCGTCCACGTTCTACCAGACCAAGGACGTCTGGAGCGTTCCGGCGGATCCTACGGTTGATTCCACCAGCGGCGTCAAGCAGCCGCCGTTCTACATGTCGCTGCAGATGCCGGACCAGGACAAGCCCGCCTTCCAGCTGACGTCGTCGTTCATCCCGCAGATTGTCAACGGCAACGCCCGCAACGTGCTGTACGGCTTCCTTGCCGCTGACTCGGACGCCGGCAACCAGGCAGGGGTTAAGGCGGAGAGCTACGGCAAGCTGCGGCTGCTCCAGATCCCGCCGGAGATCCAGGTCCCCGGTCCGGGCCAGGCGCAGAACAAGTTCAACTCGGACCCCACGGTGTCGCAGGCGCTGAACCTCCTGCGCCAGGGCGCCTCGGAAGTGCTCAACGGCAACCTCCTCACCCTTCCGGTGGGCGGCGGAATCCTGTATGTGCAGCCTGTCTACCTCAAGTCCACCGGCGAGACGTCCTACCCCACGCTGCAGCGCGTCCTGGTGGCCTTCGGCGACAAGGTGGGCTTTGCGCCCACCTTGGATGAGGCACTGAAGCAGCTGTTCGGCGGAGACTCCGGAGCTGCTGCCGGTGACTCGGACAACAACGGCCAGGCGCCCGCCGGTCCCGGCGCCCCTGCCAGCCCCGCGGGTGCGGATGCCAAGGCGGAGCTGAAGGCGGCACTGGACGAAGCTAACGCGGCCATGCAGGCAGGGCAGGCAGCACTGGCTGCCGGCGACTTCGCGGCTTATGGTGAGGCGCAGAACCGGATCGCGGCTGCCCTCAAGAGGGCCGTCGAGGCGGAGTCCAAGATCCCCGTGGCGGCTCCCGAGGCATCTCCCGCTCCCGCGTCCACGGCAACGCCTGAGGCTACTCCTTCGCCCTCGCCGAGTAGCTGACGTTCCTGGTGACTGATTAAACTCGCCCGGTAACTGATTACGCACGACGGCGGGACGCGGCACCTGCTCCTTTCGGGGAGCAGGTGCCGCGTCCGTTTGGCGAGACGGACATCACGCCGCTTCGATTTGGCCTGGTGTTCACGTGCCGGTAAAGTAGTTCTTGCGACGCGGGGTGGAGCAGTTCGGTAGCTCGCTGGGCTCATAACCCAGAGGTCACAGGTTCAAATCCTGTCCCCGCAACTGATGGGGAAGTCCGGACACTGGAAACAGTGTCCGGACTTTTTTGTTTCCCCGGCAGGTGGAAATGCGGGCCGGGAAAATAGGGTAGTGTTGTTTCAGCGACGCGGGGTGGAGCAGTTCGGTAGCTCGCTGGGCTCATAACCCAGAGGTCACAGGTTCAAATCCTGTCCCCGCAACTATGAGAAGACCCCGACCGGCATATCAGCCGGCCGGGGTCTTCTTTTTCCTTGGATACGAGCAGTTCCTAGTATTCTCTTCGCAGAGCCTCACACGTCGTGAGCACTTGGCCAGTCATTCTCGAGAGGAATGTTGTTCGATGTCCACACCCACGAAGAAGCCCGGTACCGCGGCGGGTAAGCGGTCGCGACTCTACTGGGGGGTGCCTGCCGCCCTGGGAGGGCTGGTCCTCGTGGTGTTGATTGCCAGGTGGCTGATGGGACTGCCTGCCGTGGCTTCCTTCGTTGCCGACTACCCGGGCCATTCCGAGCTTCCGGCCGCTGCTCCCGTGGGCTTTCCCGCCTGGCTTGCCTGGCAGCACTTCCTCAACGCCTTCTTCCTGCTCCTGATCATCCGGACCGGGTGGCAAGTGCGCACCACCACCCGTCCCAGCGGCCACTGGACCCGGAACAACAAGGGCCTGATCAAGACCAAGAACCCGCCCACCAAAATCACGCTCGAGCTGTGGTTCCACCTGACGCTGGACGCCCTGTGGATCCTCAACGGCCTGGTGTTCGCTGTCCTGCTTTTCGCGAGCGGGCAGTGGATGCGGATTGTTCCCACGAGTTGGGACGTCTTCCCCAACGCGCTGTCGGCCGCCCTGCAGTATGCCTCCCTGGACTGGCCCACCGAAAACGGCTGGATCAACTACAACGCGCTTCAGCTGCTGACGTACTTTGTGACTGTCTTCATCGCCGCACCGCTGGCCTTCATCACCGGCCTCCGCATGTCAAGCGCCTGGCCAAAAAAGGCGGCAAGCCTCAACAAGGCCTTTCCCATTGAATGGGCACGGGCTGTCCACTTCCCCGTGATGATCTACTTTGTGGCGTTCATCGTTGTGCACGTGTTCCTGGTGCTCGCCACCGGAGCCCTGCGGAACCTCAACCACATGTACGGTGTGCAGGACAACGACGGATGGCTCGGTTTCTGGGTCTTCCTTGCCTCGGTTGTGGTCATGGTGGCGGCCTGGTTCCTGGCCCGACCGCTCTTCCTGCGGCCCGTCGCCTCCCTGATGGGCAAGGTCAGCCGCTGACCCCGGCCCGGCCGCCCGAGGGTCTCAGCTGTCCTTAAGCCGTTGGTACGCCTCGAGGGCCCGTTCCCGGGACTCCGGCAGGTCCACCAGCGGAGCGGGGTATCCCCGCAGTTCACCGCCGGCCTTCCACGGCTCGTGGATGCCTTTTCCGTCCAGCCCTGCCAGCTCTGGGATGTAGCGGCGCAGGTAGTTCCCCGCGGCGTCGAACTTCTTGCTCTGGGTCACGGGGTTGAAGATCCGGTAGTACGGGGACGCGTCCGCTCCTGAGCCTGCCACCCACTGCCAGTTGGCGGGATTGCTCGCGGCGTCGGCGTCCACCAGGGTGTCCCAGAACCAGGCCTCCCCGGTCCGCCAGTCCGCCAGGAGGTTCTTGACCAGGAAGGACGCCGCCGCCATCCTCACCCTGTTGTGCATCCAGCCGGTCTGCCAGAGCTGCCGCATCCCGGCATCAACGAACGGGTATCCGGTGCGCCCCTGCTGCCAGGCCTTCAGTTCATCGCTGGCCAGGGACTGCCACTCAAAGCGGTCAAACTCCGGCCGGTAGTTACGGGTGGCAAGTTCCGGGTTCGTGTACAGCAGGTGCCAGCAGAACTCGCGCCAGCCGAGCTCGGAACGGAAGATCCCGACGTCGGCCGGCACATTACGTGGAAAGCGGCCGCGGGTTTCCCGCCAGACCCTGAAAGGGCTGACCTCGCCGAAGCGCAGGTGCGGAGACAGGCGGCTGGTCCCTTCCACTCCCGGCACATTGCGTCCGGTCCCGTAGTCCAGCGCAGGGCCGTCCAGGAAATCCTCCAGCCGCCGGTGGGCACCTTCTTCCCCCGGCTCCCAGGTTTCGGCCAGCCCCCCGCTCCAGTCGGGGGAGGAAGGCAGGAGCTGCCAGCCCTCAAGACCTTCCCCGGCCGGCGTGGCACCTCTTTCCCGGGGCGGGGCCGGCAGCTTCAGCGGAATCTCGAGGGGGTCGCGCACGTCACCGTTCGCGAGGCAGGCCCGCCAGAACGGTGTGAACACTTTGTACGGGCCGCCGGCGCCGGTGCGGACCGTCCATGGTTCAAACAGGAGATTCGCCTGGTAGCTCGAGGCTTCAATGCCGTTTTTTCCGGCCCACGACTTGACGGCCGCGTCCACTGTGCGTTCCGGGAGGCTGTAGCGGCGGTTCCAGAACAGGTGGCCTGCGTTGGTCTCGGCGGCGAGTTGCCGCAATACCTCCTGCGCCGGGCCGCGGCGGAGGACCAGCCGGTTGCCCTTGGCCTCGAGCGCCGCCGCAAGGGAGGCAAGGGAGTGATGCAGCCACCACCGGGCTGCACCGCCCAGTGGCCGGACGCCCTCGGACTCCTCGTCAAGGATGAAGACCACCGTCAGGGGCAGGCCCAGCGCAGCTGCTTCCACCAAGGCCGGATTGTCGTCCAGCCGAAGGTCGTCGCGAAGCCAGGCGATGGAGGTTGCACCGGAGGAATCCATGGCACCACGCTACACAGGGACACGGACAAGTAGGGGCCAGGGCCATCAGTGGCCCCGGCCCTACGTGTTCAGTGCAGAAGCGGCGGCATGTCCCGCCGCCGGTCAGAGTTTGTCGAAGTCAGCTTCGTCCACGGTGGATGCTGAGGCGGCGGAACCGGAGGCGCCGATTGCCGGCTTGGACGAATTGCCCTGCTTCAGGGCCGCCAGGCGGGCCTCAATTTCCACCTGCTCGCCAAGGTCCTCCAGCTGGTTGAACTGCGCGTCCAGGCTCGAAGCTGCAAGCTCCTGCTGACCGCGGACCTTGGCCTCCTCGCGGCGGATCTTTTCCTCGAAGCGGCCCACCTCGCTGGTGGGATCCATGAAGTCGATGCTCTTGATGGCGTCGTGGACCTGGGACTGGGCCGCAGCGGTCTTGGACCGTGCCACCAGCTCGTTCCGCTTGCTGGTCAGCTCGTTAAGCTTGCCCTTCATCTGGTCCAGGCCAGACTTGAGCTTTTCCACCACTTCACGCTGCGAGGCGATGCTGGGCTCTGCGCCCTTCGCCTCATTCTCGGCCGACATCTGGCGCTGCAGTGCCACCTTGGCCAGGTTGTCGAATTTTTCGGCGTCAACGTTGTCACCGCTGGCCCGGTATTCGTCCGCCTTGCGGGAGGCTGCAAGGGCCTTGTTGCCCCAGTCCTGGGCGTTCTTGATGTCCTCGCGGTAGTCGTCCTCAAGCATCCGCAGGTTGCCGATGGTCTGTGCGACGGCGGACTCGGCCTCAGCGATGTTGTTGGTGTAGTCCCGGACCATCTGGTCCAGCATCTTCTGCGGATCCTCAGCGTTGTCCAGCAAAGTGTTGATGTTCGCCTTAGCCAGCTGCGCGATGCGGCCGAAAATGGACTGCTTAACCATGGTGTTACCCTTTCGTCCTGCTCTGTGGTGACCACTGAAACCAGTGAACAATTATGTGGTGCCTTGCGCGTAGGCGGGATGGCACAGCGTGGGCCGATCGGGGTTCTAGAAGTCTCCGCCGCCGCCGGAATCGCCGCCCCAGCCGCCCATGTCTCCGCCGCCGATGTCTCCGCCACCCCAGCCTCCGCCGTCGCCGTGGCCGCCGCCCCAGCCCGCACCGCCGCCATGGAGGATTGAGTTGATCAGGATGCCGCCCAGGATGGCGCCTCCCAGGCCCCCGCCGCCGCCACCGCCGAACATGCCGCCGCGGCCGTAGCCCTGGTTGGCGTAGCCCCCGAAATGGTCCACATCCGCCTGCGCCAGCTGGGCGGCCTGCGCAGCCAGCGCGTGTGCCTGCTGCGCGTACGTGAGGGCCGTGACCGGATCGGTGCGCGAGATGGACAGGGCGTAATCGAGGTTCCGCTGCGACTCGGCAAGCCGGGTACGTGCCTCAGTCCCCACACCGCCGCGGCGTGCGGTGATGTAGTCCGATGTTGCGCTGATCTGTGCCTGGGCAGACATGATGGTCTGCTGGAGCGAGGCCTGGGCCCGGCGCGCCTGCTCCTGCTGGTCCCTGATGCCGCTGAGGGCCTGGTCCAGCGACTGGTGGGCAGTCTCCACCCGCTGCAGGGTGGCGATCGGGTCAATCTTGCCGCCCTGGATTTCCGCCTTGACCTCTGCGAGGGCGCTTTCGACGCCGGCCACGGGGCCAGCCAGTTCGGGGTGTGCGCCGGACTGGATCATGGCCCTTGCCTGGGCGAGGTCCTGCGAGGTGTCCACAACGGCGCCCTCGAGGCTGCTCCTGGCCTCATCAAGGCTAGATGAAACCTTGGCGATGGCATCGAGGAGGACGTTCGTCTGGTGCAGGCTCTCCTCGGCTGCCCGGACAGCTACTGCGGCCAGGCTGCCCTCGCCCTCACCCAGCTTCTGCTGAGCGGTGGCGGTGGCATTCTGAACGAACGCCAGGCGCTCCTTGGCCTGCAGGATGTTGTCCGAGACCTGGGTGAGGGCGCTCTCGGCATACTTCGAGCGGAGCGCAGTGAGTGACTGCTCGGCCGTGTTGATCTTCGCGTCTGCTTCCCGCGCACCGGCATTGACCGCGGCCAGGGCCTGAGGAGCGTTCTTTTCGAGTTCGCGCAGGGAATCGAAGTCCGCTTTCTGCTCCTGCAGCGAGGTGAGAGCGGCTTCGGACCGGCGGATGATTTCGACAAGCCAGGTCCGCTGCTGTTCTTCGGTGTCAGGAATGTGGTCGTCCAGTTGCTGCTGCAGCTTGAAGGATTCGCTCAGGTGGGCCTTGGCTTCGTCCAGGGCCTTGGTGAAGTTCCCGACGGCGGAATCTCCGTACTGCGCCTGGGCGAAGCCAAGCTCCTGCTCACTGGACTTGATGGCGTCGTCAGCCTCGATCAGCAGGGAGCCGCTCTTGCGGCGCAGTTCCTCGATGCTCAGCGAAGCCAGAGGATCCGCCGGAGCCTCCTGGCCGCCATATCCTGCGCCAGCCGCCTGGCCGGCAGCCTTCTTGCGCTTGTTGCGGAAATACAGGTAGGCGCCGGCGCCACCGGCAGCGACGATTCCGGTCCCCACCAGGACAGCTGCGCCGGCACCGTCGCCGGGGACGTTGCCGCTGCCGCCGCCGGCTGCATCGCCAACTGCCGCTGCGGCGTTGATCGCCGCCTGCGCGTAGTTGTCCTTCGCGAGCTCCGGGCCGATGGCCTTGCTCTTGATGTTTTCGACCTGGGCCGTGGTGAGCTTACTGCCACCCTTGTTGAGGACGTACTGCCTGGTATCGGTGGCAACCGCGAAAATCAGTGCGTTGGACCCGAGATTGGCCTTTTCGGCCACAGCGTCTGACCACTTTTCACGATCGGCGGGGTTCTCGAACTTCTTAACGATGACGACGTGCAGCACGGTGGCGTGGTCCGCACCAAGCTTCTTGATGGCGTCCTGGACCTCACCCTTTTTCGACCCGAGGACTCCCGATGGATCCACAATTTTGGTTGCGGGATCCAAGGTGACCGGATCTTCGGCCCACGCCGCGCCGGCGGGTATCGCCAGGAAAGCGGTGAGGCCGATCACGGCGAGGATACGTTTGAACTTTGACCGCATGTGCAACCCTTCAGCACGCCTGACACCAGTTCGGGACGAACCGGTCGTCTCAGAATGCACGGCGCCCCCACGCTTGGTGTGAAGCCGCAGGTCGCTGTGGCAATTCATCTTGATTCTATGGTGCACCCCAGAGCCCGTCCATCGGCCCGACTATGCCACCAGCGAAACCCCCGGACCATCCGGCCCGGGGCCGAAAAGCGTTCAGGAAGCTCTCAGCAAACATCCGAGCTTGTTCCAGCCCGGGAGTCCATAGTTAATGCAGACGAGGATGAAAGGAAGTCCCATGACTGAGAACCAGACGCCCGGGCAGGCCCCCAGGAACGGCGGCCCGGACCGGGATCCCTGGGAACAGCAGCACCCCGGCCAGCCGGAGGACAATGCCGCCGGACCCGGTGAGCCCGGCCCGCGGGAGTACCCCACGGAGCGGCTGGACCGGCCCGGAGACAACCCCACGCAGGAGATCCCCGGAACTCCGCGTCCGGCCTATCCCCAGCGGCAGCCGTTCTACGGACAGGACAGTTCCCACGAGCCGGCGTACGGTCAACAGCAGGCACCGCAGCCCGGCTACGGTTATCACGGCCAGGGCAGCCAGTACGGAGCCGTGGGCCTTGCCCCCAACCCCAAGGACGCGCCGCGCCGGAAAGCGTCCTTCGGCGTCGGTACGCTCGTGGCCAGCATCCTCGCTGCTGGATTGGTGGGCGGCGGAGTGGCCACGGTCGGTTCCGCGGGACTGGGTAACACCGGTGCCGGCACCACGGTGAGCGGCAACAGCCAGCCCGGCACGGTCATCGTCAACAACCAGGACAACGTGAATGCCATCACGGCTGCTGCCGTCAAGGCGTCCCCCAGCGTGGTGACCATCAGCGCATCCACCGGCAGCGCCGGCGGCACTGGCTCCGGCATCATCCTCAACGACCAGGGGCATATCCTCACGAACACCCACGTGGTCACCCTGGACGGCCAGACGGCCAACGCAGCGCTCGAAGTCCGTACCAGTGACGGGCGCGTCCTCGGCGCCAAACTTGTGGGCACCGACCCGCTGTCCGACCTCGCGGTCATCAAGGTGGACAACGCCTCCGGCCTCACCCCCGCAACCTTGGGCGACTCCGGAAAGCTAAACGTGGGGGACACCGCCATTGCAATCGGTTCGCCCCTCGGCCTGACCGGCACCGTGACGGACGGTATTGTCTCAACGCTCAACAGGACCATCAGCGTGGCCTCCGCCGCCGCGCCGGAAGGCGATAAAGCAGAGGACGACGGCGGCTTCCAGTTCGCACCTCCCGGCGGCGGCGAAGCCCGGCAGCCGGCCAACCAGGGCGAGATATCCATCAACGTCATCCAGACGGACGCCGCCATCAACCCTGGCAATTCCGGCGGTGCCCTGGTGAACAGCAGCGGCGAAATCATCGGCGTCAACGTTGCCATCGCATCGGCGGGCTCGAGCGCATCGTCCACCAGCGGCAACATCGGCGTCGGCTTCAGCATCCCCATCAACCACGCCAAGCGCGTCGCCCAGGAAATCATCGACACCGGCAAGGCTTCCCACGGCCAGCTGGGCGTCAGCGTTCGGAAGAAGGCGGCATCCAGCACCTCATCGGAGTTCTCAGTGGGCGCGGACGTTGCCACTGTGGAAGCGAATTCGGCTGCGGCAAAGGCCGGGATCAAGGTGGGCGACGTCATTACGAAGTTCAACGACCTCGCCATCGGTGAACCCAACCAGCTGACAGCGGCTGTCCGCGAACAGCGTGCCGGTGCCAGCGTGAAGATCACCGTCCTGCGCAACGGCGCGGAACAAACCTTCGACGTCACCCTCGGCTCCGCTGCGGGCTAGCAGCAGCGCCCGCCAAGGCGTAATCAGCAATGCCCGACGCCGGCGTCCCCACTTTGGGGGCGCCGGCGTCGGGCATTTGCACGGTGGGCAGGCAGCGGGGGCAGGGCAGCGGTGCGGATGTCCAGCCCACTGACACAGGCGTTAACGGAAGAGGGCGCCGGGGCGCGCCTATATGGTTAGCTAGGAGCTACCCGCATGCCGGGGCATTCCGCGGCCATGACCTCACCCGGCTGGCTGTCCACAAGCATGGAAGGCTGCTGTAAATACAGTGGAAGATACATTGAAGATCATCGTCCTGGTCAAGCATGTACCGGACGCGCAGTTTGACCGCCACCTCAATGGGGAGGACTACACAACTGACCGCGACGAGAGCATCCTGTCCGAGCTTGACGAATACGCACTCGAAGCCGCGCTGCAGCTGGCCGAAGCCCGCGGGGGAGCCAAGGCAGGCAACCAGGTCATCGCGCTGAGCATGGGCCCCTCGGGCGCGGTCAACGCCATCAAGAAGGCGCTGCAGATCGGAGCGACCGAGGGCGTGCACCTCACGGATGACGCACTGGCCGGTTCGGACGCCGCCGCCACGTCCCTGGCGCTGGCAGCAGCCGTCCGGCACCTGGGCAGCGTGGACCTGGTCATCACCGGCATGGCGTCAACCGACGGTGAAACCTCCCTGGTTCCCGCCCAGCTGGCGGAACGGCTCGGCCTGCCGCAGGTCACCTTCGCGTCCACGCTGGAGGTCGACGGCGGACGCCTCACCGCCCGCCGCGACGCTGACACGTCGTCAGAGACGGTGGAAGCCCCGCTCCCGGCTGTCGTCTCCGTGACCGACCAGATCAACGAGCCGCGCTACCCCAACTTCAAGGGCATCATCGCAGCCAAGCGCAAGAGCATCACCACGCTCTCGCTCGCTGACATCGGGGTGGACCCGGCGCAGGTGGGGCACGCCGGTTCCTGGACCCGCGTGCTCAGTGCGGAAGAACGTCCGCCCCGGACCGCCGGGACCATCATCACGGACGAAGGCGACGCCGGCATCAAACTCGTTGACTTCCTGGCCGCCCAGAAGCTGCTCTAAGAGGGACCACAGACATGGCAAAAGTACTTGTATTCATTGACAACCCCGGGGCCGCGCTCAAGAAGAGCAACCTTGAACTGCTCACTTTGGGCCGCTCACTGGGCGAGACAGCAGTTGCGCTGAACGGGACGCTGCACGACGACGTTGCGGCCACCTTTGCCGAGTACGGCGTCAGCACGGTGCTGCTCCCCTCGGCAGCGGACCTCGATGACTTCCTTGTTGCCCCGAAGGCTGCCTACCTGGCAACTGCGGCTGAACAGGCCGGGGCCGGCATCGTCCTGCTCGACAATTCGCCTGAGGGCAAGGAGATCGCCGCGCGGGCGGGAATCCGCCTGAACGCCGGCGTCATCACCGACGTCGTTGCTGTGGACGCTGACGGCACGGCGCACAAGTCAGTCCTCGCGGGCTCCTACAACACCGCTTGCAAGGCCTCCACCGCGGTCAGCGTGCTGACGGTGAAGGCCAACAACGTCACCCCGGAACCGGCTGCGGCGCCAAGCTCGCCGGAGACCGCCACGGTGGAGGTTCCCGCCGGCAGCACGGCCGCGGCCGCCCGCATCACCGCCCGGGAGCAGAAAGTAGCCAGCGGCCGCCCGGACCTGACCGATGCCCGCATCGTCGTCGCCGGCGGCCGCGGCCTTGACGGCGACTTTGGCCCGGTTGAGGAACTTGCCGACGCCCTGGGCGCAGCCGTGGGTGCCTCCCGCGCCGCCACCGACGCCGGCTGGATCAGCCACGACGCGCAGGTGGGCCAGACCGGCAAGACGGTGTCCCCGCAGCTCTACATCTCGGCGGGAATCTCCGGTGCCATCCAGCAGAAGGCCGGCATGCAGACGGCGAAGGTGATCGTAGCCGTCAACAAAGACGCTGAATCACCGGTTTTCGAGATCGCGGACTTCGGCATCGTAGGCGACCTCTTCGATGTCCTCCCGCAGGCCACGGCTGAGATCAAGAAGCGAAAAGGCTGACATCTTGGCTTCCTCTCCTGCACAGGAACAGAGCCCGTTCAACCCGGACATCCACCGGATTGGGCGGGTGCTCTGTTTTGCGGCGCATCCTGACGACATCGACTTCGGTGCTGCGGGCACCATCGCCGGCTGGACGGCGGCCGGGGTCCACGTCAGCTACTGCATTATGACCGACGGCGACGCCGGCGGCTTCGACCCCGCCCACCGTGCGGACATCATCGCCCTGCGCGGCGCTGAACAGCGCCGGGCCGCCGAGCTGGTGGGAGTCACTGACATCCACTACCTTCACCAGCGGGACGGCTACCTCGAGGCGTCGCACGAGGTGATGAAGGGCGTGGTGAAGCTGATCCGGGAAATCCGTCCCGACGTCGTGCTTTCAATGCACCCGGAACGGAGCTGGAAGCGCATCCAGAAGAGCCACCCCGACCATCTGGCCGTAGGGGAGGCCGTGACCCGCGCCGTTTACCCGGCGTTGGAGAATCCATTCGCCTACCCTGAACTGGCCGAAGCCGGCCTGGAGGCCTACAAATTGCCATGGCTGTGGCTCTATGCCGGGCCGGAGGAACGGGAGAACCATTTTGTGGACGTCACAGAGCACGTGGAGTCCAAGCTCCGCGCCATCCATGTCCACGTCAGCCAGCATCCCGACGTGGAGGCGATGGAGGCTACCGTCCGCCGGGGCATGAAGTTCAATGCCGAACGGGCCGGCCTGGTGGAGGGACGAAGCGCCGAGGCATTCCATGTGGTTGCGGTCAACGGTCCGGGAACTATCGCCGGCTTCTGACAACTTTCCCGGCTGACCACACGCAAAAGCGCCCCGCACCATTTCCTGCCGGAAGATGGAACGGGACGCTTTCGGATGGTGCGGGAGCCTGTCCCTACGCACCCAAGCGTGCGGCGGCCACCGTGGGCAGCGTGGGCGACTTGGATCCGCCCACCGGTTCAACGGTGATCCCCAGCGCTGCTGCGGAGGAGATCCCTTCCACCACAGCCGGCTTGGAGAGGGCTTCTTCGTCCATCAGGCCCTGTGATACGGGCGCCGAACCATCCTTGGGGATCAGCCACATCTGGTACACCTTGCCCGCGGGCGGTGCGGGAACGCCATTCATCTTGACAACGGCGGCATCCTCGGATGAAGAAATGAGCAGGGTGGCGGTACCGCCGCCGGCCACATCCACCGAGGCTTCCCGCAGGTCCCCGGCCCGTACCACCTGGTTGACGGGATCGTTCTGGTCCGCCAGGTACGAACCCACTCCAACCCCGCCGAGGGCGATGGCGGCTGCCGCGGCCACTCCGGCGAGCCAGCGGCGGCTACCGGAAGGCCGGCGCCGTTCTGCACGGCGCTGCCGCGCCTTGGCGAGCTCGTCCCCGGCGGGCGTGGCGGCAGGCCCTGCAGCTGCGGCCGGGGCGTCCGCTTCAGGTTGGCTGCCCTGTGCAGGAAGTTGGGCAACGATGCGGTCGAAGAGGTTGGCCGGTGGCTCTTCCTCAACCCGGAAGGTCCTGGCCAAAGTTTCCCTCGCTTGGCGTACCCGGTCGAAAAAGGCGGTACGTTCCGCTGCCGGGGCAGCCGAGATGTACTGCTCGATCGCCCGGCGTTCTTCGTCGGTCACCGCGTCCAGGGCATACAGTTCCGCCAGTTCCACGGCCCGGCCGGAAGCCAGGTCCATGGCCACGGTGTCGCCAAACGAACCGGAACGGCCGTTGCGGCCGTGGTTCATGTCACTCATCTCAACTCACCTCCAAACAGGTCTTCAGCCGGAGTAATCCGTCACGGATCCGGGATTTTATGGTCGGTACTGCTGCGTTCAGGCGCTCGGCAACTTCCCGGTATGTGAGGCCGCCGTAGTAGGCCAGGCGCACCGACTCCTGCTGCGTCTCGGTCAGCGTTCCAAGGCAACGGACCACGGACTCGGCTTCCAGCCTGCTCCCCACCTGGTCAGACACTGTGTCGTGGTCGATGTCCTGGGTGCTGGCGCCGTATTTGGCCTCGCGATCAGTGGAGGACTGGGAGGACCGGACCCTGTCCACGGCACGGCGGTGCGAAATGGTCATCAGCCAGGAGAGCGGGCTCCCGGCTTTGGGATCGAATTTCGCCGCGTTCTGCCATACCTGGAGGAAGACTTCCTGCGTGGTGTCTTCGCTGAGTTCGGGGTCGATCAGCACGCGGCGGGCCATACCGAAAACCCGGCGCGACGTGAGCTGGTAGAACTCGGCGAAGGCTGCCTGGTCGCCCCGGCCTATGCTGTCCAGCAGGACTGAAAGCCGGTGGCTGAGGTCGGCCGGAGGATCTGTCACCGCGGCACGGGCCTCGGAATGCGGGGCTTGGGAATGCGGCGCCTCGGGATGCGGGGCATTGGGGGTTTCCATTACTACCAAGCATAAGTCTCCGGACCGTGAATCCTCAGCAGAGCCGCCCCGGCTGCTGCGGGAGGTCCTGGAACGTGACTCCAGCAATGTCACCTGCAGCTCCTTGAACACGATGGAATGTTGTCGGGAGTGATTCGACGCCGCAGCAGGGGCGGATGGGTTGGCTGGGAAAAAGAAGCGGCCCGCCGAGGGTGTGCCTGAACCGCGCAGGTCAGATCCGGGCGCCGGCGAACCCCTGCTGGCGCCAGGCCTCGTACACGGCAATGGATGCGGCGTTGGCCAGGTTCAGGGAGCGCAGTGCCGGCAGCATGGGCAACCGGACGGTGGATGTGACATGGGGATCCGCCTTCAGTTCCGGCGGCAGGCCCACGGATTCCCGCCCGAACATCAGGACGTCACCCGGCTGGTAGGAGATGTCCGTGTAGCTGGCGGCTCCGTCCGAAGTAAAGGCGTATACCCGTTCCGGCTTCAGGTGCCGCCACGCGTCCTCGATGCTCGGGTGCACAGTGACGACGGCGAGGTCGTGGTAGTCGAGTCCGGCCCGGCGGAGCTTCGCATCCGAAAAGTCGAAGCCGAGCGGTTCCACGAGGTGCAGTTCGGCCCCGGTGATGGCTGCCAGCCTGATGGCGTTGCCGGTATTGCCGGGGATTTCGGGGGCGTGGAAAAGGATGCGGAACACGCTTCCATCCTAGCGACCGTTGCGGGTCCAGGCCGTCCGGGGTCAGTGCATGCCGCGCAGCAGCCTGGCCAGCACCGGAACGTTCACCGTATTGGGGGCCGGCCCGGCGGCGAGGAATTCCTTGAGGCCGCGGACCATCCCTGCGGCATTAACCACCTGTACGGCCTCCAGCCCGCCTGCTGACCGGCGGTGGTTGTCGATCACCGGCTCATGGAGGTTGCCGCCCGGACTGAGCACCACGGTCCAGCCTGTGACATTCAGCTCCGGGAAGATGTCCTGCATGGCGCGCACCACGTGCGCGAGCTGCGGCGGGGGGATGGCACGGCCCCCGTGGTTCAGGGTCCGGCCGTCCCAGGCATAGGCGCCTTTGGGCAGCAGCATGGAGCCGATCAGCGCCAGCCGGTACCCGGACAGCACAGCATGGTCGATGTGGCTGTTGTCTGCGGGGGACTGGAGGCCATTGATGAGCCTGGCGGCCGGAATTGCCGGCAGTACCTGTCGGGTGAGGAGCTGGACGGTGCGCATCTCCCGCTGGATGCGTGCCTCGGCGCCGAATATTCCACGTTTCCGGGGCATTCCGTGGACCTGTTGGCTGGCGAGTGCCAGCGGGACCAGGGGAACTTCCCCGGCGGGAAGGCTGTCGTACGCCGGGACGTAGACCGGGGGATCGCCGGCGGTGTTGCGGGCGTTGCCTGGCCGGTGCACGGTGGCAGAAGCGCGGCTGCCTGCCGGCGGGGCGTCGAAGTGCGGCTCCCTGTCCGACTCGTCACCGCGGACAGTGCCGGCGGCGTAGGAGCGGTCGTAGGCTTTCCTGCGGATGGGGTCGATGAGGGTTTCATAGGCCCGTGTCACCCGCCGGAATGCCGCGGCGTCGCCCCCGTGATCCGGGTGGGCCGTTCGGGCAGCCCGGCGGTAGGCCACCTTGATTTCCTTTTCCGTGGCTGTCACCGGCACGCGAAGCACCTGGTAATACGAGCTGCTGCTCTCGGTCAAGCACCCATCCTTCGGTTGATCCGGCCAGTCTTCGCATGTAGCCAGGTCTGCACAGTTTAACGGCCCTTCCTGGACAACGAGGTTCCGGCCCTGCAGGGTTCCCTGCGGCCCGCCGACCCTGCGTGACGGCGCCCGGGCGCCGGATGTTGGCCCGGGCTGCGCTGCCCCTAGACTCGTGCATGCGGCCGTCCGGGCCGCCGCAGGATGCATTGGGGTAGGAATGAAAATGCCGACGACGGCGGGAACGGCCCGCGGGGCCGGGCGGCGGACCGTGCCGCTGCTGGCAGCAGCACTGGCAGCCCTGCTCGCGGGCGGCTGCAGCATCGATGTGCGGGACCCGGCCGTTCCGGAACCTGTGGCCAGCACGCCCGCAGTGGCGACGCCCACCATAACGCCGGGCCACGACGCTGAGGCAGTAGCCGGCCGAGACCTGCCCTTTGCTGCCGGCGGCACCCTGGCCCCGGGGGTGCCGGTTGGAATCTCGGATGGACTCAAGGAAGCTCCGGGCTGGAAGGCCGGGAGCCGCAACGTCGCGGGCGAAAGCCGGTACACCAAGGCGGACGGATGCCTGGTGGCCGCCAAGACACGCACCAGCCAGAACGCCCTTGCCCGGGCTGATGACCGGGAATCGACCATTGCCCTCTTCGAATACCTTGATCCGTCCATCCTCCCCGGCTACCTGAAAACGGCGACCCTGCAGTGGGGCGCGCCCCAGGAAGGGCCAGGGCGCACGGTGGAGGTGCTGGCACTGGAGCAGGCAGCGAAGCCGGGCGGCAGGACAACCGCTGTGCTGGCCAGGCTATTCGGCACTGCCGGCTCGTCGGTCTATGTCTCCATCTCCTGCCCGGACGCCGCCACGCTCGCCGCGGCCAAGGCCGACGTCGTGCGTTTCCTGCCTGTGCTCCCGCCGGCCGGCTAGCAGCCCCAAAGGGCAGCCGCTCCTGCCTGGAGGCATGGACAGTAGAATTGGGAGGTGCCCGTTTACCTGGACCATGCCGCAACCACGCCCCTCTCACCCGAGGCGCTGGCTGCCTTGACGCGTGAGCTCGCGCGCACCGGGAACCCCTCCTCCCTGCACGGCTCCGGCCGCCGCGCCCGCCGCGCCGTGGAGGACGCGCGGGAGGCAATTGCGGCTGCGGCGGGAGCCCATCCCTCGGAAGTCATCTTCACCTCCGGGGGCACAGAGTCCGACAACCTGGCTGTCAAGGGCCTCTACTGGTCCCGGATGGCAGAAAACCCTGCACGGCGCCGCATCCTGTGTTCCGCCGTCGAGCACCATGCCGTCCTGGACACGGTGGAGTGGCTGGAGCGGCACGAAGGCGCCGAGGTGGCATGGCTTCCCGTGGACAGCGAAGGGGTTGTGGACCTGGCCGCGCTGGAAGCGGAACTCGCCCGTGACCCGGACACTATTGCACTGGCCACGGTCATGTGGGCAAACAACGAGGTGGGCACCATCCAGCCTGTCAGCCGGATCGTGGAACTGGTCCACGCCGCAGGGGTGCCCGTGCATTCGGACGCGGTACAGGCATTCGGTTCGCTCCCTGTGGACTTCAGGGCCTCCGGCCTGGACGCCATGTCAATCTCCGGGCACAAAATCGGCGGACCGGTGGGGGTAGGGGCCCTCCTGCTCGGGCGGGCGGTGAAACTGACACCCGTCCAGCACGGTGGCGGCCAGGAACGCGACGTCCGCTCCGGCACGCTGGACACCGCCTCCATCGCGGCCTTCGCGGCGGCTGCGGAAAAGGCAGCGGCCACCCTGGGGGAGGAATCGGCACGGATCGCTGCCCTCCGCGACCGGCTGATTGACGGCGTCCGTGAACAGGTTCCGGAAGCCGTCCTGCGGGGTGCCCCCGGGAGCGGCCGGCTCCCCGGCAACGCGCACTTCACCTTCCCCGGCTGCGAAGGGGACTCCCTGCTGTTCCTCCTGGACCTGGCAGGGGTGGAATCATCTACGGGTTCCGCGTGCACGGCAGGGGTGCCGCGGCCTTCGCACGTCCTGCTGGCCATGGGCCTGGACGAGGAGACTGCGCGCGGAGCGCAGCGGTTCACCCTGGGCCACGCATCCGTGGAGGCCGACGTCGATGCGCTGCTGGCCGCGCTCCCCGGAGCCTATGCACGGGCGCGGCAGGCGGGCATGGCGGGACATGAATCCACTATCCAGACCGCAGGAACCCTGGCCCGCCGGGTCTCGGTCCAAGAATGACGGGAGCGTTACCCGCGCCCGTCGAATTGACACCGCCGTAGAATAGATAGGCGAAGATCGTTTCCGGCTGGCTGCCCGCCTTTTAGGCCAGCCTCCGGCAGTTCGGCCCCGGAGCCGGAAGTACCCCAACAGAAAGCAAACATGCGAGTTCTAGCAGCCATGAGCGGCGGAGTCGACTCCGCCGTTGCCGCCGCCCGCGCCGTCGAGGCAGGGCACGACGTCGTCGGCGTGCACCTGGCGTTGTCCCGCATGCCCGGAACGCTGCGCACCGGAAGCCGGGGCTGCTGCACCATTGAAGACTCCCGTGACGCCTGGCGCGCCTGCGATGTGCTGGGCATTCCGTACTATGTCTGGGATTTCTCCGAGCGGTTCAAGGAAGACGTCGTCCAGGACTTCATCGATGAGTATGCCGCCGGCCGGACGCCCAACCCCTGCATGCGCTGCAACGAGCGGATCAAGTTCGCGGCACTGCTGGAGAAGGCCATAGCACTGGGCTTCGACGCCGTGTGCACGGGACACTATGCCAAGGTGATCGAGGACGCTGACGGCAACCGCGAACTCCACCGCGCAGCTGACTGGGCCAAGGACCAGAGCTACGTCCTGGGCGTCCTGACGCACGAGCAGCTCAAGCACTCAATGTTCCCGCTCGCTGACACACCTTCCAAGGCTGAAGTGCGTGCAGAGGCGGAGCGGCGCGGCCTGTCCGTCGCCAACAAGCCGGACAGCCACGACATCTGCTTCATCCCCGACGGCGACACCGCCGGATGGCTGGCGGAAAAGATCGACATGTCCACCGGGGACATCGTGGATGAAACGGGCAGCAAGGTAGGTGAACATCCTGGCGCCAACGCCTTCACCGTGGGCCAGCGCCGAGGACTGAAGCTGGGCACGCCTGCCGCCGACGGCAAGCCGCGGTTCGTCCTTGAGATCCGGCCCAAGGAGAACAAGGTTGTGGTAGGCCCTGAGGCGCTGCTGGCGATTGACGAGATCCGCGGCATCAAGGTGTCCTGGGCCGGGCTGCCCATCGCTGAAGTGGGAACCGGCGGGGAGTTCGCATGCCACGCCCAGGTGCGTGCGCACGGCGATCCCGTTGCTGCCACGGCACGCATGGAGCCGGCCGGCCAGGACACGGAAGAGGGCGGAGGCCAGCTTGTCGTCCGGCTCACCACTCCGCTGCGCGGAGTGGCCCCCGGCCAGACGATAGTCCTGTACCAGGGCAGCCGCGTGCTGGGCCAGGCCACGATCGACGCCGCCCGCTCCCTTCAGCGCGCCGCACTCTAGGCCATCGACTTCGAGCACCGTCCCGGTTCCGCCGGGGCGGTGTTCTTTCTTGTGTGCGCCATGGCGGGAGCGGCCCATTCAGGTAAATTTTGTGTCTCAACTCACAAAATAGCCGCGTCTGAGGGTTGACTCTCTGATTGAATCTAGCCATCAGCACCGCGCGCTTCCGCCTGGACACACGTACCCATCAGCGGTCGGCGGGCGCGCACTCATCGAACAGAAAGTTCACGGATGACGAAGAGCAACAAAGCACTGCATGGCGCAATCGCGCTCGCAGGCATCTCCGCACTCGCACTGACTGCCTGCACGGGCCCCTCAGGCGGCGGCGGAACCTCAACCGGCGAGCCAGGGGGCGGTGCCATCACCTACGGCACCACGGACAAGGTGGTCACCCTCGATCCCGCCGGATCCTATGACGGCGGATCCTTCATGGTGATGAACCAGATCTACCCGTTCCTGCTCAACTACAAGCCCGGAACTGCCGACGCCGCGCCGGACATCGCCGAGTCCGCCTCCTTCACCAGCTCCACCGAGTACACGGTGAAGCTGAAGCCCGGCCTGAAGTTCGCCAACGGCAATACGCTGGATTCCTCGGACGTGGTGTTCTCCTTCAAGCGGGTCAAGGCCATTGACGATCCCAACGGCCCGGCCTCACTGCTTTCGAACATGGAAAAAATCGAGGCGACGGACCCCAACACCGTGGTGTTCACCCTTGCGGCCGGAAATGACCAGGTGTTCCCTGGCGTCCTGGCCTCGAACCCCGGGCCGATCGTGGACGAGCAGGTCTTTCCGGCGGACAAGATCATGGACGACGACGCTATCGTCGCCGCAAAGCCCTTCGCCGGCCAGTACACCATTGAAAGCTACAAAAAGAACGAACTGGTCAGCTTCAAGCCCAACCCGGACTACCAGGGCCTCCTTGGCAAGGCAGCCAACGGCGGCGCCACGCTCAAGCACTACGCGGACCCGAACAACCTGAAACTCGACGTCCAGCAGGGCAACATTGACGTTGCAGGCCGCATCCTCACGGCAACCGACGTGGCCGACCTGGAAAAGGACTCCAAGGTCAAGGTCCACAAGGGCCCCGGCGGGGAACTGCGCTACATGGTCTTCAACTTCGACACCATGCCGTTCGGCGCGAAGACTCCCGAAGCCGACCCCGCGAAGTCGCGGGCCGTGCGCCAGGCGATAGCACACCTCGTTGACCGCGACGTTATCGCTTCCCAGGTCTTCAAGAACACCTACACCCCTGTCTATTCCTACGTCCCCAAGGAATTCGAAGGAGCAGCGGAACCGCTGAAGAGCCTGTACGGCGACGGAAACGGCAAGCCAAGCGTAGACAAGGCCAAGAAGGTACTGGCTGACGCCGGCGTCACCTCCGTGGTGGACCTGAAACTGCAGTACACGGACCGCTACGGTACCTCAGCTGCCGACGAGTACGCGCTGGTCAAGGAGCAGCTCGAGAAGTCCGGTCTCTTCACCGTTGACCTGAAGTCCACGGAATGGACTACGTACACCAAGGAGCGCCGTGCGGACGCCTACCCTGTCTACCAGCTGGGCTGGTTCCCGGACTACTCGGACGCGGACAACTACCTGACCCCGTTCTTCATTCCGGGCAACTTCCTCGGCAACCACTACGAAAATCCCGCAGTCACGGAGATCGTCAAGAAGCAGCTCGTCACCACGGACAAGGCGGAACGCAGCGATCTCCTGGGCCAGGCCCAGGAGGCCATCGCAAAGGACCTCTCAACGCTTCCGCTGCTGCAGGGCGCCCAGGTCATGGTGGCCGGCACGGATGTCAAAGGAATCGAGAAGACCCTGGACGCGTCGTTCAAGACCCGTCTTGGCGTGATGTCCAAGTAGGCCCCCGAACAATCCGGCTCCGGCCTAAGAGGGGGCGGGACACGGTGCGCCTGCTCAGGTGCGCGTGCCCCGCCCCCTCTGCTGGTCGGGAACCGGGTGCATGCCCACCGCAGGCACCGCAACAACAACCTGAGGCACCATGACTACATTGATCGACGCGCCGCCAACAGACGCGGACGGACTGCTTCCGGCCGCCAAGAAGTCCTCCGGCGGGGGACTGGGACAATACATCCTGATCCGTTTCCTGCTGATTTTCCCCACCATCTTCATTCTGGTGACCATGGTCTTCTTCCTGATGCGGATCACGGGGGACCCTATCACCGCGGCCATGGGCGGCCGCCTGCCCGAGGACCAGCTCCAGGCGCGGATCCAGGCTGCCGGCTATGACCGGCCCATCCTGGTCCAGTACTTCGAGTACCTCGGCCAGCTGGCCACCGGCAACTTCGGCCGCACGCTCACGGACAACCGTGCCGTCGTCGAAATGCTGACCACGTACGGCTCAGCCACCCTGGAACTGAGCATCAACGCACTCCTCGTTGCCCTCCTGGTGGGCATCCCCCTGGGCATGGTGGCGGCCCACCGCCGGGACAAGGCGCCGGACGCCGTCCTGCGGGTTTTCGCCATTCTTTGCTACGCAACGCCCGTGTTCTTCGCCGGCATGCTCCTGAAGCTGACCTTCTCTGTCTGGCTCGGGTGGCTGCCGGTGGCCGGGCGGGCCAAGACCTCCAGCGAACTCGCCCTGACCTCGCTCCAGGCCCCCACCGGGATCTATTGGCTCGATGCCCTGCGGAGCGGCAACATGGCCGCGCTCGGAGACGTCCTGGCGCATGCGGTCCTGCCTGCGGTGGCACTGGGACTGCTGACGGCAGGGATCTTCCTCCGCCTGGTCCGGACCAACGTCATCGGCACCCTGGGCAGGGACTACATAGAGGCGGGGCGGTCCAGGGGAGTCAGCGAATACCGCCTGGTCACCAAGCACGCCTACAAGCCAGCGCTCATCCCCATCATCACGGTGATGGGCTTGCAGATAGCCGTCATGCTTGGCGGCGCGGTACTGACCGAGAAGACGTTCGAATGGAAAGGCCTGGGATTCCAGCTGGCCAACTACCTCACCGCGCGGGACTTCGTGGCTGTGCAGGGAATCGTGGTCCTGCTCGCCATCATCGTGGCCATGACCAACTTCATCGTGGACATTATTGCCGCGCTGATCGATCCCCGCGTGAGGTACTGAGCATGAACATCCCGACTGTTCCCGTCCCCATGGAAAATCCCAGGGCACCCTGGTACCGGCGCCTGCCGGTGGTTTCCCACTTCAACAAGAGCGTGGGCCTCCAGCGCGGCATGCTGGTGGCCGGCCTGATCCTCACCGGCATCTTCGTCCTGACAGCGCTCTTCGCGCCGCTGCTGGCACCCTACGGCTTCTCCCAGCTTTCCGACGCCGACGGCAACTTCCCCACGCAGGAGGCCCCCGGAGGCAAGCATCTTCTGGGCACAACCGTGGGCGGTTACGACGTCCTGTCCCGTGTCGTCTGGGGAGCGCAGACGGCCATCCTGGTGATCGTGGTCGCCGTTGCCATGTCCATCGTCCTGGGTGTTGCCCTCGGCCTCGTCAGCGGCTACCTTGGCGGGTGGCTCGACCGGATCCTTGTGGTCATCGCCGACGCCGTGTACGCTTTTCCGTCCCTGCTGGTTGCCATTGTCATGGCCATTGTCATCAGCGGCGGCCAGTCCAGCCTGCTTGGCGGCATCTTCGCTGCCGGCACCGCGATCACACTGGTGTTCATTCCGCAGTATTTCCGGGTGATCAGGGCGGAGACGGTCCGGCTCAAGGCCGAGCCGTTCGTGGAGTCGGCCAAAGTGGTGGGCGCTTCCAACATCCGCATCATGACCCGCCATATCTACCGCAACGCCACCCGCACCCTGCCGCTGATCTTCACCCTCAACGCTTCCGAGGCCATCCTGACCCTAGCCGGGCTGGGGTTCCTGGGCTTCGGCATCGAGCCGAGCTCGGCGGCTGAATGGGGCTTCGACCTCAACAAGGCGCTCGCCGACACCACCTCCGGCATCTGGTGGACCGGCCTGTTCCCGGGCCTGGCGATTGTACTCACCGTGGTGGGCCTGACCCTGGTGGGCGAGAGCATCAACGACCTGAACGATCCGCGGCTCCGGGGCCGCAAGAGCACGGGCGGCAGTTCGCCCGCGCCGGTGGACACCGCCGCCATCGCAACAGAAGTGAGGGCATCATGACCGTCAACATCGATCCGTCGTCCGGGGCCGGCTCCGGCCACGAGTCCGGCGGCGGCCGTCCGGTCCTTGACATCGACCACCTCCAGGTCACCTTCGCCACCGACGGCGGCCCGGTCCATGCCGTCAAGGACGTCAGCCTGGAGGTCCGGAAGGGGGAAGTGCTGGCCATCGTGGGGGAATCGGGGTCCGGCAAGACGGTGACCGCCAAGACCATCCTGGGCCTGCTTCCGGAAACAGCCAGCAGTTCCGGGGCAGTGGTGATCAACGGCGCTGACGTGATCAGCGTCAGTGCCGCCACACTGCGCCAGATCCGGGGCCGCGACGTAGCCATGGTGTTCCAGGAACCTTCAACGGCCCTGAACCCGGTGTTCACCGTGGGCTGGCAGATCGCCGAAGGCATTCGCGCACACGCCGGCAGCGGCGGAAAGCGGGTTTCGGCCAGGGATGCCAGGTCCCGCGCCATCGACGCGCTCCGCAAGGTGGGCATCCCCGACCCCGAACACCGCGTCAACTACTACCCCCACCAGTTCTCGGGAGGACAGAAGCAGCGGGTGGTCATCGCCGCGGCGCTGGCGCTGAATCCGGAGCTGATCGTCGCCGACGAGCCAACTACGGCCCTCGATGTCACGGTCCAGGCAGAGATCCTGGAATTGCTGCGGGACCTGCGGGACAAGTACGGCACGTCCATTGTGCTCATCACCCACAACATGGGGGTGGTGGCGGACCTTGCCGACCGCGTTGTGGTCATGTACCAGGGCGATGTCGTGGAGGAGGCGCCGGCCCGCACCTTGTTCGCTGAACCCAAGCAGGACTACACCCGGAAACTGCTCGCGGCCGTGCCGCACCTGGGTCACAACTCGGCGTCGGAGGGCCTGACAGGGCGGGCCCACCAGGATGAGGAAGTCCTGGTGGAGGCCAGGAACCTCACCATCGAATACCCCGGCAGGCTGGGAACGCCGGCGTTCAAGGCTGTGGATGGCGTCAGTTTCACCCTGTCCAGGGGCGAGGTCTTCGGGCTGGTGGGGGAGTCCGGATCGGGGAAGACCACCATCGGCCGCGCAATCGCCGGCCTCAACAGGACCACCGGCGGCAGCCTCAAGGTGCTGGGCTACGAGATGCTGAACCTTAGGGAACGCACCTTCAAGCCGCTCCGGAAGGACATCGGCTTCGTGTTCCAGGACCCGGCAGCGTCCTTCAACCCGCAGCTGACCATCGGGGACTGCATTGCCGAACCCATGGTCATCCACACGAAGCCAAGCCCGGCCCAGTTGCGCAAGCGCGTCGGTGAGCTGCTCGAATCAGTCCAGCTGCCGGCGTCGTATGCGGGACGCTATCCGCACGAACTGTCCGGCGGGCAGCGGCAGCGTGCGTCCCTCGCCCGGGCACTCAGCCTGAACCCCCGCCTGCTGATAGCGGACGAGCCGACGTCGGCCTTGGATGTTTCGGTGCAGGCGAAGGTCCTGGAGCTGTTCAAGGACATCCAGCGGGAGTTCGGTTTTGCCTGCCTGTTCATCAGCCACGACCTGGCCGTCGTGGACACGCTGTCCTCCTGGGTGGGCGTGCTCTATAAGGGCAGGCTGGTGGAGCAGGGAATCGGGAACCAGGTGATGGGGAACCCGCAGCATGACTACACCCGGCGGCTCATCGCGTCACTGCCGGTGCCGGACCCGGAGGAACAGGCACGGCGCCGGGAGGAACACCGGGCACTGCTCGGCATCTGATGGGTTGCGGACCGGGGGCCCACTTGTATGTGGCAGGCGCCGGTGCCGGTTGCGGCGCCGGCGCTTAACACCCCGGCTATCCGTGTGCGCTCCCATAGACTTGAGCCATGACGCAGCACAACCCCCACTCTCCTGATTCCGAAGACTACGACCCCTCCGCCAGTTCCTTGGCCGGCCAGGTGGACAACTCGGTGATGGCTGAGCTGCTGTCCATCCGTTCCAGCATCGACAACATCGACGCAACCCTGGTCTATCTGCTGGCGGAGCGCTTCAAGGCCACCCAAAAGGTGGGGTTCCTCAAGGCAGCCCACCGGCTCCCCGCCGGCGATCCCGGCCGTGAAGCAGCCCAGATCGCCAGGCTGCGCAGGCTGGCCGAGGACGCCCACCTCGATCCTGCGTTCGCGGAAAAGTTCCTGAATTTCATCATCGGCGAGGTCATCAGGCATCACGAAGCGATCGCCGAAGACCACGAGGCGGCCTCCGGACAGCAGCCGCAGGCACCAGCACGCGCGTGAGCGGGGACGGACGGCGCCAGGCCGGTTCCAGCAACGGACTGGGGAACGAGGCGCTGACGCGTGAGGTAACGGCCACCGCGCTGGGCCCCTGGCCGGGCGAAGATCCGGTGGAAGCGGCAAAAATCATCCGCGGCGAGCTGGGGAGCCCCCACATGCCGTTCCTCGCCGAACTGCCGGACAGGGGTGTCGGCTCTGACGCCCTGGGGCGCACTGCCTGTCTCCTGGAGGAGCTGGCAGTCGACGTCCAGCCGTATGGCTGGCGCCTCGTGGACCGTCCCGGCAAGGACTTCCGGCGTGCGGCTTCCGCCCTTGCCACGGACATCAATGTCCTGGCGGATGTGGCCGGAGCCGAGGAAAACCCGGCAACCGAAATTAAGGTGCAGCTGGTGGGGCCGCTGAGCCTCGCGGCCGGGCTCCACCTGCACAACGGCGAACGGGCACTCATCGACTACGGGGCCCGGCGGGATCTTGCGGCTTCCCTCGCCGCCGGTGTGGGACGGTACCTTTCGCGGGTTGCCGCTGCGGTGCCGGGCGCCCGGCTGGTGGTCCAGGTGGACGAACCGGACATCGCCGCTGTGCTGGCCGGCACCATCCCCACCTCCAGCGGCTACCGCACCCTGCGTTCGGTGGCCGCCTCCGAAGCACGGGAATCGTGGCGGATGGTCCTGGACGCACTGCGCGCATCCGGCGCGGCCGAAGTCGTCATAGCCGTGCCGGCGATCGAGGCGCCCTTCGAACAGATCCTCGCGGCAGGAGCCGACGGCATTGCTGTTCCGTTAAACGCCCTGACCTCCCGGCAGTGGGAACAGTTGGCCGGAGCGGTGGAGGCGGACAAGCGCCTGTGGATCGGCGCGCTGGAAACTGCGGGAAAGTCCCTGCCAAAGGTATCGGACTGCGTCGAGGCCGTGTGGCGCCCCTGGCGCCAGCTGGGACTGCCAGCAACAGCGCTTGGCACCGTCCGGATCACCCCCTCGCAGGGACTCTCCGGTGGCACTCCGGCCCAGGCCACGGCGGTCCTTGGCCGCCTCACCCAGGTGGCCGATGGGCTGAACCAGCTGGCGCTGGGATAGCGGGGGTCAGACCCGGTTTTCCCAGCGGTCCGGCTGCGCGTAGCGCGGGAGGAAACTCAGGGCCGAACTGCCGCCGGTATAGGGGCGCAGCCTGTAGTCGAAGCTGCCGGCATACACCAGCACCAGGCCGATCTGCGGCTGGATCACCTTCACCTGGATCCGGTGCTTGCCCGCTGCGCCTTCGGCCGGGTCCCACCACTGCTCCGCGTATGCTTTGGCATCCAAGGCGGCGGGAAGGGGGATGCGGACGGGGCCAAGGAAGAGCCGGGATGCTTCGGAGATGCCGCGAAGCCGGCCCTCCGGCGTGACACTCAGGTTCAGGTCAGTCACCAGCCTCCGGTACCGTCCCACGTAGTCCACCAGCCGGAATGCACCGGCCCGGCGGGCCGCGCTGGTGGTGTCCTGGAAGATCCGGGTCCGGCCCGGGAACCGGATTTCGCGGCGGGCTGTCAGGCTGGAGCGGCCGAAGGGGTCCTGGTGGGCATGGTTCTCAATCCGGAAAGGAATGTTCTCGCCGTACTCGGGGAAGAATGCTTCCTCCCCGCTGGTTAGCCGCAGCAGGGGACGCAGCCAGTCCTGCCGGCAGCCCACGACATCGAAGGTCCCTTCCCCCACTCCGTAGCTGCCCGACCCCGGAACCAGGGAAAAGTAGTCCTGGAGCTCCGGCTGGAGCCGGGAAAAGTCCGCGCCGAGCGCTTGCTGGTAGATGGGAACGTTCATGGGGCCTCCTGCGTGAGGGCGGGAACAAGATGCTGTGACCTCACAATGTACCGGCCGCCTTGAGCCTGATGTACATGTCGGCCAGCTTTGGCGGCAGCTGGTGCGGTTCGGCGTCCACCACTTCCACGCCGTACTGCCGCAGCTCGGTACAGATGGCCGCGCGCTGCAGCAGCGCCCGCTCTGCGGCGGCGGCGCGGAATACACCGGCGGCGTCGTCGCGTTCCTGGAGCATGGCACCCAGCTGCGGGTCCCGCACGGCTGCCACCACCACCACGTGCTGCCGGGCCAGCTGTGCCGCGACGGGAAGGATGCCTTCCTCGGGTGCGCCGCTATCCAGCGACGTCAGCAGCACCACCAGCGAACGGTGCGCGGAAACGGCGCGGACCTGGGCCGGGACCGCGGACCAGTCCATTTCGATGAGTTCGGCCTCAAGCGGCGCCATCGCCTGGACCAGCTGGCCCAGGAGGTTTCCCTGCCCGGCAGAGCCCGCCCGGGCGCGGGTGCGGCGGTCAAACGCCAGGAAGTCCACGCGGTCCCCGCCCCGCTCTGCCAGCACACCCAGCAGGAGCGCCGCTTCCATGCCCGTGTCCAGGCGGGTTTCGTCGTCGATCCTGGCCGCCGACGTCCGTGACGTATCCAGGACCATGACCACGCGCCGGTCCCGTTCAGGCCGCCAGGTGCGCACCACCACCGCTGACCGGCGCGCGGTGGCCCGCCAGTCAATGGACCGGACGTCGTCGCCCCGGACGTAGTCCCTCAGTGAATCGAACTCGGTGCCCGCACCGCGGATCTGCACCGCTGCCTTGCCGTCCAGCTCGCGCAGTTTGCGCAGCTTTGACGGCAGGTGCCGCCGGGAATGGAATGGAGGCAGCACCCGCAGCGAACCGGGGCAGTCAATGGTCCGCTGCCGCGCTGCCAGCAGCAGCGGGCCGAAAGAGCGGACCGTGACGTGCGGAGCCTTCAGGTCTCCCCGCCGGACCGGCCGCAGCCGGACAGTCACGCGCCTGCCCTCACCGGCCGGGACGTCGATGTCCTGGACCGGATTCTGCGCCCCGGCGGAGGGCTGCCATGCGTCGCGGAGGACACCGCGGAGCCGCCGGCCGCCGTCGTTCTGCACCCTCAACACGGCGTCCACGCCCGCATGCAGCGTGACGTTGCCGGGCTCGGAACGCAGGACGTGCACCGGGCGCAGGGAAGCCGCCAGCAGGAGGTCGACGGCGGCAAGGGCCGCCAGCGCCCCGGCCACCAGCAGCACCGTTCCCCAGCTGGGCAACGCCAGGACCGGCACCGTGCCCAGCAGCACCAGCAGCACGAAACGCCCGGAGACGGCCATCAGCGGGGGACGGGAACGGACGCCAGGATGCTGCCCAGTACGTCGTCCGCCTGTACTCCGTCCATTTGGGCTTCAGGCTGGAGCGCCACGCGGTGCCGGAGGCAGGGGAGGGCCAGGGCCTTGACGTCGTCGGGGGTGACGAAGCTTCGGCCGGAGAGCCAGGCCCAGGACCGGGAGGTGTTCAGCAGGGCAGTGGCGCCGCGGGGCGAGACACCAAGCAGGAATGAAGGTGCCGAGCGGGTGGCACGCACCAGGTCCACGATGTACGCGATGACTTCAGGGTCCACCGCCACGGAGGCCACCGCCTGCCGCGCCCGCGCCAGGTCCTCCGCGCCTGCCACGGCGCGGACGCCGGCAGCGTTAAGGTCCCTCGGGTCGAAGCCCGCCGCGTGGCGCCGGATGACTTCCATTTCGTCCTGGCGCCCCGGCAGCGGCATGGTCAGCTTGAGCAGGAACCGGTCAAGCTGCGCCTCAGGCAGCGGATAGGTGCCTTCATACTCCACCGGGTTTTGGGTGGCAGCAACGAGGAACGGACCGGGCAGCGGCCGGGACTCGCCGTCCACGGACACCTGCCGTTCCTCCATGGCTTCGAGCAGGGAGGCCTGGGTCTTGGGCGGCGTCCGGTTGATCTCGTCCGCCAGCAGGATGTTGGTGAAGACCGGCCCCTCCCGGAAGGTGAATTCGGAGGTGTGCGAGTCATAGACCAGCGAGCCCGTGATATCGCCCGGCATCAGGTCCGGAGTGAACTGGACGCGCTTGGTGTCCAGGCTCAGCGCAGCGGACAGCGCGCGGACCACCAAGGTTTTCGCGACGCCCGGAACACCCTCCAGCAGCACGTGGCCCTGCGAGAGCAGCGCGATCAACAGCCCCGTAACGGTGGCGTCCTGCCCCACCACGGCCTTTGCCACCTCGTGCCGCACGTCCATGAGGGCCTGCCGGGCGGAATCATGTTCCATATGGTCCAGGACCCGGGGACTGCTGCCTTGCTCGCTCATCGTCCTTTGACTTCTTTCTCTAGGTTGTCCAGGTCCCGCGACCAGGCAACAAGCCTTGCCTCGGTGCGGGGATGTTCGTTGACGAGTTGGTGTATCTGCCGGGCCGGCTGGCCGAGGTGCCGTGCTGCAGCGTTGACCACCTGGTCGGCCGTGGCCGCGGCGCCCAGCCGCAGGTGCCCTGAGAGCCGAACCAGGGTTCCGGCCCGGAGATTGTCCCGGGCCTGGTCCACGGCGTGGGAATCGTGGTAAAGCCGGGCCCTGCCATCTGCTGTCTCCACTGCTTTGACCACCACGGGAAGGGGCTCAAACACCAGCGGGCCAAGGCGCCTGCCCCGCCAGGCTATTGCCGCCGCGGCCACCAGGGCGAGCCAGGGTCCGAGGAAACGCGCCCAGCCCGGGGCAAGTTCGTCGAGGGTCTGCGGGGAACCGCCGGTTTCCAGGTCCTCGATGGTGGGGAGGTACCAGACCAGGTCCGGGGAGGCGCCGAGGGTGCGGATGGCAAGCGCCGCGTGACCGAGTTCGTCCAGCCGCTCATTTGTGAGGATGCCGGTGCTTCCCAGGACAGTGAGCCGCCCGTCATCCTCCACGGTAAGCACCCCGGCGGCAGAACCGGTTGGCCGGTAACAGGCGGTCCCGCCGTCGTAAATGAAGCCTGACTCGCCGGACACCGGTCCGGCTGCTTCCGCGTCAGGAACGCTGCACCCGGGATCCAGCGCGGAGGAGGCGTCCGGCACCACCCCGGCCTGGCGGATGCTGCTGCTGAGCGCTGCCAGGGTCTGCAGCCTGGGCGAAACCAACACCACCCTTTCCGCGGACGCCGCCAGTTCACGGAGCCGCGGCTCGTCGAGGAAGCCGCTCCTGTCGTACAGCAGGAGAGTCGGCGAAGTTCCAGCCTTCAGCGCCGCCATGCCCGTCTCGAAATTCCCCGCCGCGTGGACCTTGACACCGTGCCTGGCCAGGATCTGCGTGACGGCCCGGGCACCGTCCGGGCCGGCGTTGTTGAGGGACAGGGGAACATCGTCCCCTTTTGGTGCCAGCTGCGCCCAGAGAACCAGCGCCAGGGCGGCGGCCACGAGGGCCCACCCGGCCGCGAGGGCACGGTGCCGCCGTAGCCACCCCCACAAGCCCTTGGTTTTCCCTGTGCCGTTGTCCGGTGCGCCGCCGGGCTCAGGCACCCGGCGGGTTGAGGGCGCCGGAGCAACGGCGGTCATGGCCGCGCCGCCGTGTGCCGCAGGAAATCCTGCTGTTCCCGTTCCTGCGGGGCCTGCTCCTGCCGGGCGGGGGTGCGGCCGGGCTTCATTGCTTCGAGGGTCTGGTCCAGGCTCGCCATTGCCTGGTAGTCGGCGGCGTCCGCCGTCCGGTTCCCGTACCGGATGGCGTCGAAGGTCCCTGCCGCCTTGGCCAGCCGGTCCGCTTCGGCACGGAACGGTGCAGCAAGTTCACGGGCCACTTCGTCAGCCGTCCGTCCCGGCTGCGGATCGAGGATGGTGCGGTCTTCGGCAGAGCGGACCAGCGCCCTGAAGCGGTCGACGACGGCGTCCCCCCACTTCCCGGCCGCAGCGGACGTTTCGGCGCGCTGCCGGTAGTCCGCTGGTGTCAGCACGCTTTCAGGCTCAAAGACCTGCTTGGCCCGCCGCGCTTTAGGATTCAGCCGGGGTTTGGCAATGATCACGGCGGCGGCGATGACCGCCGCGACGACGATCCCGATGACCGGGCCGGGCACTGTGCTCCCGTCGGCCGCGGAACTGTCCAGCGACTGGAGCCAGTCCACGAAGTCCTTCCAGAGCGCCTCAAGCCAGCCCGGAGCAGCTTCGCGGTACTCCGGTTTGGCCAGTTCCTCGGCCGCCCACCGCCGGGCTTCCCCTGCCGCGGGCAGGACCGGGGGTTCAGCGGCCATCCGGCCATGCCCCTGCCACGGGTCCGGGTCCGGGGCTCCAGCCAGCCTGGCTCCAGCCCTGCGCGCCCGTCGCATGGACCCTGCCCGGAATGCCGTCCGGATCGGCTCCGGACTCCATCTGGCGGAGCAGCGAGAGGTCCAGCCCGTCCTTCCTCATGCGGAGGTCCATGTAGATCAGTGCCATCACGGACGTCTGTAAGGCGTAGCCGAGGGCCCCGGCCAGCGCGCCGAGGATTGCGGTGATGATTCCGACCGCCACGGCGATGGCCACCTCCTGCCCACTGCCGCCGTGCGGGGAAAGGTAACTGGCCACCAGCGGGGGCAGCAGGCCTGCCGGGATCATGACGATCTGGCTGACGACGCCCACCAGAATGCCCACTACGAGCGTGATCCCCAGGATCCGCCACCAGTTGGACCGGGTGAGTTCCCATGAGCGGCGGAGGCTGTCCAGGGCACCCAGCTCTTCAATGACAACCGCGGCCGGGGCCACCATCAGCTTCACGTAAATCCATACGTACAGGGCAACGAAACCGAGGAACAGGGGGATGAGCAGCAGGATCCCCACCCCTTCCATGCTTGCGATCAGCGCCACGGCCAACGCGGCGGGGACAAGCATCGCCAGCAGTCCGGCGGTCATCAGCAGGGCAGCAAGCCGGATCAGCGCCCCGACCCGAGGGCGGGCGAGGGACCACATCTGCTTGAAGCTGGTGGGCCGGTTGAGGATGGACCGGGCCACCGGCACCACCATGGCGCCCTGCAGGACGGAGGCAATGAAGAGGGTGAAGACGACGACCAGCAGCATGGCGGCCACGAATCCCAGGCCCAGGGCTGTCAGATCGGCCTCACTGGCGCTGTTTGCCCAGGCTTCGATGGAGCCCGCCGAAGTTGCAGTGGCCGCAGTGAGGACAGCGGTAAGGACGGCGGCCAGGGATTGGGCCAGCAGCGAAGCGCCCAGCATGGCCTTTGCGTTCCGCCGGATCACCTGGAAGGACCCGTCCATGATCTCCCCGAACATCAGGGGACGCAGCGGGACTATGCCCGGCTTCGGGGGAGCAGCATACCGCTGCTGGCCCCGGGGAGAGGCCTGGCCAAACTGCTGGTTCGGAAGAAGTTGGTTTGGATAGCGGGGCTGCGGCGGCCCGGAGTGGCCAGAACCGGGCTGGCCCCACGGCGGCTGCGCAGGGGGCTGTTGCCACGACGGCGGCCCCCACGGCTGCTGAGGAGCCTGTTGCCAGCCTGCGGTCTGCCAGCCTGGGGTTTGCTGGCCTGGAGTCTGTTGGCTTGGGGATTGCTGCCCCGCCGGCGGCCCCCACGGGTTCTGCCCCGGGGGTTGCTGTGCCGGGGGTTGCTGTGCCGACGGTTGCTGTCCGGAAGGGTGCCGCCAGGCAGCCTCCCGGTCCTGAGGCTCCTGCGAGTCCGAATCCTGTGGTGACACCAATGTTCCTTCCCCCGTACCAGTGCGCCGTCAGCCTGGCACCCGCTCCATTGGCTCAGGCGCGGCGCTGCAAAACGCCCGGCGTGGCACCAGCCTATAGTTCCGGCGTCGGGCATCCTAGCGCCCCGCCATGCCGGAGGGTGTCCAATAGGACAAAGCCATCCTGATAAGGGAATATATAGCTATGAAGGCACGCATTCTGGTGGTAGACGATGACGAAGCGCTGGCCGAAATGATTGGAATTGTTCTCCGCAACGACGGCTTCGAGCCGGTCTTCTGCGCGGACGGCGCCCAGGCGCTGGACGTTTTCCGGTCATCCCGGCCGGACCTTGTATTGCTGGACCTCATGCTTCCCGGTGTGGACGGCATCGAGGTCTGCCGGCAAATCCGCGCTGAGTCCGATGTTCCGATCGTCATGCTCACTGCCAAGTCGGACACGTCCGACGTCGTCCGGGGACTCGAATCCGGCGCCGATGACTACGTGCCCAAGCCGTTCAAGCCGGCCGAACTCGTGGCCCGCGTCCGCGCACGGCTCCGCCCCGGTGACCAGAAAGCGCCCGAAACCTTGCGCATCGCCGACATCACCATCGATGTCGCCGGGCACACCGTCAGCCGGGGCAATGAGCGGATCTCGCTGACGCCCCTGGAGTTTGACCTCCTGGTGGCCCTTGCCCGGAAACCTTGGCAGGTGTTCACCCGCGAACTGCTGCTCGAGCAGGTCTGGGGCTACCGGCACGCTGCCGATACTCGCCTTGTGAACGTCCATGTCCAGCGCCTCCGTTCCAAGATCGAGCAGGATCCGGAAGCTCCGGAAGTCGTATTGACGGTGCGTGGTGTCGGCTACAAAGCAGGAGCCTGAACCCACGGCGCAAGGCGGTACACCCGGGACGGGCGTGCCCGCTTCAGCGAACCCCGCCCCCGGGGGAACTTCCGGGCATCACAGCGGCACCGGCCCGCCGCCTGCCCCCGAACACGGGGACGACATCAGCCTGCGCCTGCGGCGCCTGGCGTTCCGCGCCCATCTCTGGCAGCGGCGGTCCCTGATTGTCAGCATGCGCGTTGCGCGGCTGGTCAAGACCGGAGTCCGCCGGTTCCTTCCTGCACTGCGGTACATCGGACGCTCCCTTCAGCGCCGGTGGCGCAGGTCCCTGCAGTTTCGGACGGTCCTCACCACACTGCTCCTGGCCGTCACCTCCTTCGCGGTGGTGGGCGCGTACCTGTCCAACCAGATTGCCAACAACCTCTTCCAGGAGCGGTTGACGCAGGCCGAGTCGGAGACCCGCTACAACGTAAAGCAGGTGCAGGACACGTTCGACGGCGCGCAGGTCACCGACCAGGCAAGCGTGATCACCCTCGTCTACGACACCCTGAACGCTGTGGAGGGCCGCGGGTCGGTCATCCAGCGCAGGTACGTCTTCGAGGCGGTGCCTGAACAAACAAAACCGCGGAACCGCTGGGTCGAATCCCGGGCTTCCGACCAGTTGACCGTCAGCGTCATTCCGCCGGAGCTTCGCAAGGCCGTGCAGGAATCCGGGAAGGACCAGTACTGGGCATCCACGGTCATCCCGGTCGGCACCGAGGACCGGCCAGGCATTGCCGTGGGCAACAAAGTGACCTTCAACGGCACCGTCTACGAGCTCTACCTTATTTACGACCTTAATACCGCGCAGAAGACGCTGGACGAGATCCAGAGCGTCCTCTGGGCGGGCGGTGCGGTGCTGGTGCTCCTGATCGGAGCCGTCGCCTGGTACGTCACTCGGAACGTGGTCAGCCCGGTCAGCCACGCCGCCATGGTCTCCGAGAAGCTCGCCGCGGGCCAGCTGCAGGAGCGGATGGTGGTCCGCGGTGAAGATGAAGTGGCCCGCCTCGGCGCCTCCTTCAACCACATGGCAGCCAGCCTCCAGGAACAGATCACCCAGCTGGCAACCCTCTCCCAGATGCAGCAGCGCTTCGTCTCCGACGTCTCCCACGAGCTGCGGACACCGCTGACCACTGTCCGGATGGCTGCGGAGGTCCTGTACGACGCCCGGCACGATTTTGACCCCATCAACAAGCGTTCGGCTGAACTGCTCTACAACCAGGTGGAGCGGTTCCAGTCGCTCCTCTCGGACCTGCTGGAGATCTCCAGGTTCGACGCCGGTGTGGCGGTACTGGATGCGGAAGCGGAGGACATCCTGCAGGTGATCGCCCACGCCATCGAGGGTGCCGCCCCGGTGGCTGCCGAATATGGTTCCGAGATCGTCCTCAGGGCACCGGAGGGTGCCGTCATCGTGGAAATGGATGCCCGGCGCATCGACAGGATCCTGCGGAACCTGATCCTCAACGCCGTGGAGCACGGCGAAGGTAAGCCCGTCACTATCACCGTGGCAGCCAGCCAGACCGCCGTCGGGGTGGCCGTCCGGGACCAGGGGATCGGAATGGATCCCGCGGAAGCGGCGCGCGTCTTTGACCGTTTCTGGCGGGCAGACCCTGCGCGGGCGCGCACTACCGGCGGAAGCGGCCTTGGCCTGTCCATTGCCATGGAGGACACCAAACTGCACAACGGCTGGCTCCAGGCGTGGGGCAAGAAGGGAAGCGGCGCCAACTTCCGGCTGACGCTGCCGCTCCGCCAAGGAGAAGAGATCGACAAGTCGCCGGTCCAGCTGGAGCCCGAGGACATCACGCTTCCCGGTGAGCCGGGCTCAAGGAACATGCTGGTCCTGGAAACGGGGGCCACGTCGCTTGCTCCGGCATCGTCCCCCAAGGAGGGAAAATGATGGGTCGCGCCGGCAGCCGGGCGAAGCTGCCTGCTGCGCTGCTGGTCCTCCTGCTGGTACTGCTGGCCGGCTGCGCCCGTATTCCCACCTCGGGGCCGGTGGGGAAAAGCAGCGAAGGCAGCGCGGGGAACGTCAGCGCGCCGGTGTTTCTGCCGGCAGCTCCCCAACCGGGTGCCCTGCCGGAAACCATCATCGATTACTTCTACCGGGCCGGCAGCGGCTACGAGGACGACTACGCTGTGGCACGCCAATACCTGACCCAGGCCTCCTCGGTGTCCTGGAAACCGGACCAGCGGGCGCTCGTTTACCGGGAGGCGCGGGTGGTGGCAACGGGAAACGAGAATGTCTACAACTATGAGCTGGATGTCGCCTACACCGTGGACGCGGACGGCATCGCCACCCAGTCGCCGGAGGGAACCATTGAGAATATTCCCGTGACTCTCACCCAGGTGGACGGTGAATGGCGGATTTCCAACCTCCCTGACGGCACCGCCATCGCCGAGGAAACCTTCAAAGTGATTTACGGGGCTTACCCCATCTACTTTTACGACCCCACTTTCACGTTCGCTGTCCCGGATGTCCGCTGGTTTATCAAGAACAAGACGGTCAAGGCGATGACCAGCGCGCTGTTGGCGGGCCCTGCGCCGTACCTGCGCGGGGCGGTGGCGAGTGCGTTCCCCTCCGGCATCAAGCTCGCTCGGGAATCGGTTCCCGTCGTCTCGGGGGCTGCGCAGGTGGACCTGACGGCCAAGGAACTGATGGAGACGTCCCCGGAGGACCGGCTCCGGATGCAGATGCAGCTGACGCTGACGTTCCGCAGCCAGCCTGACGTCGTCAATGTCGAGCTCCGCGCCAACCAGGACTTGGTGCGGGTGGAGGACAACGGAGCCGTCCTCCCGCCGGTCCAGGACAAGAGCGTGCCGTCCCGCCAGATTGCCATCAGCGGCAACGAGCTGGTGCGGTACGAAAACAACAGGGTCTCGCCGCTTCCGGACATGCAGCCCGTGTCATCGCTCACCCCGCGGTTCCCCGCGGAATCCCCGGTTTCGCAGACGGCCGCCTTCCTCAATGAAAGCCGCACCACGCTGTACAGCATCAGTCCCGGGCAGCCCGCACGGGCACTGACCACGAGGACCACGCTGAGCCGGCCATCCTTCGGCCTCAGTGAATGGGTCTGGTCGGCAGGTCCGGGTGCCACGGGCGGCACTGAAGTTGTGGCATTCCGCCCGGCCGGGATTGCGGAGGGCGCCGCCGTCCCCACCGTCACCCTGTCGCCCGCGTGGCTGGCCGGAAGGACAGTCAAGGAATTCCGGATTTCCAGGGAAGCGGTCCGGGCGCTGGTGATTTCGGAGCAGAACGGCAAGACCCGGGTTCAGGTGACCGGAATTATCCGGGGCGCCGACGGCACGCCGCGTGAGCTGACACCGCCGATTACCCTGGCCACTGGCAATGATCCGGACCAGGGCGTCTGGGTCACGGATACAACCGTTGCCGTGATGAAGGGATCTGCCGGGCAGAACGTCACCCCGGAACTGCTGTCGCTCACCTCCGGGCAGCCGCAGCAGCTGGCACCGTGGCCGGGCCTAGTGGCCCTCAGCGCGGGCAACGGGTCCGAGGAAATCTATGCCCAGTCCGCCGAAGGGATCTTCCAGCGGCTTGGCAACGGCTGGTCTCCGCAGATCAAGGGCCCGATCGATCCGGCATTTCCCGGCTGAGAACGCGGTAGGCAGGAGCCCGTCGGGGCACTGTCCACATAGCGCGCCTGCCCGCTGCCCGGCAACGGTGCGCAGGCCGAAGATGTAGGGGTGGACATCAGACCCCTGGCCGGCCGGAGGGCCGTGACACGTGTCCGGCTCGATCCCGACCTCAACCCGCCTGCCGAAATAATTTCCGGCAGGCACCGCTCAGACCACGGCAGCGCCCTCCTGCGGTTCACCGACCAGCTGGCGGGAGCGGCGGCAGACCTACTGTCGCTTGCCGTTCCGGTTGACTGCGTCTGCTGCGGTGCGGAAGACCGGGCGCTCTGCATCCCCTGCGGCCGCCACATCCGGCGCCTCACCGCAGTCCCGTTCCGGGCAGAAAGCGGAGCACCGGCACTAATGGATGTGGACGGGCTGGTGCTGCTTCCGGTGGTGGCTGCCGGCGTCTACCGCGAAGAGCTCGCGCAGGCGCTGTTGTCGTTCAAGAGGCACGGCCAGTATCAGCTCAAGCGAAGCCTGGGCCGCGCGCTCGGCGGGGCGGTCCGCGCAGCAATTGATGGCTTCGAAGAGACCTGTCTTGTCCCTGTGCCCACCAGCACCAAGGCCTATCTGAACCGGGGCTTCAGCCCCGTCCACCTGCTGCTTGCCGGGGCCTCGCAGCAGCTTGCCGGGTTGCCTGTCGCAGATGTCCTCGCCAAATCCGGCGGGGCCGTCCTGCAGCTGCCGGGCGGCCAAAAAGGCCTGGACCGGGGGGCCCGGGCGCAGCGGGTGCGCGGTTCCATGCGGGTCACCGTGCGGGGGCAGGCACGGGTGGCCGGGCGCCGCTGCGTCATCATCGACGACGTCCTCACCACCGGCGCCACGCTGGCCGAAGCAGCCCGCGCGCTTCATGCGGCAGGGGCCAAGGTAGCGGGCGCCGTCGTCCTCGCTGCGACACGCCCGCCGGACGCCGAGGGCCACAGCGCCCCACCCCGGGGACCCGCGGAAACCGCCATGACTTAGAAAAAAATAAACCAAGAAAGGATGAATAACGGGTGCCTATGAACTAACGTCGGTGGTGGGTACCAAGAACAGAATGTACCTTTCGATGGCGGCTCGGAGAGGGGCTCGACTGTCACACAGATCGGCCCAGGGAAGCGCCGCCGTCGTGTCACCGAAGTCATTTGGAGGGCACCATGGAGTTTATGATCAGCGGACGAAATCTGACAGTTTCAGACCGGTTCCGTGAATATGCCGGGGAAAAGATTTCGAAAATCGAGTCGCTTGGGGACAAGGTCCAGCGGGTCGACGCGAAAGTCTCCAAGGAGACCAATGCCCGGCAGACCGGCGATCAGCTGACCGTTGAGGTGACCGTACTGGGCCGGGGACCCGTGATTCGTGCCGAAGCCAGCGCCGCTGACAAGTTCGCGGCCTTTGATCTTGCCTACAACAAACTGCTTGAACGGCTCCGTCGGGCCAAGGACCGTAAGAAGGTCCATCATGGACGGCACACCCCTAAGGCGGTCCGGGAAGCGACGGCCGCCCTGGAACCTGCCAGCACGCAAGAACCGCTTTATGTCGAGGCCAGCCACCGGAACGAGGCCGTCGCCGCCCCCGAGGACAAGTCTCCCTACGATGTTGAAAACGACATCCCGGCCGGTAATTCCCCGGTCCTGATCCGGCGCAAGGTTTTTCCTGCCGCCTCCCTCTCCCTCGACGATGCCGTAGACAACATGGAACTTGTTGGCCATGATTTCTACCTTTTCGTGGACAAGGCCACCAACACGCCGTCGGTCGTGTACCGGCGCCGCGGCTGGACCTACGGGGTCATCACGCTGGACCACGAGTGCGAACCCGGAGACACCGTGGTGGAGGAAAAGGTCATCGCGTACCGTTCGGATGACGCCGCCGCAAAGGCTTAGGGTGGTGAACACCATCCACAGAGAGGACTGATGTGTCAGCGACGCTGAGCCTGGACCAGGCACGGCGGATCGCTTTGGCAGCCCAGGGACTCGACAAAGGACGGCCCACCGGCCCCGTGACCTCGCGGGCGGTGGGCCGCACCTTTGCCCGGATCCAGCTCGTCCAGATCGATTCCGTGAACGTCGTCTCCCGGAGCCACCTCCTGCCGTTCTTTTCGCGGCTGGGAAACTACGACCTAAACATCCTGCAGCGAATGACCGACGTCCATCCGCGGCGCATGGTGGAGTACTGGGCCCACGAGGCGAGCTACATCCGCCCGGAGCACTACGCGGACCTTCTCCTGTGGCAGAAGCGCTCCTGGGTTGGCGCCTCCCGCATGGACCCGGACCTTCGCGACGCAATCGCAGGGAAGATCCTGGACACGCTGGCACGCTCACGGCCACTGACTGCGGCCCAGCTGACTGCCAGGATGGGCCATGTCGAGGAGAAGGAGACGGCCAACTGGGGCTGGAACTGGAATGCCGTCAAACGCGTGCTCGAGCATCTGTTCGAGGAAGGCGTGGTTTCCGCGGCATCGCGGACGGAGCAGTTCGAGCGGAGGTACACGTTGACTCCCAGGGTGCTGCCGCAGCAGACCGCGCCGGCGGGAGACGAGGCCGGTCCCGCGGAAGCAATGCACCGGCTGATCGACGCCGCTGCCCAGGCACATGGCATCGGCACCGTACGTTGTTTCGCCGACTACTTCCGCACGCCTCCCAAAGCCGCGGCGGCCGCCGTCGAACATCTGGTGCGGATGGGCAGGCTGGAGCGCGTCACTGTGCCGGGCTGGGACCGTGACGTCTTCCGCCATGTCGGGGCGAGGTTGCCTCGCCGGGCCACCGGCCGTGCCCTGCTGAGTCCGTTCGACTCCCTGGTCTTCGAACGCCGGCGGCTTGAGGAACTGTTCGGCTTCCATTACCGGATCGAGATTTACACGCCCGAACACAAGAGGCGCTACGGGTATTACGTCCTTCCTTTCCTCCTCCGCGACAGGATCGTGGCCCGTGTGGACCTGAAGGCGGACCGCAAACGCGGGACCCTGCTGGCGAGGTCCGCCTTCGCGGAGCCGGACGCCCCGCCGGACACCGCCGTCGAACTCGCTGCGGAGGTTCGGCTCATGGCGGACTGGCTCGGCCTGTCCGATGTGGAAGTGTTCCCGGTGGGCGACCTCGCGGGGAGCCTCGCCGCGGCAGTCGGCGGCGGGGGAGTATCCGCTCTGAGGGAACAAACGGGACTCTCGGCGGTGTCTCTCCCGTAGACTAAAAACGCCAGAATTCGGCGGCATGAGACTGGGAGCATCTTCACGTGGCATCACTTATCGAAAAACTTCTCCGCACCGGTGACAAAAAAACACTCCGGCAACTGCGGAACTATGCCGACTCCATTAATGCCCTGGAAGATTCCTTCAAGACCTTCACCGATGCCGAACTCCGGGAAGAAACCGCCCGGCTCCGCGAACGCCACCAGGACGGCGAGAAGCTGGACGACCTCCTCCCCGAGGCTTTTGCCGCAGTCCGCGAAGCTTCGTCACGGACCTTGGGGATGCGCCACTTCGATGTCCAGTTGATGGGTGGTGCCGCCCTGCACCTGGGCAACATCGCGGAAATGAAGACCGGTGAAGGCAAAACCCTGGTGGCGACCGCTCCCGCCTACCTGAACGCGCTGACCGGCAAGGGTGTCCACGTGGTCACCGTGAATGACTACCTCGCCGAATACCAGTCCGACCTCATGGGCCGCGTCTACCGCTTCCTGGGCCTGACCAGCGGGTGCATCCTGGCCAACCAGGACCCTGCCGTCCGGCGCCAGCAGTACGCCGCGGACATCACGTACGGAACCAACAACGAGTTCGGATTCGACTATCTCCGCGACAACATGGCGTGGGACAGGAACGAGCTCGTCCAGCGCGGGCACAACTTCGCCATCGTTGACGAGGTGGACTCGATCCTCATCGATGAGGCGCGTACCCCGCTGATTATCTCCGGCCCCGCGCAGGGGGACACCAACCGCTGGTACAGCGAATTCGCCAAAGTGGTCCTCCGGCTGCAGCCGGAGAAGGATTACGAGGTGGACGAGAAAAAGCGCACCGTCGGCGTCCTGGAGAGCGGCATCGAAAAGGTGGAGGACTACCTCGGTATCCAGAACCTGTACGAGTCTGCGAACACACCCCTCATCGGGTTCCTTAACAACGCCATCAAGGCCAAGGAACTGTTCAAGCGGGACAAGGACTACGTCATCCTGGACGGCGAAGTGCTGATCGTAGACGAGCACACCGGCCGCATCCTGGCCGGCCGGCGCTACAACGAGGGCATGCACCAGGCGATCGAGGCCAAGGAAGGCGTCGAGATCAAGGCTGAGAACCAGACCCTGGCCACCGTGACGCTGCAGAACTACTTCCGCATGTACGGCAAGCTCTCGGGCATGACCGGCACCGCCGAAACCGAGGCAGCCGAGTTCATGAGCACCTACAAGCTGGGCGTAGTGGCCATTCCCACCAACCGGGACATGCAGCGCATCGACCAGCCGGACCTCGTCTACAAGAATGAAACGGTCAAGTTCGACGCCGTTGTGCGGGACATTGCCGAACGCCACGAAAAGGGCCAGCCCGTCCTGGTGGGCACCACCAGCGTTGAAAAGAGCGAATACCTCTCCCGGCTCCTTGCGAAGGAGGGCATCCGCCACGAGGTCCTGAACGCGAAGAACCATGCACGCGAAGCCGCCATCGTGGCCCAGGCGGGCCGAAAGGGTGCCGTCACGGTGGCAACCAACATGGCCGGCCGCGGTACCGACATCATGCTCGGCGGCAACGCTGAGTTCACCGCTGTGGCCGAGCTCGCGAAGCGCGGACTGGACCCTGAAGAGAACTCCGAGGAGTACGAGTCCCAGTGGCCGGCCGCCCTTGAGGCTGCGAAGCAGTCCGTCAAGGACGAACATGAGGAAGTCCTGGACCTCGGCGGACTCTACGTCCTCGGCACCGAGCGCCACGAATCACGCCGCATCGATAACCAGCTCCGCGGACGTTCCGGCCGCCAGGGCGATCCCGGCGAGTCCCGGTTCTACCTGTCGTTGACCGATGACCTTATGCGGCTCTTCAACTCAGGGGCTGCCGAACGGCTCATGAACAGCTCCGTGCCCGACGACGTCGCGCTGGAATCGAAGCTGGTGTCCCGGGCAATTGCCTCCGCCCAGGGGCAGGTTGAGGGCCGCAACGCCGAACAGCGCAAGAACGTCCTGAAGTACGACGACGTCCTCAACCGTCAGCGTGAAGCTATCTACAGCGACAGGCGCCGGATTCTCGAAGGCGACGACCTGCATGAGAAAGTGCAGTTCTTCGTCGAGGACACCATTACCGCTTTCATCGACGCCGCAACGGCCGAAGGTAACGGTGACGACTGGGACTACAACCAGCTCTGGACCAACCTCAAGACGCTCTACCCTGTCAGCGTTACTCCGGAAGAGATCATCGAGGAAGCCGGCGGGAAGTCCAGGCTCACCGTTGAGTTCCTGAAGGAGGAGTTGTTGTCCGACGCGCGGCTGGTGTACCAGGCGCGTGAGGAAGCAATCGGCTCCGAAAGCATGCGGGAACTTGAACGCAGGGTGGTCCTCTCCGTCATTGGACGGAAGTGGCAGGAACACCTGTACGAGATGGACTACCTCAAAGAGGGCATTGGCCTGCGCGCCATGGCACAGCGTGATCCCCTCGTGGAGTACCAGCGTGAGGGCTTCATCCTGTTCCAGAGCATGATGGAAGCCATCCGGGAAGAGAGCGTCGGTTTCCTGTTCAATCTTGAAGTGGAAGTCACGCCTGCCCAGGACGTGGTGGTGGCAGATGCCCAGGGCGGACACACCGAGCATGTTGAACCGCAGGTACGGGCCGCCGGTCTGGAAGCACCGGAAAAGCCTGCCCAGCTGCAGTACACGGCTCCGAGCGAAACCGGTGAAACGCAGACCAGGGTAGAGACCCGTTCCTCCGGCCGTTCCGGAAATCCGGCCAAGGCGGCCGCGCAGGATGCGGCCAGGCGCTCCGCAAAGAAGAAGCGCCGCTGACCGCTGGCGGACCTGCCGGCGGCAGTGCCAGGCAATGCAGTGAGTGTAGGGCCGGGAACAAGGGTTCCCGGCCCTGCTGCCTTTTCGCTGCGTCTTCAACCAATGATAAGTTCAGTCACCCGCCACACCTGTTTGCTTTGCTCAAGCCGGACGGCAACAGCACGGGCACGGACGTCGTCCACCACCACTGCGCTGGCCTCGTAAATGCCGTCGGCGACCTCGCAGACCCGGACCGACCTGACAGTTGAGTTGCGATGGAGCTTTGCCAGGGCCGGATTGCCCGTCCGCGTGAGCTCGCGCCGGATAAGGGCGGCGCGGTGCTGTAGTGCCGCCAGGCAGCGGGGGTCAAGGCGCCGGGCGAGCTGATGGATCGGCCGGATCCCCGCGAGTACCTCCATGGCTGCCTGCACCGTGGCGCGGGTGATTGCGCGGACCTCTGCCATGTCGTCGGCGGGATGCAAAGGCGCGGGAGTTCCGTGGCGGCTCGGAGCCAACGATGGTGTAGGTGCCCGGCGCGGCGGCGCATGGCCTGCCTCCGTTCCCGGGGCTGCACCTTGGCCCGCCCTGCTTGTTGTCCGGTCCGTGCGTATCGATGTTACTGCACTCATTGGTTCCCCTTGGTTGGATGGCCGGTCAGTTGGACGGCGGATGGGATCGGGCTAAGGACTGTTGACGGATCGACGGGAGCGGACCTGGCTATTTGCGGGCGTGTGAAGGTGGCTGAAGAATCTGTCCCGGGAGCAGCACGTCAGGGTTCTGTCCGATGAGTGCCAGGTTGGCCTGGTACCAGCGGGGCCACTGAAGCGCGACGTCCAGGTCCGAAGCGCCGTGTCCCAGATGACGGGCAGCGATGTCCCACAGGGTGTCTCCCGCCTGGACGGTGACGCCTTCAAGCCCCGCAGCCGCCGCTTCCTGAGGGACCCGGGTGGCAGGAGCCGCAAGCATGCCAGGGTTCACCACCGGCGGGACAGGTTGCCAGCCAGGGTGGACGGGTGTTGATGTCGCCCTCGCTTCGACGACAACGGGTTCCGTCCCTGTATGGACGGGCGCCACGTTGCCGGCAGGTGCTTCTTTCCCGGGTCGGGTCCCTGCACCGGACAGCGCCTCCGTGCCGGCCGGCGGGGACTGAACTGAAACCGGGGCTGTCGCCGTGGCGTGGCTGGCGGGCGCCGAGGTTGAATGGCCTTGCGTGGGTGCCCACGCCGGGCCGGGTGCCGGCACCGAGGCGTGGGCAACGGGTCCGGACAGGAGTTGAACGGACAACGCGGCAAGCATCAGCCGCTGCATGAATGCGGGGGAAAACTTCCGGCTGGCGGCTGCAGCCCTGGTCCTGCCGGTCCTGGCAAGGAAGGCTGTTGCTGCCGCGCACGCCAGCGACAGGAACCACCAGGCCACAATGCCCGCTCCTGCCATGCCTGCCGCGGCGGCCAGAAGCTCCTCGACGCCGGGCTGTTGCTGCCGCGCGGACGAATCCTTCCACTGTGCCATCAGCCCCGAACCGACGAGGCATAGCAAAAGACCCAACAGGAGAGCAGCTGCCGCTGCCACAGCGTCGGCGGACAACCGCAGTGCAGCGTACCTCACCGCAAAGTCCCTGTTTGATGCAGTTTGATGCTGTTTGATTCGCATAAGCACAGTTTGATCCTAGCTGTGCAGGTTTGTCCATACGCTGGAAAGAATTACTTGCTGCATTGACCGGCCGCCCGGCGCGGTCCTACGCTGGCGCAATGCGCTGGGATGCACTCTTCAATGACATGGAAAGCCAGTTCGCCGAAGCGGAGCGGCTTTCCATGGACGCCGAGATCAACGAACGGGCCCGGGCGGAGATGGTGGACGTCGGGCTCGCGGACCGGCTCCGCGGCGCCTTGGGATGCCGCCTCGCCGTGCATCTCGCATGTGGCGAGGTTGCCCGCGGCACACTGAGCCACGCCGGCGCTGATGCCCTGGTGCTCGATGAGGAGCGGCACCAGGTCCTGGTCCCGTATGCCGCCGCTGTACGTTATGTGGGCTTGGGCAGGTTATCAGTCACTGAACCCTCGGCGGTGCGCAGGGCGCTGGGACTTGCGCACGCGTTGCGCGCCCTGGCGCGGGACCGTGCGGAGTTGGCGGTGACATTGGGGCATGGCGCCGGGGCGGTGAGGCTGGCCGGTGTCATCGACCGGGTGGGGAAGGACTACCTGGACCTGGCGACGTTCACTCCGGGGGAGGTGCGCCGCAGCAGCCAGGTCGGACAGGTGTCAGTCATCCCGTTTGCGGGGTTGGCGGCCATCAGGTCACGGCGGACTGCCGATTTTTAGCCGGCGGTACTGTTGCCGCCGAAGTCCCGGACGGAGCTCAGACTGACTTGGACTTTGATTCCTGGATCATCCGGCTGGCCTCGGCGTAGCGCTCCTCGATGTACTGCTCCAGCATCTTTTCTTCAACCCGCCATTGCCCCCGGCCGCCCACCTGGATGGCCTTCAGTTCTCCGCTGCGGACCAGCGCGTACGCGGCCGGCGAGTTGATCTGAAGCTGCTCGGCGACATCTGCAAGCGTTAGGAACCTTGGCATGCCTCCATTTTGCCATCGAAAGGGGCATCATGCTGCTGTTATCCACAGATTGGCCCTGTTTGGCATCGTGACTTTCGTTCCAGCGCCCCGGCGGTAACAATGAGGGTGTTTGGACACGGCAAGCAGGGCTGGCGCATAGGGGGAGAATTATCTTGGTTCCTGATTCATCTGCCACGGCGGCAAGGTTGAAGCGGCCATCATGGAAGGACCCCCGCTTGCTGGTGGGTGTCCTTCTGGTCCTGGTGTCCGTGGCGGGTGTTGTGTTCCTTGTTGGCAATGCGGACCGGACCACCGAGGTATATGCGGCCCGTGACGGCATTGCGGTAGGGGAAAGGCTGACCCGGGACAACGTCGTGCGCGCAAAGGTGCGCCTGGGCGAGACGGAAGCGCAGTACATTACGGCCGAATCAGGTCTCCCCGAAGGCGTGGTGGCGGTCCAGCGCATCGGCAAGGACCAACTGGTGCCCCGCGCAAGCCTTGGCACAGTCGACGAACTCGACCGGAAACCGGTAGCCCTCACCATCGAGGAAACCCTCCCGGCGCAGGCCGTCGCCGGTGCGAGGGTTGACGTTTGGGTTGCACAGCCGGACGCCCGCAACGGATTCAGCGAACCGAAGCTCCTTCTCCCCGGTGCTGAGATCGCGGAAGTAACCGCAGGCTCCACCGCCTTGGGATCGTCAAAAACCACCGTCCTGATGGTGCTGGTAGAGGACGGCCAGATGCCGGCTCTTCTGGGAGCCCAGGCCAACGAAGCGAAAATCTCCGTGGTCTGGAACCCGGGCGGCGGTGCCAGGTGAGCATCCCGGTAGTTACCGTCGGCCAGAGCCGGGATGATCTGGTGGGCGGCCTCGAGCGCCTGCACGGACCGGTCACGGTGGTCAGGAGGTGCGCGGAACTTCCTGAACTTCTGGCGGCGTGCCAAAGTGGCCTGGCCAGGGCTGCGATTGTGGCGGACGGGTCCGAGGGGCTGACTTCGTCCCTCGTGGACAGGCTCGCGGCCGTTGGCGTGGCAATCATCGCCCTGACTGACAGCGCCGACGAAGCCGCCCGGCTGCGGTCAATAGGGGTTGCGTCAGCGTTGACCGGCGTGGAGTCGGCTGCGCTCTCCGACAGGATTGCGGAGGCGGTAGCCCAACTCGCAGGGCCGGGACCCGGTGGTCTCGCCCGGAGAAGCGGACCGGCTGACCCCGGCGCTGCCCTGAAGCTCGACCAGGCAGAGCCGTGCCCGGGCCCGGACGAACCGGGCCCGGGCAGGATCATCGCGGTCTGGGGACCGGCCGGAGCTCCCGGGCGGACCACCGTGGCTGCAAACATAGCGGGGGAGTTGGCGGCGGAAGGTAAGGCCGTTCTCCTTGTTGACGCCGACAGTTACGGCGCCAGCATAGCGGCCGTCCTGGGCCTCCTCGATGAGTCGGCTGGCCTTGCACAGGCGTGCAGGCTCGCGGACCAGGGACTGCTGGACGTGGAGGCGCTCGAGAAGATTGCCGCACCAGTGGCAACCAAAGCAGGCACTTTCAGGGTGCTTACCGGTATTACCCGGGCGGACCGCTGGACGGAGCTCAGGGCGTCCGCCCTTGCGCTGGTCCTCGAACGCGCCCGGCAGATTGCCGAAATCGTGGTGGTGGACGCCGGGTTCTGCCTTGAAGCGGATGAAGAACTCAGTTTCGACACGCTCGCACCGCGGCGGAACGCAGCTACGCTGCGGTCGCTTGAGCTGGCTGACACACTCTACGCAGTGGGCACCGCGGACCCGGTTGGAGTGCCGAGGCTGGTCCGTGGCCTCGCCGAGCTCGAGGTATCCGTTCCCCAGGCATCACCCATTGTTGTGATGAACCGGGTACGCGCCTCGTCGGTAGGCAGGGGGCCGGAGCGGCAGCTGAAGGATGCCTGGGAACGGTACGGTCCCGCATCTGAGCTGAAGGCTTTCCTCCCCTACGATGTGTCAGCGGCGGATGCCGCACTGTTGGGCGGATCCCTGCTGCTGGAGGTTGCACCAGATTCGCCCCTCCGCCAGGCCATCCGCAATTTGGTTTGTGCATCCGACCAGCAAAATCGTAGATCTCCTGTCTTTTCTTCCACAGCACGACGCCGGGCGAAGGACTAGGCTCGCCATAAGAGCTGCAATGGTGCAGCAAATATCTTGTGATGGAGGCGTTTGTCGATGTCGTCTGGATCCAGCGTGGAGGATCAGCCCCTTTCTCTTGAAGGCGATGAGGGCTTCATTGGGGATTACTACCAGCATCTCGCCGAAGAGGACGCGCGAACGTACCCCCGGGACGTGCTGGTTGCGCGCGCCGATCATCACCGGGAGATCGCTTCCGTCCGGCGGCCTGGCCAGGCGAAGGTCGCCATCCTGGACGAGGAAGACAGCAGCGTGGTCTTCGTTGTAACAGATGACATGCCCTTCCTGGTGGACTCGGTCAACGCCGAACTCGTTCGGCAGCATGCCGCCATCAAACTGGTTATGCACCCCCTCTTCGTGGCTACCCGGAACAGGGACAGCGGCGAGCTCACCAAGGTCAGCAGGGTCCCGGCGCACATCGGGATTTCAAGCGGCGACACGGCCGCCATGCCCAACCTGTCCCACCTCATTGCCCAGGGCGAGAACGCCTCGCACATGGAGTCCTGGATCGCCGTCGAGATCAACCGCGTCTCGGAAGAAGCGAAAGCCGCCCTTCTGGACGGCCTTAAACGGGTCCTGAAGGATGTCCGCGCCGCAGTGGAAGACTGGCCAAAGATGCGCCAGAAGGCAATCCAAATCGCGGAAAGCCTTGACCAGACAGCCAACCCCTCCCAAATCGCCGAACTGCGGCAGGCGCAGGACCTCCTTCGCTGGCTCGACGACGGGAACTTCACGTTTTTGGGCTACCGGGAATACGACCTGGTCAACGTTGACGGGGAAGATGTCCTGGAGCTCCGTGAAGACAGCGGCCTCGGGCTTTTGCGGCCTTCCACCGACTCGCCCCACATCCAGCACCTGACGGACACCGGCCGGAAGAAGGCGCGGGAAAAACGCGCACTGGTCATCACGAAGGCAAACTCCCGCTCCACCGTCCACCGCTCGGCCTACCTGGACTACATCGGTGTGAAGAGCTTTGACGCCGCGGGGAATGTCAACGGCGAGCGCCGCTTTATTGGCCTCCTGGCAACCAGCGCCTACACCGGCTCGGTCCGGAATATTCCGATTGTGCGCGAGAAGGTTGACGCGGTGCTTCGAAGCGCCGGCTTTCCCCCGGACTCCCACTCCGGCAAGGACCTGCTGGGCATCCTGGAAACATATCCCAGGGACGAACTTTTCCAGATTGAGGTCCCGGACCTGGCTGCCACCGCCCTCGGCATCCAGAAACTGCAGGAGCGCCGGCGCACCCGGCTGTTCCTCCGGCCGGACATCTACGGCCGGTTCATGTCCGCCGTCGTCTATCTTCCAAGGGACAGGTACACCACGAACGTCCGGCTCCGCATCGAGCAGGAACTCCGCGAAACGTTCCAGGCCGTCTCCATCGATTATGAAGCCCGCATGACGGAGTCGGCTCTGGCCCGCCTGTTCTTCCGCATCCGGCTGCCCAAGAACGCGGACGTCAGCAACGTCAATACGGAAGAGCTGGAAAAGCGCCTTGTGCGGGCTGCCCGCTCCTGGAGCGAGGGGATCGCGGAGGTCCTGCGCGAGGGGCGGGACGTCGCGGAGGCGAAGGAGCTTGCCGCCATCTGGTCGGAAGCGTTTCCCGCCAGCTACCGGGTGGATTATGAAGTCGAGGACGCCCTCGAGGACATCGCCCGGTTCGAAAAGTATGGTGCCGCCGCGGAAAGGGCTGAAGGTACTGTCCAGGAGCGGCCCGGCGTCCACGTCTATCTCCCGGAAGGCGCGGGGGCAACGCTGGAGGAGGACGCCCGGGTCAAGCTCTACATGCTGGAGCCCAAGAGCCTTAGCCAAATCCTGCCGTACTTCCACAACCTCGGACTGGAGGTCCTGGACGAGCGGCCCTTCGAAATCGAAACTTCGGACCGCCGCGACTTCTTCCTGTATGACCTTGGGCTGAAGTACCCGGCAAAGGTGGACCCGGTCTCCACCGGTCAGCTCCTGGCAGAGTCTTTCGGCGCTGCAGTGACGGGTGCAGCGGAGTCGGACAGCTTCGACCGGCTGGTGCTGCGCGAGGGGCTGCAGTGGCGGAAGATCACCGTGCTGCGGGCCTACGCGCGGTACATGCGCCAAATGGGCAACACCAACTCCTTCGGCTTCATGGCCGACACCCTGCTGGCCAACCCCCGCGTGACCAAGGGGTTGATGGCGCTCTTCGCCGCGCGTTTCGATCCTTCCCTCAGCGACGAAGAGCGCGCCGAGGCCCAGGCGTCCGCGCGCAGGGACCTGGACGCGTCCATTGAAAAGGTGGAAACGCTCGACGCCGACAGGGTCCTTCGCACCTTCGTCAACCTGATCGAGGCGACCCTTCGGACCAACTACTACCAGAAGAAGCCTCACCTGAGTTTCAAACTCGATCCGGCACGGCTCGAAGGCCTGCCGTTCCCGCGCCCCATGTTCGAGATCTGGGTCTATGCGCCGCGGGTGGAGGGGGTCCACCTCCGCTTCGGCAAGGTGGCACGCGGCGGGCTTCGCTGGTCCGACCGCCGCGAGGATTTCCGCACCGAGATCCTTGGGCTGGTTAAAGCGCAGACGGTGAAGAATGCCGTCATCGTGCCTACGGGTGCGAAGGGCGGCTTCTTTGCCAAGCAGCTTCCGGATCCCACCCTTGACCGCGCTGCCTGGATGGCGGAAGGGATCGAAAGCTACAAGACCTTCATCAGGGGCCTGCTGGACATCACCGACAACCTCCTCACCGAGGGTGACAGCGAAAGGCTTGTGCCGCCGTCGGACGTTGTAAGGCACGACGACGACGATTCCTACCTCGTGGTGGCTGCCGACAAGGGCACCGCGACGTTCTCCGACATCGCCAACGGGCTCGCTGCCGAGTACGGTTTCTGGCTCGGGGACGCGTTCGCGTCCGGCGGGTCCGTGGGGTACGACCACAAGGCGATGGGCATTACCGCGCGGGGCGCGTGGGAGTCGGTGAAACGCCACTTCAGCGAACTCGACCTGGATACCCAGGCCCAGCCGTTCACCGTGGTGGGCGTGGGGGACATGTCCGGGGACGTCTTCGGAAACGGCATGCTGTTGTCCCGCCACATCCGCCTCCTTGCTGCCTTCGACCACCGCCACATCTTCCTCGACCCCAACCCGGACGAGGAAGCCTCGTTCGTCGAGCGGCAGCGTTTGTTCGAGCTGCCGAGGTCCTCGTGGGATGACTACAACAAGTCGCTCATCAGTGAAGGCGGCGGAGTCTTCGCCCGGCAGGCCAAGTCGATTCCGGTTTCGCCCCAAGTGCGCTCTGCGCTGGGACTGCCGGCCGAAACCACCGAACTCAGCCCGCCGGAGCTCCTCCGCGCAGTCCTCCTGGCCCCCGCCGACCTGCTCTACAACGGCGGCATCGGGACCTACGTCAAAGCGAGCACCGAGACCAATGCCTCGGTGGGGGACAAGGCCAACGACGCGATCCGGGTGGACGGCCGGGACCTGCGCGTCAAGGTGGTGGGCGAAGGCGGAAACCTCGGCATGACGCAGCGCGGCCGCATTGAAGCAGCGCTGCAGGGTGTCATCCTCAACACGGACGCCATCGACAACTCCGCCGGGGTGGACTGCTCCGACCACGAAGTCAACATCAAGATCTTCGTGGACCGGATGGTGGCCGCCGGAAAACTGTCGGCGGAAGAACGCGCCGGCTTCCTGGCATCGATGACCGACGAAGTGGGCCGGCTGGTTCTTGAAGACAACATCGACCAGAACATCCTGCTGCTGAACGACCGGACCAGGGTGGCCGAGTGGAGCCCAAGCTACGAACGGCTGATGGACTGGCTCGAAAAGAGGGCCGACCTGAAACGGGACCTTGAGGCACTTCCCTCTACCGAAGCACTCCGGGAGCGGCTGCAGCAGGGGCAGGGGCTGACATCGCCGGAACTGTCGGTGCTCGCCGCGTATGCCAAGATCGAGCTGGCGACCGCACTGCGGGAAAGCGACCTGGCGGACGACCCCTGGTTCCGGCAGACGCTGCGCGCCTACTTCCCGGCGCAGCTGCGGGAGCGTTTTGACGCTGAACTGGACACCCACCCGCTGCGGCGCGAGATCATTGCCACGGTGGTTGCCAACGACATGATTAACCTCGGCGGCATCACGTTCGCTTTCCGGGTGATGGAGGAAACATCGGCGAGCGAAGCAGCGGTGGCGAAGGCGTTTGTGGCCCTGCGGGAGATCTACGAGCTGGACCTCATGGTGGGGGAGCTGAACAGCCTGCCGGCGTCCTTCCCCACCGAGCACTGGAGTGCCGTCCACCTGGACATCCGGCGGCTGCTTGACCGTGCAGTCCGCTGGCTCCTGGGCCAGGGCACGGTATCCCGGCCGATAGCCGACGTCGTGTCGGAGTTCAAGCCCGTGATGGAGCCGATGCGGGCCCACCTGCTGGACTACCTGCGGGGTGACGACCGGGAACGGGTGGCAGGCTGGCTGGAGACGGCGCGGGAATGGGAACTGCCGGAGGGCCTCGCCCTGCGATGGGCGGAGCTTTTCGAGAGCTTCGTACTGCTGGACATTGCCAAGATTGCGCATGTGCGCAAGGACCCCGTGAACGAAATCGCGGCCGTCTACTACACCGTCTTCAACCGGTTCCACGCGGACTCGCTGCTGGAACGGATCAGCAGCCTGCCCCGGCAGGACAGGTGGCAGGCGCTGGCCCGGGCGGCCCTGCGGGATGACCTGTACTCCACCATCTCGGACATGACGACCGCGGTGCTGGACGCCACCGCTGCCAGCGACTCGCCGGAGGCCCGCCTGAAGGACTGGGAGGCTCAGAATGCCGAGCAGCTAAGCAGGGCCAAGTCCATGTTCGACGAGGTCAATTCACTCGAGGCCGACGATATGGCGTCACTGTCGGTAGCATTGAGGCTCTTGAGGTCAATCGTTCGACGCTAGCGAATCGGCGTCGCAAATGGAGGTGCAGTGGCAATCTTTACGGACCCCATCAGGGAACATGCTGATTTTGGGCCGGGCGATGCCGAGTGGCTGCACCTCCTGGTGGGGGACTGGCAGATGGTCGCGGACCTGGCGTTCGCCGACCTTGCACTGTGGTTCCCACACCCGGACCACGGATACGTGGCGCTGGCGCACGTCCGGCCCTCCACCACGCACACGGTGTTCCACGGCGACTTCGTGGGCGAGGGCATCCGGTCCGACCTGCAGCCGCTCGTGGACAAGGCCTGGAGCAGCCGTTCCATCGAACGCTCCAGCGAAACCAACTGGAGCAGCGACATGGCCCTGCGGGTGGAGGCGGTCCCCATGGTCCGCAACGGGCGCACCCTTGCCGTGGTCACCACGCACATGGACCTCTCCAGCTCGCGGATGCCGTCGCGGCTTGAGCTGACGTACCGCCAGTGCGCGTATGACCTGCTGCGGATGGGCACGCTGGGGCTCTGGCCGGACTTCGCGTCGCCTACGGGCTCCCGGCGCGGTGCGCCGCGTGTGGGGGACGGGCTGATCAGGCTGGATGCAGAAGGCATTGTGCAGTACGCCAGTCCCAATGGTGTCTCTGCCTTCAGGCGGCTGGGTGACGGGGAGTCACTTGAGGGCCGGTCCCTGGCGGAGGTGACCGCCAGCCTGCTGAAGGACCGCCGCATGGTGGATGAGACGCTGCCCCTCGTGGTGACCGGCCGGATGCCGTGGCGCAGTGAGATCGAGTCCCGGGGCGTGAGCCTGTCCCTGCGCGCGATTCCGCTCCGCGACGAGCAGCAGCGCTTCGGCGCGCTGGTCCTGTGCCGCGATGTGTCCGAGCTTCGCCGGCGTGAAATGGAGCTTGTTACCAAGGACGCGACCATCCGGGAGATCCACCACCGGGTCAAGAACAATCTCCAGACCGTCGCGGCGCTGCTGCGCATGCAGTCCCGGCGGATGGTCAGCGACGAAGCGAAACAGGGGCTTGAGCAGGCGATGCGCCGGGTGGCCACCATCGCGCTGGTCCACGAGACCCTGTCCCAGGGCCTTACCCAAAGCGTGGATTTTGATGAGCTCATCGGACGGCAGTTCCGACTTTCCGCGGAAGTCGCCTCACCTTCACAGCAGGTCAGGACGGAACGCTCCGGCACCTTTGGCGAGCTGCCCAGCGACCTCGCCACCCCGCTGGCCCTGGTCATCAACGAACTGGTAACCAATGCCGTGGAGCACGGACTGGAGGGGCGGGCTGGGACGGTCTCGCTGATCGCTGACCGGTCGGACGGAGATGACGGAGAGGAGCTCACCGTCACCATTGCCGACGACGGCGCGGGCCTTCCGGACACACCTCACGTTGAGGGGCTTGGGCTTCAGATCGTGCGGACCCTGGTGACGAGCGAACTGGGCGGGACCATCCAGTGGCGGCCACGGGAGGGTGGCGGCACCGCCGTCGAGATCCGGCTCAGCCTTGCCGGGAAGTAGGTTCGGAGCACGGCAGCCTTCGCGGGAGCCGGCCTTGCCCAGGAGGAACAACTGAAACAGCCCCGGCTGCAGCCTTGGAAGGTTGCAGCCGGGGCTGTTTGAACATGGGGACTTTCGGTGGGATCAGGAAGCGCGGCGGGCGCGGGCAGCGCGGCGCTTCAGCGCCCGGCGCTCGTCTTCGCTCATGCCGCCCCAGACGCCGGCGTCCTGGCCGGACTCGAGGGCCCACTGCAGGCAGGTGTCCACAACGGGGCACCGGCGGCAGACGCTTTTTGCTTCCTCGATCTGCAGGAGGGCAGGCCCGGTGTTCCCGACGGGGAAGAAGAGTTCGGGGTCCTTTTCGAGGCACGCTGCGCGGTTACGCCAATCCATGCTGATCAGTTGCTCCATTTCTGGGAAGAGCCCTTGTGAAATTATTCACTAGTAGCTACAAAGGAAAAGGGCCCGGCAGGGCCCCCTTGGTCATCTGAATCAAGCCTGTCATGTTAACGCTGTGTAAACAAGGGGTAATAACGCTTGATATCCCCGGAAAGCTGAGCGATACATCACACCGGCGCCGCTGGCCCTCACCACTGTCCGACTATGTCCGGTAGGGTGCCAGTGTGTCAAGACCCCCGGTAAATCCAGCAGAGTCCCCTTCACCCGCCGAGGACCCCGGTCAGGACCGCAGCGGCCAGGATGGTGGAGGCCCGAGCGCCCGGCCCGGCGCGGCGATTGTGGTGGCTCTGGTGGTGGCCGCGGAGGCTACTGCCCTCCTGGTCGCGGCGGGGTGGTACGGCTACCAATTGGTGGCGGGGAGTCCTGTCCTGTCCTTCTGGGGAGCAGTATTCACCCTTGTGCTCCTGCTTGCTTTCTCCGCCTGGCTGTATGCGGTGGCCGTCTTCCTGAACCGCGGCTACCGCTGGACCCGGGCTGCGGCCCTTGTAGCGCAGTTGTTCGTTCTGACCATCGGATTTCCTACTCTGGGCAGCGGCCTCCTGCTTGCTGGGCTGGCAATGCTGGTTCCGGCCATCACAGCCATCGTGCTCCTGTTCCACAGCAAGGTGATCAGCTACGCCTCACGCACCGGTGGAGGCACGCCGGCGCTTTAGCCGGTTCTGCTGCCGGTCCTGTTATTCGGTCCCCGCCCAGGCCACCTGGACAGCGGCGGTCCGCCCCCGGGATATCAACATCCCCCTGCCCGCAGGCGGATTCGGCTCGATGTCGAAGCGGACCCCGAACAGGTCGCCCTCCGATGCGGACCGCGGAGACAGCAGGAGTCCCTTTCCGGCGGCCCGGCAATCCATTACCAGCGGAACTCGCTGAAGCAGCAACGGGCTGTAATTTGCCGTGAGGACCACTGGGTGGCCGAGAGCGTGCAACTCGGACAGCTCGCGTAAGGCGCAGGCAGGCAAGAGGTCAATGTCGTCCGCCAACAGCACCGCTGTCCTTGGCAGTTCCCCCGCTTTGGCCCTGGCCAGCGAACACTTCCAGAACTCCTCCGGGTCCATGCCGCCGTCGGGGCAGGTCCAGTGGCCCGCGGGGTTAAGTGCCTGCAGGATTCGCAGGACGTTCGTCTTCCCGGTACCTGTTCCCCCGAGCACCGCGAAGACGCCGCCAGCCGGGATCCGCATGGTGACAGGCTGCAGCTCGTCCCCGCCGACGCCCAGCAGCAGGTCCCGCGGCTGGGCATGGGCGGCGTTTCGGCGTGATCCCTGCCCGTTCGCAAGCGGCGCTTCGCTAACAGTCGCCCCGACGTCGTCCATCCTGGCAGCCAACGCCATAACCTCCGAGATTGACACCATGGAGGGCAGCGGCTCAACCCGGAAAGGCCGGGTCCCCGCCGTAACGACGTGGGCCGGGCTGGTGCCGCCATGCGCGGCACTGGCCGCAGCGGGTTCGAAGAGCTGGCAGACGGCCGCGGTCCCGCCGACGATCGGCCCGAGTGCCACGCCCCTGCCTTTGACCGCGGCTGTGGAGGGCATCTTTGGCCATGCGATTCGGCTGTCCTCGTTGGAGCCTGCGGGGAAGTAGATGCGGTTGGGAAGTGATCCGCAGAACCTGGCCGTAACGAGTTCCCTCTCGCCGGAGATGAGCACCGTGATTCCGGCGTGGGCGCCGTCGCGGACCAGATCCTGGACAAGGTCTTCGGCCCAGGCCAGCGGTCCTGCCCGAAAAGCCGATACCCAGGCCCCCCAGCCGGAGATGACAAGGACCAGCGGAACGTGGCGGTCAGCCCGACTCAGGCGGCTGGCCAGTTCCTGGGCCAGCCGTTCAAGTATGCGGACGGCACGCCGCAGCTCGTGCAGCCCTGCGTGTGCTCCCGTCCGGGTGTGTGCTGCCAGGCCGAGGAAGGTTCCGCCGGCGTCCAGGAAGTAGCAGTGTGATTCGGTTGCATGGCCAGCCACTTCCCGGGCGGCCAGGTCAAGGGCCTCCGCGGCGCCGGACGCCGGGCCTCCGACAAATGCGAGGTGGCTGACTTTTGCGGGGTCCCACAACAGCGGCACGACCTCTTGGCGGTCGGGCAAGTCCACCAAGCCCAGCTCAATGGTCCACTGGCTGGTCCCGTCCTTCGCCGTTGCCTCGGCGGTCACGCCGCCAGGGGATATTTTCTGTTCGGGTCGGGCGAGCTTCCGGGGCAGCGGAGGGGCAACCGGCGGCCGAGGTGATGCCCCACCCTGTGAGGCCCATAGACTTCGAACCATCGAGACGAGGGAGGCTGCTGCTTCTGCCGGCGTCCGGTCAGCGGTGCCGGCGGGTGCAGTGGTGTTTTCGCGCATCGCCTTCAAATATTCCGTGGTGAGGTGTACCTCTGTTTCTTCCAATGCTGTGGCACAGCGCGCTTGTCCCGTTGCTGCCGCCTGGAATTCCTCCGGCTCTTCCATGCCGCGGGCAATAAAGGCACGCCCCGGAGTGTCCAGCCGGATCCCGGCTGCCGCCGCTGTCCTGATGATGTCGTGGGACTCCATCTCGGACTGGACGCGAAGCGCGATGCTGGATGTGACGTTTGCACGGATATCGGCGGTCAGCGCTCCCTGGGGACGCTGGGTAGCCATGACGAGGTGCAGGCCGAGCGAGCGCCCGATGGAAGCGATCCTCATGAGTTCGCGGAGCACCTCTGGAGCGTCGTCCACGAGCATCCGAAACTCGTCGATGACTATGACCAGATGGGGGAGGGGACGACTTCGGCCTGCACGTTTGGAACGGTAGGCGGCGAGGTCCGGAACCTGGGCAGCGGCGAGGGCTTCCTCCCGGACCCTGATTTCCGCCCGGAGTGATGCGAGGGTCCGCTCGAGTTCGTGGGTGGCCAGGTCGGTCAGGATGCCGACGCAGTGGACCAGGCCCGCCAACGGACCAAGGCCTGATCCGCCTTTGAAATCGACAAAGAGGAAATTGACCCTGTCCGGAGGATGGGTGAGCGCCAGCGCCAGCGCCAGGCTTCGGAGCAGTTCCGATTTGCCCGAGCCTGTGGTTCCCGCCACCAATAGGTGCGGACCGTCAGCCAGCAGGTCCAAGTTTTGCGGCCCTGTTGCTCCAACTCCCAGCGGAACGCCTAAACCGTGGGTGCGGGTGCTCGCATCCCAGCGGGCAGCTGTGTCCTCGGGAGAGAGCCGCAGCAGTTCGTCCAGTGTGCATGCGGGAGGAACCCCTTGTCCTTGTCCTTCCACTCGCCTCGGCAAGGCCGCCGCCTGCCGGCAGAAGTTGCTGAACACGTCCTCGGGTGCCAGGTCCGGGACGAAGGCAATGCGGCGCCGCGTTTCCCGCAGGAATGACTGCCGCTCGGCGAGTTCCACGTCGGGGATACCCGGAACTGTGTCAGGCACGCAAAACTGGATCACTTGCCACCCCAACCGCGCTGCCTCTTCCCGTAGTCCGCCCCCGTCCATGAGTGACGCGTCGATGGACAGGAGGACGCCATGCGCAAACGTGCATCCAAAGCCCTCCGCCAGTGCCCGCAGTCCGGCTTCCGGGGACGCTGCGAGGGTCACGGCGGGAAGAAAGCGGGCAGCGAGCGGCAGAGTGTCCAGCGGGCCGCAGATGATGATGCGGGTCCTGTTGCCACGCGGGTAGCCTGTCAACTGCATGACCAGCGACCTGATCATCGCCTCCGCAACGGTCCGGGGCCCACGGAACGTGGTGTTGGGGGGACCCGGATCCAGCAATACGGGGACTTCCCCGGCTGACGGGACAGCGCGGGGCGCGGCCCCCGGCTCGACTTTCAGATTGGCTTCCTGGGGCGCTTGCCCAAGGCGAAGCCACACCCTGCCGTTTCCCTCGTCGCGGAAAGCCGCAACCTGCCCATGGCGGGCAACCAGCACCAGCAGCGGGAGGGAGGGGCCTGCCCGCTGCCGCCGCTTCCGGTCCTCCTCCACTGCCGACTGGATCCGTCGCGCGAACTCGCGCCCCTGGCGGCGGCCCGCCGCCAGCGGGATGAGTACGGAGACTGCCGAGACGGCCGCGAAACCAAGGAACATCCATATTCCTGAAAGAACCGCGAGTCCTATGCCGATGGCCAGTGGGAGAACTGCGGTGAGCAGAAGGATCCCGCGACTGCCGGAGTCGGTGCGGCCCGTGACGGTGAGAGGCTCCTGAACTGACGTGCCGGCGTCGGCCAGTGCCTTGTCAGGCAGGTCCAGGAAGACGAGCGACATTGCCGTATTGCCGCAGCGGATAGTGGAGTCCGTGGTAACGCCCGCATGGCGTACCCTCCCGCCGTCGACATAGGTGCCGTTGGCACTATCCAGATCGACGATCATGATGTCCTTTTCGGTGACCACCAGGCGGGCATGCTCACGGGAGAGCTCAGGATCGGGAACCACGATGCGGGTATTGCTTCTGCCTATCGTGTAAGTGCCGCGCCGCAGGGGGACCAGGATGCCTGCTCCGGCGCCGGTGTGCACAGCCAGCGCGATGAGTGCGGCGGTGTCAGGAGCCGGACTCCTCAGCCTTCTTCGGCTGGGGGGCTGGCTCCCGCCGTCGACCAGGACAGCGCCATTCACAAGGGGTGCTGTGCCGAGGCTCATGGAACACAGGTCATCCCCGCAGACGGAGACCGCTCCCGTGCCGAACCTCTCCACCAGCCGGGCGTGGATCTTCGCGCCGGAAGTACCCGGAGGTGCCGTTATGGAAAGTTCCAGGGGCGGCCGGGCATGCAGCGCGTGGGGGCTGCGGACCAGTGTGCAGTGGAGTGTCATGGGCGTGAATCCTTTGGTGCTTTGGACCTACGGTAGGCGGGCGGCGCGCATGAGAGCCCCCGCTGAAACTCGTATGTGGACAACTGGCCGGAGCATTCGATTCGACGGGGCCCGCTGTCCCTCGGGTAGGCTAGAGCAGCAGACAATGCGCACAATTGCGCTGCCCGCATTCAATCCAGGAGATTTTGTGACCGCTGACCTCGTCATCGTAGGGTCTGGCTTTTTTGGCCTGACAATCGCAGAACAGGCCGCTACCGAGCTGGGCTTGAAGGTTGTCGTCATCGACCGCCGCCACCACATCGGCGGCAACGCCTACAGCGAAAAAGAAGAGCAGACCGGCATCGAGGTGCACCGCTACGGCGCCCACCTCTTCCACACATCCAACGAGCGGGTGTGGGAGTACGTCAACCGGTTCACGACCTTCACGAACTATGTCCACAAGGTCTATGGCGTGCATAAGGGCGAGGTCTTCTCACTCCCCATCAACCTGGCGACCATAAATCAGTTCTTCCGTGCCAACCTGACACCGGGCCAGGCGAGGGAACTCATCCAGGAGCAGGCCGGCGAGCTCGCCGGGACCGATCCACAGAACCTCAATGACAAGGGCATCCAGCTGATCGGCCGTCCCCTGTACGAGGCCTTCATCAAGCACTACACCGGCAAGCAGTGGCAGACGGATCCCAAGGACCTGCCGGCCAGCATCATTTCGCGGCTCCCAGTGCGGTACAACTACGACAACCGGTACTTCAACGACAAGTACGAGGGCCTGCCCACGAACGGCTACACGGCGTGGATCGAAAAGATGGCGGAGCACCCGAACATCGAGGTCCGCCTCAACACCGATTTCTTCGATGAGTCGAATGAGTACAGCAAGAACAAGGTGGTCGGGAACATCCCGGTGATCTACACGGGCCCCGTGGACCGCTACTTCGACTTCGCTGAAGGTGACCTGTCCTGGCGCACCATCGACTTCGAGGAAGAAGTGCTGGACATGGAGGACTTCCAGGGCACCTCCGTTGTGAATTACAACGACGACGACGTCCCCTACACCCGGGTCATCGAACCCCGCCACTTCCACCCCGAGCGTGACTACCAGACGGAAAAGACCGTCATCATGCGAGAGTTCTCACGTTTCGCCGAGAAGGGTGATGAGCCGTACTACCCGGTCAACACGTCCGCTGACCGGGAAAGGCTCCTGAAATACCGCGACCTGGCGGCGGTCGAGAAGGACGTCCTCTTCGGCGGGCGCCTCGGCACGTACAAGTACCTGGACATGCACATGGCCATCGGTTCTGCGCTGACCATGTTCGACAACAAGATCCGGCCGCACTTCGAAAGCGGCGTAAAGCTGGAAAGCGGAGGCGTGGACGCATGAGCAAGACTGTTCAATCAGGGCCGCCTCTGCGGGACGCCTCGATGCTGCCCGACGCGACAGAATCCAACCCGATGCGCGTAGTGCACCGGGTGGTCTTCCCTGCCGATAGGGACCTCGACGTTCTACCCTTGTACATGGATTCCGGCGACGTTCCTAATAGTCCGCTCCGGGACGATGCTGCCGGAGCAACATCTGTGCAAATCCAGTCGTCGGGCACTTCACTTCATCCTGACGACCTATTGGGAAGGCGCTCAGTCCGTGTCCGTCCCGGACAGCGGCTTTCTTTCGGATCGTACTTCAACGCCTTTCCTGCCGCTTATTGGCGCAAATGGACAACCGTGTCCACAGTTACCCTGCGAGTTCAGACTTCGGGCTCCGGATCATTGGTGGTTTATCGGTCGAACGCACGCGGTGTAACGCAGCGCGTGGAATCTTTCCGTGTCTCGGGCGAGGAAACTAGTGTCCAAGAGCTTTCACTGGCTCAGTTCGGCGACGGTGGTTGGTATTGGTTCGACTTGATTGCTGACGCCGAAGGCATGACATTGATCTCGGCCGAGTGGGCGGTGCCTGATAACGGGAAACCGTGTGGCCGGCTGAATATCGGCGTCACCACATACAACCGCGCGGACTACTGCAACAACACTATCGCCGCTATAGCTGCTGATTCCGATCTCCGTGAGGTCATACACGAAATGATCGTCGTGGACCAAGGAAACGAGAAAGTCCGTGACGTCCAGGGGTTCGATGAGCTTGCGGCCGAGATGGGTGCGCAACTGCGGGTCATCGACCAACCTAATTTGGGTGGTTCTGGCGGCTTCTCGCGAAATATGCTCGAGACAGTGAACGGTGCGGAAGCAGATTACGTTCTCCTGCTTGATGACGATGTCATGGTTGAAACCGAGGGGATACTGCGTTCTGCAACCTTCGCCGATTTCTGCCGTGTGCCGACGATCGTCGGCGGACATATGTTTGACATGTTCGATCGTTCCGTACTTCACGCCTATGCTGAGTCCGTTAATCTGTGGAAGTTCTTATGGGGTCCAAGTGGCGACCTCTATCACCGCCACAACTTGGCCACTCAAAATCTGAGGGCCACCCCCTGGATGCACCGGCGGTGGGATGTGGATTTTAATGGTTGGTGGATGTGCCTGATCCCTACTGCTGTCATCAAAGAGATAGGTTTGTCTCTTCCCGTGTTCATCAAGTGGGATGACGCAGAATACGGGCTCAGGGCCAAGGCGGCAGGTTTTCCCACCGTCTCCATGCCCGGGACGGCGGTTTGGCACGTGTCCTGGATCGACAAGGACGACTCGGTCGACTGGCAAGCCTATTTTCATGGCCGGAACCGCTTAGTAGCGGGCCTGATCCATTCGCCTTATCACAAGGGTGGCGATCTGTTGAGACAGAGCCTTGCCACCGACGTGAAGCACATCTTTTCTATGCAGTACTACGCGGCTTCAGCCAGGATATCGGCCCTTCACGACGTTCTTAGTGGTCCTGACCATATGCACAGGACCATGGCGAAGAGGGCGCCCGAGCTCCGCGCGATGAAGGGTAAGTTCCCCGACTCTGCAATGCAACAGGACCCGGCAGCGTTTCCGCCGCCTCGACGGCGGAAACCCCCGAAGAAGGGTAAAGAACCATCGGCTCCGAAGTTGTATGCACTCGGCCCTTGGCTACTTAAGACCCTCATCAAACAAACGACCATCCCGGCCTCGAATTTGTCGGCACAAAATCCTGAAGTCGCCATTGCTCACCAAGACAGTAAATGGTGGCGCCTGTCCCAACTGGATAGCGCGGTGGTGTCAAATGCTGACGGAACTGGAGCATCGTGGTACAAGCGTGATTCCCGGAAGGCTCGCGCCCTTCTGCGTGAAAGTGTCCTACTGCATACGCGACTCCGCCAAGACTGGGAAACACTGCAGAAGCAGTATCGTAGCCAACTCTCAGAGGTGACTTCGATCCGGGCTTGGGAGGCGACAATCGAAAATGCGAAGAATGGAAGCGCTCAGGAACGATGAGTTCTGATCTGATCGTGGCTGGGGCCGGTGCTGGCCTGGCAGATGTTTATAGAAGACGCTATCTTCTGCGGCTGCTGGTGGCCAAAGAACTCACTGTGCGGTACCGCGGGTCTATATTGGGAATCCTCTGGTCGTACGTGAAACCGGGTATCCAGTTTGGCGTATTCTACTTTGCGTTGGGTGTGTTTTTAGGTCAGAGCAGGGGTACCGAGAATTATGCGGTTTATCTTTTCTCGGGAATCATCCTAATTAACTTCTTTTCTGAGGCACTCTCGAATGCTTCCCGGTCAATGGTCGCTAACGGCGGCTTGATCAAAAAGATTTACCTTCCTCGGGAACTCTTCCCGGTTGCATCTGTATGGGTAGCTGCTGTTCATTTCTTTCCTCAACTCTTGGTTTTGCTCGTGGCGTGCTTTTTTACGGGGTGGCAGCCGAGCCTTCTCCAGTTAGTGGTAGCCGTGCTTGCCTTCCTGCTCGTGGCATTACTGGCGGTCGGGCTAGGGCTCCTTTTCGGCGCCGCGAATGTTTACTTTCGTGACGCTGAGAACTTGGTTGATTTACTCCTTATGGTTGCCACATGGGCTTCGCCTGTCCTCTACGTTTGGACACAAGTACGCGCAGCTCTTGGTTCCACCTTCGCTTTCGTATACCAAATGAATCCTCTGACGATTGCCGTAGAGGTTTTCCATTTTGCCTTCTGGTTCCCCACCACGGATGGCAGTGCGGAACTTCCGCCCAATCTACTCACTATCTGGCTGCCGGCCGGCCTTCTCGTAGCCGTACTTGTCGTCACGGCCGGACAGTTGACATTCCGCCGCCTTGAAGGCCGATTCGCGCAGGAACTATAAGAGGTGAGCGTATTGCAAAAAACGAATTTAGTTGCGATCGAGATCGAGAACATCAGCAAGCAATTTGTTCTTCGTCATTCCCGGTCTCTGAAAGAGACAGTGGTCTGGCTGCTCAAGGGACGAAAGGGTGAGCTGTCCGAAAAGTTTCACGCGCTGAAAGATGTACGACTGACAATCGACCAGGGACAGACCGTGGCGCTTCTTGGCTTTAACGGTTCCGGTAAATCAACTCTGCTCAAGCACATATCCGGCGTGATGTTGCCGGATTCAGGAACTGTGAGGACCCGTGGCAGGGTGGCTGGCCTCATTGAGGTAGGAGCAGGTTTCCATCCGGACCTGACTGGGCGCGATAACGTATTTTTGAATGCGGCGATTCTCGGCATGTCTGAGGCTGAGACCACGGAGCGTTTCGATTCAATTATTGAATTCTCCGAAATTGGTCAGTTTATTGATACCGAGGTGAAGTTCTATTCCTCCGGCATGTATCTCCGGCTGGCTTTCTCGGTGGCTGTTCATACGAACCCTGAAGTATTTCTAATCGATGAGATATTGGCCGTCGGAGACGAACCGTTCCAGCGTAAGTGCATAGACAAAATTCAAGAATTGGCTCGTGATGGAAAAACCCTGGTTGTTGTGAGTCACGACCTCGATTTAGTGTCACGCGTATGTAATCGAGGCATCGTCCTCCAGCACGGCAACGTTGTTTTTGACGGCCCGATCGGGGAAGCCGTGCATCGGCTTCGCAGTGAAGGTTAGGGACTGACATATGGATGCAGCCGTAGGCTCTCTCAAGGGCGTCGAAACAGGAGCTCCTGTTGACGTCTCACCAGGAAGCGCTCACAGGTGGTTCGAGGATCTGATATACGCCTCCTCCGCTGTGCTTGTGACCGTGGTTGCTGCGTTGATCCCGTTAGTCAACAACCCACGCTTCTACTTTTACGACGACACCCAATCAGGTGCTTACGGGATTTGGTTTGAGATCGGAACCAAGCTTCGTTCCGGTGAATGGCCGATCTTCAGCGCGCAGGCCTGGGGAGCTGGTAACTATACCGCTGAGGGCCAGTGGGGGCTTTGGAATCCGCTGATCATGCTCATCGGACTTGGCGCCAGCGTCACAGATAGTCCTGTCTTCTTTGCTAGCGTTCTTAAGATTGCGTTTCTATGCATACTGTCCCTCGGCGTTTTCCTCCTCTCGCGGGAGTACGGTGCCAGTCGGACGTGGGCGTTGGCGGCCGGGGTCGCGGTCCCACTGACTGGTTTTACTGTGTACATGGATGCGGCGTCATGGGTGACTGGACTTATGGTTTTCGCCCTCTTACCCCTTACTTGGTATGGCCTCAAGCGAATTTACGAAGGTAAGAGTCCCCTTACCGGGCTAATTTCTGGTTACCTCCTCGTTACCATCGGTTATGTCCATGGCACCTTGATGCTTGTATTGGTGTTGGTTGGTTTGTTGCTCGAGGTTTGGGCAGGTAAAACCCTTTCTGGCTTTATGAGATTGGTGTTGGCCGGCTTTATCTTGGGACTCGTTGCGATCGCGGTGTACCTGCCGGGAGTACTGACTGCACCGGTCACTGCCCGCGAATCGGAGATATCTAACACGGGTTTCCTCACCCCGGACCTAACCGGATTTGCCAGTTCTTGGATCGGCAGCGGCCTTCCGCAGGTCTCTGGATGGTGGGGAACATACTCGCCAGTGCCTTTGCTTTATATAGCGTGGTTTCTTCCCCTTGTGGGAATTCTCGATTTCAACCGTGCTAGGCGGGCTTTCAGGGATCTTCGGGGTCTCTTATTTTTTGGCACAGTTTCCCTTGCACTCGTACTGGCCCCAAGTGATCTTGGCCCCCTTCGGTTTCCTGTACGTCTTACGCCATACGTGTCTTTGGCCTTGCTGATTATTCTGTCGGTTCTCCTGAGCAAGTACCGGGTCCCTGTGTTGAATCGATCGCGGATTGTTGCCTTGAGTTGCCTGCTGGTTGCAGGCGCTTACATCGCATGGGCTCAAATCCCCAATCCCGGGGTCCACCTGAAATTTACTGCACTCTCCGCCCTAGGTCTGGGCAGTCTTCTTGTGCTTCTTTACGGCAGCGGGAAAGTCCGATGGCTCCCATGGCTCCAATGGCGCCAGTTGCCCGTGATCCTTGTAGTAGGTGTCACCTTGGCAACCGCCGTAGGACAGCACCATTACTTCAAGGCGACGCCGTTGCCTGACTTCGGGCTTCCTGACGATGGCCGGGCATTCGACATTCCCTTGAAAAAGGCAAAGGGGATGACTTTCATTTCGGGTAACCCTGCCGGGTTGGGCCCGGATGTCTGGGATGAAACGTTGCTCGCAAATTCTTGGTACCTCAACGAGCACCCGGTCCAAAACCTCTACACGCCAATTATGTACAAAAACTACGCGGAGGATCTCTGTCTAGATCCTCATGGATGGACCTGTCCGCTATCTGGCGAGAAGTTGTTCACGAAAGACGGGGCGACGGGAACGCAACTTGTTGACCTGCTCTCGATCGACTCGGTGCAACTGATTCGTGAATTGAATGATGCGGGGACAAGCAAGATCAGCGCAGTTGCGGTCCCGGAGGGATGGCACGTTGCCGAGACCACGGAGAACACCGTGCTCTGGGTACGTAATAACCCCCACCTTGATACAGGCAATGTCGTTTGGCAAAGTACTGGTGTCCAGTTGACGACGGTTTCTATGAGTAGTCAGAAGGTGGTGCTTAGGGTCGACTCTTTGCCTCAAGGGGATGCCAGTGCGGTGTTGAGTCGCTTGGATTGGCCAGGCTATTCCGTCCAAGGTGCGCAACTGGCCGATCCACTGCGTGGTTACCTTGTCAAATTGGATTTGTCTGAGTCATCCGTTGGAACTGAGGTAACCATCGAGTTTCAGCCTCCTGGATGGCCCTTCGTGATTATCAGCATGGTTGCGGCCTTGACGATGATTTGTGGCTGGTTGCTGATGGAAGCGTGGCGCCGCCTCCGACGGTGAATGACAACGATGCATTGAAAGATGATGAGCCTTAAACTGGATGGAACTGCATAGCAGCTGAGCACACGCGGGGTCCTTGTAGGGGCTCTTCACTATGGAGTTGTGGACCGGTTGGTCTGGCTCCTTGATGGACGTGGCGGCCTCGGCTTGCTGGATGCAGGATGATCTGGTGAGGCGGGTCTGACTCCCGGCTCTTCTGACATCATTCCCTGGTGATTGTCCTTCCCGTGACCTGTCGGCCGACCTGGCTCATTTTCGAAGTGCAGCCCGGCAGGCCGTCATGTCCTGATAGGAGTCTGGCGAGTCCCCGATAGTGGCTCTTCGTGGTTGATGGGGAATTGAGTTCGTGTCGTTGAAGACAAGAGGGCCCGTGGCCCTGTTGGGATGAGTGTGTCTAGCATTCAACCTGGAACAGGACCACGAGCCCTTGAACGACCCTACCGGGGTCGCAGCCGACGCTGCCACCATCCTCTTCAACCTGCCCGACTACCACGTCATCTCCACCACCATCACTGCCGGCCGCCGACAGGTCATTATCGAAACCGACCAGCCGCCAGGCTGCCCAAGCTGCGGAGTCATCGCATCCCGGCGGAAGGAACGCCGGCTTCAACGGCTCCGTGATATCCCCGTCGCCGGGCCGGTGGACGTGCTCTGGTCCAAGTACCGCTGGTACTGCGAAGAGTCAGCGTGCGACCGGCTCTCGTTCTTCGAATCCACACCCCAGGTGCCGCGCCGGGCCCGCTCGACGAGCCGGCTGCGGGACCAGCTCGTGGACGCGGTCATCCGCTCCGGCAGGGCTGTCTCGGAGACAGCTGCCAGCTTCGCCGTGTCCTGGTGGATGGTCCGGGCGGCGGTGACCGAGGCCTGCCTGCTGCAGCTGCCCGACGTGGACAAGCTCAGCCCGCGGATGCTGGGCATTGATGAGCACCGGTTCCGGTCCGTGCGCTACTTCCAGGATCCGACCACGAAAGCGTGGACACGGTTCGAGCCGTGGATGACAACCATCGTGGATCTGGATACCGGTCAGGTCCTTGGCGTGGTCGACGGCCGGGACCACAAGGGCGTCGGGGACTGGCTCTTCGCCCGGCCGCTGCATTGGCGCCTGGCCGTGCAGTTGTCGCGATCGACCCCTCCGCGGCGTTCAGGAAGGCGTTGCGGATGTGGCTGCCCCGGACCGCTGTCGCCGTCGATCACTTCCACCTGATCTCGCTGGCCAACCAGGCAATGACCGAGACCCGGCAGAACCTCTCCCAGCAGGTCAACGGCCGGCGCGGCAGGGCCATCGACAAGGCCTGGGCGCACCGCATGCTGCTCCTGCGCGGCGGTGACACCCTCAGCTGCCGGGCCGCCCTCCGGCTCGAGGAAGTGTTCGCTCTGGACGATCCAACCGGCACGCTCCACGCCGTTTGGAAGGTGAAGGAACAACTCAGAGCCCTGTTGCGCACCGGCTCTTTGGAAGACGCCGCTGCGGCCAAGAAGGTACTCGAGGAGTTGGTCAAGGCAGCCGCACGGCCGGAGACGAACAGGCTCTACCGCACCGTCTGCAGATGGTGGAAAGAGATCGAGGTGCTGATCATCACCGGCGCCACGACGGGCAAGGTCGAGGCCAACAACACGGCAATCAAAAACATCAAACGAACCGCCCGCGGGTACCGCAACGCCGCCAACTACAAATCCGTTATTCTCTTGAGAAGTGCCGTCCGGACGGCGGCATGACGCTCATTCCAAGGATCCATTTCCCCACCAACCGTGAAGAGCCCCGATAGTGAACTGACTGACGCCCTCCGAGCTGCGCACCCGACAACGAGGAAGGGCGCAGTCTCCATGGTGACCGAGAAGCAAATCAAGGTCTACGGCGGAATCGACACGCATGCCGACACGCATCACATCGCCGTTATCGGGACCTTCGCAGTTATGCATGGTTGGTTTGTTTGCTCAGGTAGTGCCGGTGGCCTCCTGCGGCGAGTAGGCATCTGGGCCGGTAGTTGGTGAAGTTGCGGAAGCCTCGAGCTATTCTGCGGGTGGTTTCGATGACGCCGTTGATTGCCTCGGTAGGGCCGTTGGAGGCGCCGTTCGTTTCGAAGTAGGCCAGGATTGCCGTCTTCCATTGTTTGAGGGTCCGGCCGAGGCGGGCCATTTCCGGGATCGGGCAGGACGGGAATGACGCAATGACTTCATTCACGAGTTCCCTGCCCCGCTCCGGCCGGGCATGATAGC
>NZ_JAUZVL010000016.1:0-95980 GCF_031844545.1 Arthrobacter sp. AB6
CGGCCCCCGCCGGGACCCTCTCGCACTTAACGCCCCCGCCGGGACCCTCTCGCACTTAACGTCCCCTCCCGCCGGGACCCTCTCGCACTTAACGTCCCCTCCCAGGGGGACCCTCCCGCACTTCCCCGGCCCGCCCGCCGTCGACCACCAGGACCAAACCGCGAGAGCACCCCCAAAAAACTCCCCATCAACTGCGACAGCGTCACAGAAAAACCCACATCAACTGCGAGAGCGTGTGAATATTGCCACGATGCCGGCGTCTGGGCTTCTCCCGTCCTGCCCGGTTGGGTGACTCCACTAGAATTGATGAAGATGTACGGACTTCGAAGCGCTTGATTTCGGGTTGCGTAGGAAACGAAACACGGATACGAGCGGCTGCAGTTGCGCCAGTGGTCGGCTCACAACAGGAGGAATCCACATGGCTGAGCATAACGGCGGCAACCGCGGCGGAAATGACCGCGGGGCATTCCGCGGCAATAACAGTTCAGGCGGCGACCCGCGTGGATTCCGTTCCCGCAGCAGCCGCGACAACAGTGATTCCGGCCGTGCCTCCGGCGGCGGTGAGCGTAAGCCGTTTGGGGACCGTGACAAGAAGCCTTTTGGTGACCGTCCGCGCCGTGATGGCGAGGGTGAGCGTCGTGGTTTCGGTGCTGGAGAGCGGAAGCCTTTCGGTGCTGGAGAGCGTAAGCCGTTTGGGGACCGTGACAAGAAGCCTTTTGGTGACCGTCCGCGCCGTGAGGGCGAGGGTGAGCGTAAGCCTTTCGGTGCCGGGGAGCGTAAGCCGTTTGGGGACCGTGACCGCAAGCCTTATGGCGACCGTGAGAACCGGCCCTTTGGCGACCGTCCCCGCCGTGAAGGCGAGGGTGAGCGCCGTGGTTTCGGTGCCGGGGAGCGGAAGCCGTTCGGTGCCGGGGAGCGTAAGCCTTCTGGCGATCGTGACCGGAAGCCGTTTGGGGACCGTGACCGCAAGCCTTATGGCGACCGTGAGAACCGGCCCTTTGGTGACCGTCCGCGCCGTGATGGCGAGGGTGAGCGTCGTAGCTTTGGCGGGGGAGAGAACCGGAAGCCTTTCGGTGAACGGACCGATCGTGGCGACCGGGCCGGCCGTGGTGACCGCCAGGACCGCGCGCCCCGTAGTTTCGATCGCGGCTCCAGCCGGGAAGATGCCGGGCCCCGCAACTTCGGGCGGGACCGCCAGGAAGACCGTCCCGTCCGCGTGCCCAACGCCCGGGACCTCCGGAGTGCCAACCGGCCGGACCGGGAACGTTCCCCTGAAATCGACGAGGACGTCACTGGCAAGGAACTGGACCGCGCGACCCAGCACCAGATCAAGACCCTCGAAGCAAAAAGTGCGGAGTGGGTGGCCCGCCACCTGGTCATGGCCGGCCGGCTGATCGATGAAGAGCCGGAGCTCGCGTTCCAGCACGCCCTGGCTGCCAGCCGGCGCGGTGGCAGGCTCGCTGCCGTCCGCGAAGCCGTCGGACTGACGGCGTACGCAGCCGGCCACTACGGTGAAGCCCTGCGCGAATTCCGCACCTACCGTCGCATCAGCGGCTCAAACGTCCACCTTCCGGTCATGGCCGACTGCGAACGAGGGTTGGGACGCCCTGACCGTGCGCTGGACGTGGCCCGTTCCGAGGAAGCCCAGGACCTGGACGCTCCCGGCAAAGCCGAACTCGCCATCGTTGCCGCCGGTGCCCGGACCGACCTTGGACAGCTGGACGCTGCCGTAGCCGAACTGGAAATCCCGCAACTGGACATCAACCGCGCCTTCTCCTACAGCCCCCGGCTTTTCCGCGCCTACGCCGACGCCCTCGCCGGCGTGGGCCGCGACGCTGAAGCCGAGAAATGGCGGAAGCAGGCCGTTGTGGCCGAGAACGCACTGGGCCAGGGCGTGGACGAGGAACCGGACATTATTGACCTTGGCTGGGACGAAGAGGAAGAGGCCAGGGAGGACGCCGAACGCCGCCGCCTGCTGGAGCGCGCATCCCAGGCATCGGAAACGGCCGCGAGTGCCGCATCCTCAACCGATGCCGCATCAGCCGCCGGTGCAGCTGTAGCCGGTTCCGCTGCGGAGTCCGCTGAACCGCAGGACGCCGCCATCGAAGACCAGGAGGGTGACTACTTCGCCTCCGACGACGCCGAGTCCGACGAAGACTCGGTGGAGCCGGACGAGCTGGAAACCTCCGGCGAGGCCGCAGACGGAGCCGAAGCCGGACACGACGGCGAACCCGGCGTGGAATACCAGGCCGGGGACCAGCAGGACCGGCGGGAAGACTGACGCATGAGTGACGTTCCCCTGATTTCCCTGTTTGACGCCCTCCTGGCAGATCTGGACGGCGTGGTCTATGCCGGACCGCATGCCATTCCCGGTGCGGTTGAGTCCCTGAAACAGCTCTCCGGCCTCGGCGTGGGGCTGGGCTACGTGACCAACAACGCATCCCGGTCCCCGGCGCAGGTGGCTGCCCACCTCCGGGAACTCGGCGCGCCTGCCGAGGACCACCAGGTGGTCAGTTCCTCCCAGGCCGCCGCAGACCTTCTCGCTTCCCTGCTGGCTCCGGGCTCCAGGGTCCTCATCACCGGAAGCCCGGCTCTGGCCGCGGAGATCGAACTCGTGGGGCTCGTGCCGGTGTACGGCCAGGACGAGGCCCCGGTGGCGGTGGTCCAGGGATTCAACCCCGAGATCGGGTGGAAGGACCTGGCCGAAGCCACCTACGTCGTCAACGCAGGCGCCCTGTGGGTGGCCACCAACACTGACATGTCCATACCGCAGGCCCGCGGCATCGCCCCGGGGAACGGCACGCTGGTGCACGCTGTCGCAGCCGCAACGGGCCAGACCCCGCGTGTGGCCGGCAAGCCCGAAGCGCCGCTCTTCCACTCCGCCGCCAAGCGGCTTGGCGCGGAACGGCCCCTGGTGGTGGGAGACCGGCTGGACACGGACATCCTGGGCGGAAACAACGCAGGCTTCGCCACTGTGGCGGTCCTGACCGGCGTCGACACCCGGCAAACCATCCTGGCCGCCCGCGCCGCCGAGCGTCCGGACTACATCATCAGCTCCCTGGCGGACCTGCACCGGGTCTACCCGGAGGTCACGCACGACGACGGCACCTACGCCTGCGGCGAGGCCACGGCCCGCGTGGCCAACGGGGCGGTGGGCATCATCGGCAGCCAGGACAACCTTGATTCCTGGCGGGCCGCGTGTGCAGCCTGGTGGGCAGCCACCCCGGACGCCGCCGCACCCCAGGCGCCTGAACTCGTCTGGCTGGATCACTAGACTGGTGGAATGACTGAGCTGACCGAACCCCGCCCCGCAGCAGCCCAGCCTTCCCCGGACTGGCCCGGAACCGACGGAGCAGGTGTCACGGACCCGGTAGTGGCGCACGCACTGGCACGGCTTGAAGCCTTGCCCCAGGTCCCGGTGGCGGAGCACGAGACCGTTTACAACGAACTTCACGATGAACTGCTTGCCGCACTGAACAGCGAACCCGCCGACAGCGGGCATGGAAGCAGTGATCCGACGGACGGCGTCGCCTGATGCCGCTGCGCCTCGACCAGGCGTTGGTGGCCCGCGGCCTTGCACGCTCCCGCACCCATGCGGCCGCCCTGATCGCCGAGGGCAAGGTCAGTTCCGCCGGACAGGTCCTCGCCAAGGCATCCCTCCAGGTCGATGAGGGCCGGGACCTCGCCGTTCAGCATGATGAACAAGACGCCTACGCCAGCCGCGCGGGCCACAAGCTGGCCGGCGCCCTTGACGCCTTCCCCGAGGTCTCGGCAGCGGGAAAAAGATGCCTTGACGCCGGAGCCTCCACCGGCGGCTTCACGGACGTGCTGCTGAGGCGGGGAGCCGCGCACGTGGTGGCGGTCGACGTCGGGCATGGCCAGCTGGTGCCCCAGCTCCGCGAGGATCCCCGCGTGGAGGTCCACGAGGGACTGAACGTCCGCTACATGTCCTCCGCGGACATTGGCGGCCCTGCAGCGCTTACCGTGGCTGACCTGTCCTTCATTTCCCTCACCCTGGTGGTGCAGCCGCTGGCCCTCTGCACTGAGCCCGGCGGGGACCTGGTGCTGATGGTGAAGCCGCAGTTTGAAATCGGAAAGGACCGGCTGGGACGGACCGGCGTGGTCACCTCCGAGCGGGAACGGCGCCTGGCGGTGGAGAAGGTTGCCAGGGCAGCGCTCGACGCCGGGCTCGACCTGACGGGCCTTGCGCAGAGTCCGCTGCCGGGCCAGGACGGAAACGTTGAATACTTCCTGTGGATAAAACGCAGGATGAGCCAAGACTTGCCTAAGATCGAAGAGCGGGAGGCAGCGGCCGCTGCCTTGCTCGGACGAATCTGGCCGAACCACTAGAGAGCGGAACCTGATGAGCAGGCGTGTACTGGTCCTCGCCCATACCGGCCGCGAGGACTCACTGAAGGCCGCCTGGGAGGCGTGTGCCCTGCTGCATGCCTCGGGCATCGTGCCGGTCATGCAGGAGTCCGAACTCGGGGACATGGAGCGGTTTTTCGGACACTTGGCCCAGCCCGTGGAGATCCTCCACGACCACGTCCGGCTCCCGGACGTCGAACTCGTCATGGTCCTCGGCGGTGACGGCACCATCCTGCGCGCGGCAGAGCTTGTCCGCGAGGTGGACGTTCCGCTGCTTGGGGTGAACCTCGGCCATGTGGGATTCCTCGCCGAAAGTGAGCGGGCGGACCTGGCCCAGACGGTGGAATGGATTGCCAGCCGTGAGTACACGGTGGAAGAGCGCATGACCATAGATGTCCAGGTGTGGGTGCGCGGCCAGAAGATCTGGCACACGTGGGCGCTGAACGAGGCCGCCATCGAGAAGGCGAACCGTGAGCGCATGCTGGAGGTGGTCACCGAGGTGGATGAGCGTCCGCTGACGTCCTTCGGCTGCGACGGCATCGTGCTGGCCACGCCCACGGGTTCCACAGCGTACGGTTTTTCTGCCGGCGGCCCGGTGGTCTGGCCCGAGGTGGAGGCCCTGGTCATCGTCCCCATCAGCGCCCATGCCCTCTTCGCCAAGCCCCTGGTGGTCTCGCCACACTCCCGGTTGGCGGTTGAAGTCCTGAACCGTACGGATGCCCTGGGCGTCCTGTGGTGTGACGGCAGGCGGTCAGTGGACCTGCCGCCGGGAGCCAGGGTAGAGGTCACGAAGTCCGCCACCCCGGTGCGGCTCGCGCGCACGCACCAGACGCCGTTTTCCGCCCGCTTGGTCCGGAAGTTCCAGTTGCCCATTCACGGCTGGCGGGGCCCGGCTCCCAAGGCTGAGTCCGTTCACACCGGCCCCATCCCCATCATTCGGACGCCCCGCCCCATGCCCCCGCTCCAGGTACCGCAGGCGGGCCAGCCCGATGTCGAAACCGATCCGCCGACCGCAAAGTGAAGCCATGCTTGAAGAACTGAGAATCCGCGATCTGGGCGTCATTGCTGACGCAACGCTGCCGCTGGGGCCAGGCCTGAGCGTGGTGACCGGTGAGACAGGTGCGGGCAAGACCATGGTGGTCACCGCCGTCGGGCTCCTGCTGGGTGCCCGCTCCGACGCCGGGGCGGTGAGGAGCGGTGCCAAGAGTGCCACCGCCGAGGCAGTGCTCAAGCTCGACGCCGGCCATCCCGCCATAGCCAGGGCTTTGGAGGCGGGTGCCGAGGCGGAGGAGTTCGACGGCGGCGCGGAGCTGATCCTGGCCCGCCGCCTCGGCTCGGACGGCCGCAGCCGTGCTTTCCTGGGCGGCAGGGCCGCCCCGGTGGGCGTCCTCGCCGAGATCGGCGAGACCCTCGTGGTGGTCCATGGCCAGTCGGACCAGATCCGGCTTAAGGGAGCCGCCGCCCAGCGGGGAGCCCTGGACAAGTTCGCCGGTGAGGCGCTGTCCGGCCCGCTGGCCGCCTACCAGGACCTGTACAACCGCTGGAAGTCCAGCCAAGCGGAGCTGGACACGCTCCGCAGCGCCGCCCGCGACAGGCTGCGCGAAGCCGAGTCCCTGGAGACCGCCCTGGCGGAGATTGACCAGGTGGATCCGCAGCCGGGGGAGGACGAGCTGCTCAAGGCCGAGGCCGTAAAGCTGGCCAACGTGGAGGAGCTCCGCATCGCAGCGAGCACCGCCCACCAGGCGCTCATCGCCGAGGACTTCGGCGAAGCCGGTGACGCCACCACACTGGTTGACGCCGCCAAGCGGACGCTGGAGCATGTGGCAGAGCACGACGCCGAGCTCGGCTCAGCGGCTGCGCGGCTGGCCGAGGTGGGCTTCCTGCTCAACGACATCGCCACCGAGCTGGCCAGCTACCAGGCCGGCCTGGACACGGAAGGGCCGGAACGGCTCGCGGAAATAGAGGACCGCCGGGCCGCCCTGGCCAAGCTGGTCCGCAAGTACGCCCCGACAATTGACGAGGTCCTCGTCTGGGCGGAGAACGCCCGCATCCGCTACGACGAACTGCAGGACGACTCCACCCGGATCGAAGCCCTGGACGCCGAGGTTGTGAAGGCTGAGGCGGACCTGAAGAAGCAGGCCGCCGCAATCAGCAAGACCAGGGCCAAGGCCGCCAAGGACCTTTCGGCCCGGGTCAGCGCGGAGCTGAAGGCGCTGGCGATGGCCGATGCCACCCTGGTCATCACCATCGACCCGGCCGGCCAGCTAACCCCGTATGGCGCCGACGAGATCAGCTTCCTCCTGCAGCCGCACTCCGGTGCGCCCGCCCGGCCGTTGGGCAAGGGCGCATCCGGCGGTGAACTCTCGCGCGTCATGCTCGCCATTGAGGTGGTGCTGGCCGCCGTGGACCCCGTCCCCACGTTCGTCTTCGACGAGGTGGACGCCGGTGTGGGCGGACGTGCCGCCGTCGAGATCGGCCGCAGGCTGGCCATGCTGGCCCGCCACGTCCAGGTGCTGGTGGTCACGCACCTTCCGCAGGTGGCCGCCTTCGCGGACCAGCACATCACGGTCACCAAAACCTCCGTCAGGGGAGCCGACGGCAAGACAGCCACGGGGTTCACCTCAAGTGATGTCCGCCTCCTTGATGGTTCCGAACGGGTCCGCGAACTGGCGCGCATGCTGGCAGGCCAGGAGGATTCGGAGTCGGCGCAGGCCCACGCACAGGAACTGCTGGACGACGCCAAACTCCTGCCGCAGCGGGCCTGAAACCCGGCCTTGCCGGGGTGCCGGCCAGCGGCCGCCCCTTGCTCCCGGGGCGGCCGGACCGGCAGACTTGGTCATTTGGGAAGTACTCCCAGCGATCCGTGGAAGGCTCAAATGATGATAGGCTCGAATTCCGTGGTGCAGCGATCAAATTCCCGTGTAAATTCCCGGTTCCCGGGCTCGTCCAAGACGACCAAACACATCTTCGTAACCGGTGGTGTGGCGTCCTCGCTCGGTAAGGGACTGACGGCGTCAAGCCTCGGCCACCTGCTGCGGGCGCGTGGCCTGTCTGTAACTATGCAGAAGCTCGATCCGTACCTGAACGTCGATCCGGGCACCATGAACCCCTTCCAGCACGGCGAAGTCTTCGTCACTGACGACGGTGCCGAAACTGACCTGGACATCGGACACTATGAGCGCTTCCTGGACGAAAACCTGGAAGGTTCGGCAAACGTGACCACGGGCCAGGTGTACTCCACGGTCATCGCCAAGGAACGCCGCGGCGAGTACCTCGGCGACACCGTCCAGGTCATCCCGCACATCACCGATGAGATCAAGCGCCGCATGCGCCTGCCGGCCGAGGGCAAGAACGCCCCGGACGTCATCATCACCGAAATCGGCGGCACCGTGGGCGATATCGAATCCCAGCCGTTCCTCGAGTCGGCCCGCCAGGTACGCCAGGACATCGGCCGCACCAACGTGTTCTTCCTCCACGTCTCGCTGGTCCCGTACATCGGGCCGTCCCAGGAACTGAAGACCAAGCCCACCCAGCACTCCGTCGCAGCCCTGCGGTCCATCGGTATCCAGCCTGAGGCGATCGTTATCCGCTCGGACCGCGAAGTTCCGGACGCGATGCGGGAAAAGATCGGCCGCATGTGCGATGTCGACATCGACGCCGTGGTCAACGCTGCCGATGCCCCGAGCATCTACGACATCCCCAAGACGCTCCACACGCAGGGCCTGGACTCGTACATCGTGCGCGCCCTGGACCTGCCCTTCAAGGACGTGGACTGGACCAGCTGGGACAAGCTGCTCGAAGCCGTGCACAACCCCAAGCACGAGGTTGAAATCGCGCTGGTGGGCAAGTACATCGACCTGCCCGACGCCTACCTGTCAGTAACCGAGGCCCTGCGAGCCGGCGGCTTCGCCAACGACACCAAGGTCAAGATCCGCTGGGTCCCCTCGGACGAATGCGAAACCCGCGAGGGCGCCGTCAAGGCGCTCGACGGCGTCGACGCCATCTGTGTTCCCGGCGGCTTCGGCATCCGCGGGCTTGAAGGCAAACTCGGCGCCCTGAAGTTCGCCCGCGAAACCAAACTGCCGGTCCTGGGACTCTGCCTGGGCCTGCAGTGCATGGTCATCGAATACGCCCGCAACGTGGTGGGGCTGGAGGGCGCTTCGTCCAGCGAGTTCGAGCCGGACTCCAAGTACCCGGTCATTGCCACCATGGAAGAGCAGCTGGAGTTCGTGGAAGGCCGCGGCGACCTCGGCGGCACCATGCGCCTGGGCCTCTACGAAGCAAAGCTCGACGCCGGATCCGTCATCGCGGAAACCTACGGCAAGACCACCGTCAGCGAACGCCACCGCCACCGCTACGAGGTCAACAACAAGTACCGCGACCAGATTGCAGCTGAAGGCCTGGTCTTCTCCGGCACGTCCCCGGACGGCAAGCTCGTGGAGTTCGTTGAACTGCCCGTGGACGTCCACCCGTACTACGTGGCCACCCAGGCGCATCCTGAGCTGAGCTCGCGTCCCACGCGGCCGCACCCGCTGTTCGCCGGCCTGGTCAAGGCAGCCCTGAAGCACCAGGAGGGCTCCGACACGGCCGCCACCGCGGATGCCGGCGCCCTGCACTCCGGTACGGTAGCCGCTAAGTAGTTCCAACTGAAAAAGGACGGCGCGATGCCCGGCACACCTGAAAACACCCCTGCTGCACAGCAGGTTTCGGATGCACCGAGCCCGCGCCGTCTTTTGTCTACCGAGAAGGTGTACGAGGGCCGGATCTGGGACGTGGTCAGCGACAGCTTCCAGCTGCAGGAGACCGGCGATGCCCTGACCCGCGACTACATTGACCACCCCGGGGCAGTGGCCGTCCTGCCCATGAACGCCGACGGCGAAATCCTCCTCCTCAGGCAATACCGCCACCCGGTGGGCATGGACCTCTGGGAAATCCCGGCCGGCCTGCTGGACATCGAAGGGGAGGACTTCGTCGTCGGAGCCGCCCGCGAACTGGCCGAGGAAGCGGACCTCGCCGCGGGAACGTGGAACGTCCTGGCCGACTTCTTCAACTCCCCGGGGTCCTCCAGCGAGGCCATCAGGATCTACCTTGCCCGGGACCTCACTGACATACCCCACCACGAACGCCACGAGCGGACCGATGAGGAAGCGGAGATCGAGTTCCACTGGATCGGCCTGGACGACGCCGTGGCGTCGGTGCTGGCCGGCAGGCTCCACAACCCGTCCGCGGTCGTCGGAATCCTGGCGGCGGCCGCGGCCCGCGCCGGCGGGTATGAAGGCCTCCGTCCAGCGGATGCCCCGTGGCCTGCCCACCCCAGCCAGCGCTGATGGTCCCCATTTCCTCCGCCTCGCTGGCCCCGGCAGGTCCGGCCCCGGCAACGCCGGTCCAGGATTCCGCACCACCGCCTGCACCGCCAACCGCCGTTGACCGCGGCATCACCGACTACCTCCAGCACATGGGTGTGGAGCGCGGGCTCGCGGCCAACACCCTGGCTGCCTACCGGCGGGACCTTGCCCGCTACTCCCGCTACCTTTCCGCCGCAGGCTGCCGGCGCCCGGAGGAGGTCACCCGGCGCCACGTGACCGGATTCGTCCAGGCCCTGTCTGACGGTTCCGACGGCGGCACGGCCCTGGGAGTGCGGTCCGCGGCCAGGACCGTGGTTGCCGTACGCGGCCTCCACAAGTTCTGGGCCCTGGAGGGGCATACCCCCTCCGACCCCGCCAGTGAGGTCCACCCGCCAATGCCCGGGAAACGGCTGCCGAAGGCCATCAGCGTGGACGAGGTGACCAGGATCCTCGAGGCGGCGGGAACGGACACGGCAACAGGGCTGCGCGACCGTGCCCTCCTTGAGTTCCTATATTCCACCGGGGCGCGGATCAGTGAGGCCGTGGGCCTGGCCGTTGACGACATTTCCTTGGCGGAGGCCGGATCGGGCCCGGCCATCGTTCGGCTCTTCGGCAAGGGGTCCAAGGAACGGCTGGTACCCCTCGGCTCGTACGGCGCCAGGGCGTTGGACGCCTACCTGGTGCGCGGACGTCCCCTGCTGGCGGCGAAGGGAAAAGGAACACCCGCACTGTTCCTGAATGCCCGCGGCGGCCGCATCAGCCGCCAGAGTGCCTGGACCATCCTCAAGGCAGCAGCCGAAAAGGCGAACATCACCAAGGACGTTTCCCCGCACACCCTCAGGCACTCCTTCGCCACCCACCTGCTCGAAGGCGGCGCCGACGTCCGCGTGGTCCAGGAACTCCTGGGTCATGCCTCGGTGACCACAACCCAGGTGTATACCCTTGTCACTGCCGATACCCTGCGGGAGATTTATGCTGCCGCGCATCCCCGGGCACTGGGCTGAGCGTGGCTGCCGCTGCAGTGGCCCTGTGTTTCCTGCTCCGCGAAGTGGACGGCGTCCCCCAAGTGCTGCTGGGACTAAAGAAAACCGGCTTTGGTCGCGGAAAGATTGTCGGCATCGGCGGGCACGTCGAAGCGGGGGAGACCGCCGCGGAAGCGGTGATCCGCGAGGTGCGGGAGGAAACCGACGTCGGGCTCCGGCTTGAGGACCTTAGGGATGCGGGCGTCGTACGGTTCGTGTTCCCTGCCAAGCCGGAGTGGGACATGGACACCCGCCTGTTCACCGCCGTTTGCTGGGAAGGCGAACCCATCGAAAGCATCGAGATCGCTCCCGCCTGGTTCGATACCGCCGCGCTGCCCGTTGACCGGATGTGGCAGGATGCGGACCACTGGCTGCCGGTGGTGCTGGAGGGCGGCAGGGTCAACATCGTGGTGACCATGGACAACGACAACGAGGCCGTCGCCTCCTCGGAAAGCCTGCTGCCTTAAGCCGCTAGACGCCGACGGCGGGCCGGGCACCGCAGCGCCCTCCCGCCGTCGTCGTTGTTTCCGCAGCAGCAGCGCCTACGGCAGGTGCCGCTCCTCGGGGCCGTTGTACTCGCTCAGCGGCCGGATCAGCGAGTTGGAGTCCAGCTGCTCCATGATGTGCGCCGTCCAGCCCGTGATGCGGCTGGCAACGAACAGGGGAGTGAACGTTGCGGTGTCGAAGCCCATCAGGTGGTAGGTGGGCCCTGCCGGGTAGTCGAGGTTGGGCTTGATGGCCTTGGCTTCGTCCATGGCGGTTTCAAGCCCCTGGTAAAGGCCCAGGATCTCGGGCCGCCCGTAGTGGGCGATCATCTTGTCCAGCGCAGCCTTCATGGTGGGCACCCTGGAGTCGCCGTGCTTGTACACGCGGTGGCCGAAGCCCATCACTTTCTTCTTCTGGGCCAGCGCATTCTCCATCCACGCCTTGGCCCGGGCTGCTGCCTCCTCAAGGGACTCCTCGGGCCGGATCCCGATCTCGTCGAAGGTGTGCATGACGGCCTCGTTGGCTCCGCCGTGCAGTGGTCCCTTCAGCGCACCGATGGCTCCGGTGACCGCCGAGTGCAGGTCCGAGAGGGTGGACGTGATGACCCGAGCCGTGAACGTCGAGGCGTTGAAGCTGTGCTCGGCGTACAGGATCATGGAAACGTTGAAGGCCTCCACCACCTCCGGTACCTGCTCCTCGCCAAACGCCATCCAGAGGAAGTTGGCCGAGTAGCCAAGGTCGTCGCGGGGCTCCACTGGGTCGATGCGCTGGCCCGCGGCGTGCCTGCGGCGCTGGTCGTACGCCACCACGGCCGGCATGGCGGCGAAGAGGTCCACCGCTTTGGCCATGTTGGCCTCCCGCGACGAGTCTTCCGCTAGCGGATGCCTCGCCCCCATCACCGACGCGGCTGTCCGGCAGACATCCATGGGATGCGAGCTGGTGGGCAGGGTATCGACTACCTGCTTGACCACTGGGTCCAGGGCGCGCCCGGCCCGCTCCCGCGCGGTGAATTCAGCTAGCTGGTCTTGGCTGGGCAGTTCCCCGTTCCAGAGGAGGTACGCAACTTCCTCGAAGCTGCACCGGGAGGCGAGCTCCTGGACCGGGTAGCCGCGGTACAGCAGTGAGTTGGTGTCCGGGTTGACCTTCGAGACGGATGTGTAATCCACTACGACGCCGGCGAGACCTTTTTTGATGTCCTGTTCAGCCATGCTGAAACTCCCTTGTTCCTGTCGCCTTTCGGATGCCGGCAGCGGCCGGCGGTGGTGGTTTTTAGTGCTTCCCGGGGACCTGGAAATTGAAGACCCCGGTGTCGAAGCGGTTGTAGGCCTCGTAGTCAACGAGGTCGTACAGCCGCGCACGGGTCAGCATGCTGCCCACCTGTGCCTCCTGTGTTCCCTCAGCCTTGATCGAGTCCAGCGTACGCTCAGCAGCGCCCATGGCACTACGGAGCAGGGTCACCGGATAGATCACCATGTTCACGCCCACCCCGGCGAGCTGGTCCACGGTGAAGAGTTCGCTCTTTCCGAACTCCGTCATGTTTGCCAGGATTGGCACGTCCACGGCGTCGCGGATGGCCTGGAACTCGTCCAGGGTGGCCATCGCTTCGGGGAAAATGGCGTCCGCACCGGCATCCACGAGAGCCCGGGCGCGGTCCTGGGCCGCTGCGAGCCCATCCGTGGCGCGGATGTCGGTACGGGCCATGATCAGGAAGTTCGGGTCCCGTCGCGCATCCGCGGCTGCCCGGATGCGTTTCGTGGCAGTCTCCAGGTCCACCACGTTCTTGCCGTCCAGGTGGCCGCAGCGCTTGGGGTTGAACTGGTCCTCGATGTGCAGCCCGGCCAGGCCGGCATTCTCGATTTCCTGGACGGTGCGGGCCACGTTCATGGGTTCACCGAAGCCGGTGTCCGCATCCACGATCGCGGGCAGGTCCGTCATGCGGGCGATCTGTCCGGCGCGGGTGGCGACTTCGGTGAGGGTGGTCAGGCCGATGTCCGGCAGGCCGAGATCGTTGGCCAGCACGGCGCCGGAGATGTAGACCCCGGCGAAGCCCTTTTCCTCGATCAGCCGTGCCGAAAGCGGGTTGAAGGCGCCCGGGAACTGCTGGATGGTCCCGGAGGCCAGGAGTTCCCGGAACCGGACCCGCTTCTGCTCCGGAGTGGTCTTGGAGTACAGCATCAGAAAAGGCCCTTGGGTGCGGCGCCCAGGTCGATAACCCCCGGCGCGGCAGTGATGTTCAGTTGGTCCAGTTCGCCGGCGGCGAGTTCCGGGAGGCGTTCGACGGCGGCCAGGAACCTTTCGATTTCCGGTTCCTCCACTAGCCCGGCGGCGAGGGTGCGGAACTTGTTGACGTACTGCTCCCGGCCGAAGGGCCGGGCACCGAGCGGGTGGGCATCGGCCACCGCGATCTCGTCCGTGATGACTGTGCCGTCCGCGAGGGTGATCTCCACGGAACCGCCGAAGGCCTTTTCGGCAATGTCCAGGGAATGGTAGCGCCGCGTCCACTCGGGATCTTCCTCGGTGCACACTTTCTGCCACAGGTCCACCGTGTCCGGGCGTGCGGCGCGTTCGGGGGCATAGGAGTCCACGTGGTGCCACGCGCCATCCTGCAGCGCCACTGTGAAGATGTACGGGATGGAGTGGTCCAGTGTTTCCCTCGAGGCGGTGGGGGAGTATTTCTGCGGATCGTTCGCGCCGGAGCCGATCACATAGTGCGTGTGGTGGCTCGTCTTGATCAGCACGGACTTCACGTTCGCGGGGTCGGTGGCCTCGGGGTGCTCACGGTTCAGCTTCCGCGCGAGGTCGATCCAGGCCTGGGCCTGGTACTCGGCGGAATGTTCCTTGGTGTACGTGTCCAGGATGGCGCGCTTGGCCTCCCCGGCTTCCGGCAGCGGGACCAGGTAGGAAGCGTCCGGGCCGTCAAGCATCCAGGCGATCACCCCGTCCTCGCCCTCGTAGATGGGTACCGGCGAGGTCTGACCGCGCATGGCACGGTCCGCGGCCTCCACTGCCATCTTGCCGGCGAACGCCGGTGCGTGCGCCTTCCAGGTGGAGATCTCGCCCTTCCGCGACTGCCGCGTGGCCGTGGTGGTGTGCAGGGCCTGGCCCACGGACTGGAAGATGGTTTCGACGTCGAGCCGCAGCAGGGTACCGATGCCCGCCGCAGCCGACGGGCCCAAGTGCGCCACGTGGTCGATCTTGTGCTTGTGCAGGCAGATGGCCTTGACCAGGTTCACCTGGATCTCGTACCCGGTGGCGATGCCCCTCACGAGGTCGTGTCCGCTGGCCCCGGTGTGCTGGGCAACGGCAAGGATCGGGGGAATGTTATCTCCGGGGTGTGAGTAGTCGGCAGCCAGGAAGGTGTCGTGGTAATCCAGTTCGCGCACCGCCACCCCGTTGGCCCACGCCGCCCACTCGGGAGAGACGCGCTCGCCGATACCGAAGACCTTCGCGCCCTTCCCGCCGGTGCTGGGGCCATGCGCCAGCGCCTGGGCCCGGGCCGCCACGATCGGAGCACGGTTCAAGGACGCGATGGCCACCGAGGCGTTGTCGATCACCCGGTTGATCACCATGTCTGTCACCTCGTCGGTGACTGCCACCGGATCGGTGGCTACCTTGGCGATCTTGTAGGCGAGCTGCTCCTCGCGGGGCAGGTTTTCCTCGCTCTTGTATACGCGGACGTGGTGTTCCTTAACCATGATGCTCCTTGTCGTGGGGCCTGTGCGTGTTTTTGACGTGTGAAAGGCTTCTGTGCAGGTGGAGGGTGGTGGCTGCCTCGGCCAGCCGGGGATTGCCAGCGGCTATGGCCTCGGCGATTGCTGCGTGCTCGGCGGCAGCGGAAGTGAGCCGTGGCGCATCGTCGGCGGCGAGCCTGCGGACCCGGACAAGGTGCACGCGCAGGCCGCGCATGGCCTGGGCCAGGTAGGAGTTGGAAGCAGCAGCATCGATGGCCGCGTCGAGGCGCCCCGAGAGGTCGTAATACGCGTGCCGGCCCGGATCGCTGCCATCGATGAGGGCGGGTGCCTCAAGGAATTCCTTCTGCAACTGCAGGAACACGGCAGAGTCGCCGCGTTCGGCGGCGAGCGCCGCGGCTTTGCACTCCAGGGTTTCGCGCAGCTCGAAGAGTTCGTCGATGTCGTCCAGTGAGACGTCGGTGACGACGACGCCGCGGCTGCCCGCCGTCGTCGTCAGCCCTTCCGCCGTGAGCCGGCTCAGCGCCTCCCGCAAGGGAGTGCGCGAGACACCCAGGCGTTCCGACTGCTCCACCTCCGCCAGTACCGTGCCCGGCAGGAGGCGCCATTCGGTGATGTCATCGCGCAGCGCTTCATAGGCCCTGTCGCTGGCGCGCATCCTTGCCTCCTTCGGTGGTTTGACCTCTTCAGTGTATACAAAGCGTGGGCAAAAACCAGCCCGAGGCGGCAACAACTGCAAAAACTCTCGCTGCGTGTATACATTGCTATTGTCTCCGTTCAACGGCCCGGCTAGCATGGCGTCATCACAATGTCGTGGACGGGATGTGCGCTTTTATGGTCACCAACAGCTATCGGGACACTTACGACCACAGCCTCAGGGAGCCAGGGGAGTTCTGGCTCAGCGCGGCCGCAAGGATATCCTGGTCAACGCAGCCCCGGCGCGCCCTGGACTCCATTAGGGCTCCGCTGTACGGCTGGTTTCCCGACGGCGTCCTGAATACCTCCTACAACGCCCTGGACCGCCATGTGGAGGCCGGCCGGGGGGACCAGGATGCCCTGATCTTCGATTCGGCCATGCTCGGCAGCCAGCGCCGGTTCAGCTATGCGGAACTCACCGGCCTTGTGGCGCGCTTTGCCGGGGTCCTTCGCAACAGCGGCGTGGGCAAGGGCGACCGCGTGGTGATCTACATGCCAATGATCCCCGAGGCCGCCATCGCCATGCTTGCCACGGCCCGGCTCGGGGCAGTGCATTCAGTGGTGTTTGGCGGATTCGCCCCAAAGGAGCTTGCATCCCGCATTCGGGATGCCGCCCCTGCCGTGGTGGTCACTGCCTCGGGCGGAATCGAGCCGTCACGCCGCATTGAATACCTCCCCGCCGTCGCGGATGCCCTCACCCTGGCCGGCGTGCCGGATCTCCCCGTTATCGTCACGGCACGGGAGGGTTTCACCGCCACGGCAGCGGAGCACGGCTGGCTGGACTGGGATTCCGAAATGGCCGCCGCCCAACCGGCCGGGCCGGTGGACGTCGCTGCTACGGATCCGCTGTACATCCTGTACACCTCCGGTACCACCGGGACGCCCAAGGGCGTGGTCCGGGACAACGGCGGACACGCGGTCGCCCTCAGTTGGACGCTCGAGAACATCTACGGCATCGGTCCGGGAGACGTTATGTGGACCGCCTCGGATGTCGGCTGGGTGGTGGGGCACTCCTATATCGTCTACGGCCCGCTGCTGGCCGGCGCCACAACAGTCCTCTATGAGGGGAAACCGGTCGGAACCCCGGATGCCGGCGCCTTTTGGCGGGTGGTCCGGGACCACGGCGTCAACGTCCTGTTCACGGCGCCCACGGCACTGCGGGCCATCCGGAAGGCGGACCCGGATGCAGCCCTGCTGGGCGCCTACGACATTTCCAGCCTGCGCACCCTCTTCACGGCAGGGGAACGGCTGGACACGGACACGTTCCACTGGGCCTCGCGGACGGTGCGTGTCCCCGTGGTGGACCACTGGTGGCAAACGGAGACGGGCTGGGCCATCTGTGCCAATCCCCGCGGGCTGGAAGAGCTGCCGATCAAACCGGGTTCGCCCAGTGTTCCCATGCCGGGGTTCAAACTTCGCATCGTGGACGGCTTCGGGGAGGAGGTGGGGCCCGGAAGCGAAGGCAACATCGTGCTGGGCCTGCCGCTGCCGCCCGGGACGCTGGCAACGCTTTGGGGCGACGACGAACGCTATGTCTCCTCCTACCTGCGGGCTTTCGACGGCTGTTATGCCACCGGTGACTCGGGCTACCGGGACGAAGACGGCTACGTGTTCGTCATGGGGCGCACCGACGACATCATTAACGTGGCGGGACACAGGCTCTCCACCGGTGCCATGGAACAGGTCATTGGCCAGCACCCGGCCGTGGCCGAGTGCGCGGTGATCGGCCTCGCGGATCCGCTGAAGGGCCAGCGCCCCAGCGGCTACGTTGTGCTGAAGTCCGGGGTGGAGGTCTCGCAGGACGTCTTGGAAAAGGACCTGGTGGCGCTGGTGCGCCGGGACATCGGGGCCGTCGCGGACTTCAAGCACGTCACCGTGGTGGAGGCCCTGCCCAAGACCCGGTCAGGAAAGATCCTCCGCAAGACCATGCGCCAGATAGCCGACGGCGAGGAGTACACGGTGCCGTCCACCATCGAGGACGCCGGGGTGATAGACCAGCTCATCGGGACCCTCCGCCCCACGCCGGGGTGAGGCCCGGGTCCAGTTCAGCGCGCGTTCCAGCGGTACTCGTTCTCCGGCCTGCCCGGGGTGCCGTACCGGGCAGTCCTGGAGACCGTACCTGCATCGGCCAGGTACTCCAGGTAGCGCCGCGCGGTGACGCGGGACATGCCGAGGGCGTCCATGACCTCCGTGGCCGAGACGGCATCGCGCTGCTGTTTGACGAAGTCCCGCACCGAGTCCAGCGTGGAAACCGAGAGGCCCTTGGGCAGGGGGAGTTCGGACGGCGCCCGCAAACTGGCGAACGCCTGGTCCACTTCGCTTTGGGACGCGCCGGTCTTCCCGGATCCTGCGTCATGGCCTGCGAGCTGCTGCCGGAACTGCCGGTAACTCTCCAGCTTGTCAGCGAAAGTGGCAAACGTGAACGGCTTGATCAGGTACTGGACCACGCCAATGGCCACCGCGCTCCGGACGATCGCCAGTTCCCGCACGGCCGTGATGGCGATGATGTCCGCCAGGATGCCGGCCGCCCGCATGCGCCGCGCAATGTCCAGCCCGTGGAGGTCCGGGAGGTTCATGTCCAGGAGGACCAGCTCCACCGGGTTGCCTGCGGCGGAGAATTCGCCGAGCAGGCGGAGGGCAGACTGGCCGTCAGGAGCGCTTCCGGCCAGTTCAAAGCCCGGCAACCGCCCGATGTAGGCCGCGTGTGCGGCTGATGCGATGGCCTCGTCCTCAACGATGAGGACCCGGATGTTGCTCACGGTGTGTGCTCCTTCTGCGGGGACACCGCTGCGGGAAGAAATACTTCGAACTTCGCTCCGCGCCGTCCGTTGATGGTCAGCGTACCGCCCAGACGGTGTACTGCCTGCCGGACCAGCGCCAGCCCGATGCCCCGTCCGCCGGGTCCGGAAGGCTTGGTGCTGAAGCCGTGCCGGAAGATGTTGTCCGCGGCCTGGGCGTCCAGCGCCGCACCGGAGTCGTGGACGGCAATGTCCAGCCCCTCCTCGTCCGACTCCACGGTCAGCTGCACCCGCCGCGGCGGAGGAGCGTCTGATGCCGCATCAATCGCGTTGTCCAGCAGGTTGCCCAGGATGGTGACCAGGTCCTGCACCGCGACTCCCGCCACAGTACCGGAACCCAGCGCGGCAACGTCGAGCTGGACGCCGCGTTCGTGGGCTTCAGCCACCTTGCCCATGACCAGGGCACCCAGTACGGGCTCATCCACCGAGCCGACCATGTCATCGGTCAGCTGCTGGCTCAGTTCCAGGTCCCGGGTGGCAAAGTCCAAGGCTTCCTGGGTCCGGCCCAGCTCCAGGAGCGAGACCATGGTATGGAGCCTGTTGGCGTGCTCATGGGTCTGTGCGCGGAGCGCTCCGGAAAGGGTGCGCATGGTTTCCAGTTCGTTGCCCAGCGCCTCAATCTCGGTCCGGTCCCGCAGCGTGGCCACCGTGCCGTAGACGGCTGACCTGCCGCGGTTCCCCGGAGCCCCGGGCGCCTTGGCCGGTCCCTGGTTAACCACCAGGACCCGCGAACCGGTAAGGACAATTTCGTCCTTGGCAGTCCGCCCCGACTCGAACAGTTCCCGGAGCTCCTCCTCGAGCGGCAGTTCCGCCAGTGACGGGGGCCGGGTGGGGTCCTCGCTGCCGGATCCCTCAAGGCCCAGCAACTCGGCCGCGTGGTCGTTGTACATCACCACGCGGCCCTTGGCATCGATGAGGATCAGCCCTTCCCGGACCGAGTGCAGGACGGACTCGTAGTATGCGAACAACTGCGAGAGCTGCTCCGGCCCCCAGCCGCGGGTGACCCGGCGAAGATACCGGCCCAGCAGCCAGGAGGCCAGCGAGCCTCCCAGCAGCAGGGCAAGGCCAATCGCCAGCAGGGCAGGCAGGCGTCCCGCGAACGCAACATCCACCGTCCGTACCGTGACACCCGCCGCCACCAGCGCCTTCACGCCGCCCGCCTCATCCTTGACCGGGACGATCGTCCGCACTGACGGGCCCAGCGTCCCCGCCGTCACTTCCGTGTATTGCTCACCCCGCAAGGCGGCGTCGATTGAGCCGATGTAAGGCCGGCCGATTTCCTCCTCCCGCGGGTGCGTCCAGCGCGTCCGGTCCGGAGCCATGATGGTCACGAAGTCGACGTCGGCTGCGGACATTACGTCGCTGGCATAGGGCTGCAGGACGGCGGAGGGGTCCGGGCCGGCGGCCGCCTCCAGCACCAGCGGACTGGCTGCGATCGAAGCGGCGATCCCCGCCATGCGCGTGCCGGCCTCGTCATAGGCGCGGTCACGGGCATCAACGTAGGTGGCTGAACCAACGATGGCGATGAACACCACCACAATCAGCAGGTTCGCCACGAAGAGCCGGCGGGCGATACTCCAGGGGTGGATCATCCGTACCTCCACGCGCCTTCCACGACCAATATGAACGCAACGGTGAGCTGGGTCACGGCGTACCCAATGATGGATATCACACCGGAGGACGTGTTGAGCCCAGATACTGTGCCGCAGCGTCTATCAGATTATCCATATAAGGAGACACATCATGGCTTCTCAACGAGGAGAGTCGCTTGACACCGTGAAGACGCGGCGCAAGGGCATCGACAAATCGCACTACCTCTACATCGCCGTCATCGCCGCCGTGATCCTCGGCGCCGTGGTGGGCCTGATGTTTCCGGAGGTCGGCAAGTCCCTCAAGCCGCTCGGCGACGGGTTCATCAAACTCATCAAGATGATGATCGCCCCGGTCATCTTCTGCACCATCGTCCTGGGCATCGGCTCGATCGCGAAGGCTGCCACGGTAGGCAAGGTAGGCGGCATGGCGCTGGGCTACTTCGTCCTGATGTCCACGTTCGCGCTCGCCATCGGCCTGGTGGTGGGCAACCTGATCCACCCGGGTGAGGGCCTGAAACTCGCTCCCTACGACCCCAACAAGAAGGCGGAAGTAGACAGCACCGTTGCCTTCCTCCTTGGCATCATTCCGGGAGATATTCCCGTCCTGCCCACCCTCTTTGCTGCCATCCTCGTAGGGTTCGCCCTCCAGAAGATGGGCCCGCAGGGGGCTCCCATCCTCAAGGCCATCAGCCACGGTCAGGTCCTCGTGTTCCGCATCCTGATCATGATCATGTGGCTCGCCCCCGTGGGTGCCTTCGGTGCCATCGCCGCCGTCGTGGGAGCTACCGGCTTCCAGGCCATCGTCAGCATGTTCACCCTGATGGCTGCCTTCTACATCACCTGCGCACTGTTCATCGTGATCATCCTGGGCGGCCTGCTCAAGGTTGTCACCGGCGTCAACATCTTCAAGCTGATGAAGTACCTGGGCCGCGAATACCTGCTCATCTTCTCCACGTCTTCCTCCGAAGCCGCCCTGCCCCGCCTGATCGCCAAGATGGAACACCTCGGTGTCTCCAAGCCCGTTGTTGGCGTCACGGTGCCCACCGGCTACTCCTTCAACCTTGACGGCACGGCCATCTACCTGACCATGGCCTCCCTGTTCGTTGCCAACGCCATGGGCACGCCGCTGGACCTGGGCGCCCAGATCTCCCTGCTGATCTTCATGATCATTGCCTCCAAGGGTGCAGCCGGTGTCACCGGTGCCGGCCTCGCCACGCTGGCTGCCGGCCTCCAGGCCCACAAGCCCGAGCTGCTGGGCGGCGTAGGCATGATCGTGGGCATCGACCGGTTCATGTCCGAGGCCCGCGCCCTGACCAACTTCACCGGGAATGCCGTAGCCACCGTCCTGATTGGCACGTGGGTCAAGGAGATCGACGGCGTACAGGTCAACCAGGTGCTCTCGGGTGAACTGCCCTTCGACGAGCAGACCATGATTGCCGGGCATGCCGCCCCGGTCGTCGAGGAAACCGGGGCGCGCGTTCCCGCCACCGTCTAGCACGAACCAGATACCAGTCCGGATCGGCGCAGCAGCCTCCGCAGCCATGGCAGCGGGGGCTGCCGCGTGTCCTGAACCAAACCAACCTTCGACCTCAGCTAGAGGGTCAAGGCTCAACATGGGCCGAAAGTCAAGTTCCCTCGAATGCCGTGTCGGTCGCTGTAACCTTGGGAAGAAGAAGGAACGGCGCTGGCAGTCAGCGGCAGGAAATCACCGTCATCGAAAGTGTGGATAGATACGTGAGCAGCGAACAGGGTTCAGCAACTCTGGAGGGCACGGAATTTGACCTGGACAATGCGGTGATGGGGCCCACCGGGCGCCCATACCGCGAGTTTCCGGAACCCGCGCCGCTGTCCTCCCACGGTCCGGCCCGGGTCATCGCCATGGTGAACCAGAAGGGCGGCGTCGGCAAGACCACCTCCACGATCAACCTCGCCGCGGCGCTGGCGGAATACGGCCGCCGCGTCCTCCTGGTCGACTTCGATCCGCAGGGTGCGCTTTCGGCGGGCCTCGGCGTGAATCCCCACGAGCTGGACCTTACTGTCTACAACGTGCTGATGGACCGCAAAGTGGACATCCGCGACGCCATCCACCAGACCGGCGTCGAGAACGTCGACCTGCTGCCGGCGAACATTGACCTCTCCGCCGCCGAAGTCCAGCTCGTCAATGAAGTTGCGCGAGAGCAGGTCCTGGACCGGGCCCTCAAGAAAGTCGAGGACGACTACGACGTCGTCCTCATAGACTGCCAGCCTTCCCTCGGGCTCCTGACCGTCAATGCGCTCACCGCGGCGCACGGCGTCATCATTCCGCTGATCTGCGAGTTCTTCGCCCTCCGCGCCGTGGCGCTGCTGGTGGAAACCATCGACAAGGTGCAGGACCGCCTTAACCCGCGCCTGCAGGTGGACGGCGTCCTCGCCACCATGTACGACGCACGGACGTTGCACAGCCGGGAGGTCATCACCCGGCTGGTGGAGGCCTTCGGCGACAAGGTCTTCGAGACCGTCATCAAGCGCTCCATCAAGTTCGCGGACGCCACCGTGGCCGCCGAGCCGATCACGAGTTACGCCGGCAACCACGTGGGCGCCGACGCCTACCGCCGGCTGGCCAAAGAGCTGATCTCGCGCGGCGGCGCACCCTAGCCACGCCGTGGCCGAAACCAAGCCCGGCTTTGAGGTGCGGCTGGCCAACTTCACGGGTCCGTTCGACCTCCTGCTGGGGCTGATTGCCAAGCACCAGTTGGACATCACCGAGGTGGCCATCGCCACGGTGACCGACGAATTCATCAAGTACATCCGGAAGCTGCAGGAACTGGGCGAGGACTGGGCCCTTGACGAAGCCAGTGAATTCCTGGTGATCGCCGCGACACTGCTGGACATCAAAGCTGCCAGGCTTCTTCCTGCCGGGGAGGTGGAAGACGACGAGGACATGGCCCTGCTCGAAGCCAGGGACCTGCTCTTCGCCCGGCTGCTCCAATACAAGGCCTTCAAGCACGTGGCCGGGCTGCTAGGCGAAACATTGCACCAGGAAGCCCGGCGTTTTCCCCGGCAGGTTGCGCTGGAGGAACACTTCGCGGCGCTGCTCCCTGAGCTCGTCTGGAAGCACACTCCTGAACAGTTCGCAGCCATGGCCCAAGCTGCGCTGCAACCCAAGGCGCCCAAAGCAACGGAGGTGGGGCTGGCCCACCTGCACGGCGGCAATGTCAGCGTCAAGGAGCAGGCGGAGATCGTGGGGTTGCGGCTCCAGCAGGAATCGCCGCTGACTTTCCGGGCCATCATTGCCGACGCGGAGTCCACCTTGGTGGTGGTGGCCAGGTTCCTGGCCCTGCTTGAACTGTTCCGGGACAAGGCAGTCTCCTTCGACCAGCTTTCGCCGCTGGCGGACCTTGCCGTCCACTGGACAGCCGGCGGCAGGCAGTGGTCGGCGGAGAACCTGAGCGAAGAATTCGAGGAGCAGCTGTGACCAAGGAAGCTACCGAACCAACGGACCCGGGGGAGGATGACCTGGAAAACCTTCCGGGCGGGGCCAAAGCTGCCATTGAGGCCGTGCTGATGGTCATCGACCAGCCGGCAACAGAAGAAGAACTGGCTGCCGGGCTTGGGCTGACCGTTGAAACGGTCACCACGCTGCTGGCCGAACTTCAGCGCGAGTATACCGGCTATACTGTTAAAGCCCCGGATATGGAACAAGCCAGCGCCGCTGGTTTCGGCTCCAGCCCCCGGGGTTTTGAATTGCGGAACATCGCCGGTGGCTGGCGGATCTATTCCCGCGCGGAATTCGCCGACATTGTTGGCAAATACGTGCTGGAAGGGCAAACGGCCAGGCTTACCCAGGCGGCCCTGGAAACGCTGGCGGTCATCGCGTACCGGCAGCCTGTCTCCAGGGCAAGGGTGTCCGCAATTCGGGGCGTCAATGTTGACTCTGTGGTCAGGACACTCGCCCAACGCGGGTTGATCGAGGATTCGGGAACGGATCCGGAGTCCGGGGCCATCCTCTACCGGACTACATCGTATTTCCTGGAGCGGATGGGAATCGGCTCGGTGGCCGAGCTGCCGCAGCTGTCTCCACATCTTCCAGGGTTGGACGGCATCGCGGAGTACTACGACGCCGAAGGGATCTAGGCGGGTTCGCCCTGCCTGGGCAAAGAGAATTTATCAGGGCAGACTATTTCTGCACGGCTGGTTAAGGTTGTCTGTGGACACCTTTCCGGCCACACAATTGAAGGACGGGTCATGACACAGGCGGGACGCCAGGGTTCACCACGTAACAGTTCGGGACGCGACGGTTCGGAACGAAACAGGACACAGCGCAACACCTCCCAGGGTGGCAGTTCAGCGGGCGGGTTCCGCGGCGGTGCCCCCAAGCGGGGCGGCGGGTTCGGCAGCGACCGCCCGCAACGCGCACCCAAGCCGCGCGAGGAGCGATTCATCGATCCGGATTTGGCTTCGGACGGCCCGCAGCAGGGCCGCGGTGCGGTTGATCCGAAGGCGGCCAGGCCGTCCTCCCGGAAGCCTGCAGCGCGCAAGCCCGGGGCAAAGAAAGCACCGGGCACTCCCGGCGCCCTGAAACCGAAGCCACGCACCGGCGCCCCGGGCGCCGCGGCCTCCCGGGCGTTCGGCAGCGAACGTTTCGGCCAGAACCTGGGGCCGGTCCGCAGGCCGTCCCGCAAGAAGGGCCCGCGGGGCGATGTTCCCCAGTCGGAGCTTCACGATGCCGATGGCGTGCGCCTGCAGAAGGTCATGGCCTCGGCCGGGGTCGCCTCCCGCCGCGTCTGCGAAGAGATGATCGCCGAGGGCCGCGTGGAAGTGGACGGCCAGGTGGTCACCGAACTCGGCGTCCGCGTCGACCCCAAGACCGCCGTCATCCACGTGGACGGGCTCCGGATCCAGCTGGATGAGGACTTGGTGTACATGGTGTTCAACAAGCCCAAGGGCGTTGTTTCCACCATGGAGGATCCTGAGGGGCGCCCCTGCATCAGCGATTTCCTCAAGAACAGCAAGAACAAGGGCGAACGCCTGTTCCACGTCGGCCGCCTCGACGTCGCCACCGAGGGCCTGCTCCTGCTGACGAACGACGGCGAACTCGCCAACCGCCTGACGCACCCTTCCTACGAGGTTCCCAAGACCTACCTCGTGCAGGTCCGCGGTCCCTTCCCGCAGGGCATTGGCGCGCAGCTCAAGGAGGGTGTGGAACTCGAGGACGGCTTTGCGTCCGTGGACTCCTTCCGGCTTGTCGACTCCACCCCGGGCCACGTCCTGATCGAGGTGGTGCTGCACTCCGGCAAGAACCGCATTGTCCGCCGCCTGTTCGACGCCGTCGGTTTCCCGGTCCTGCGGCTGGTCCGCGTGAAGGTGGGCCCCATCGGTTTGGGAGACCAGCGACAGGGCAGCATCCGCAACCTCGGCAAGCAGGAAGTCGGCCACCTGCTGGCATCCGTAGGGCTCTGAGGCATGTCCGCTTTCCACAGCCAGGGCCGCGGGCACCTGGACGGTCCGGTCGTGGTCCTTGGGACCGGACTGCTGGGCACCAGCATCGGGCTGGGGCTGCGCGGGCGCGGCGTGCCGGTGTTCTTGTCCGACCCCTCACCCACCAACCAGGCGGTGGCCGTGGATATCGGGGCGGGCCGGCCACTGGCTGAACTGGGCGGCAGGGTTCCGCAGCTCGTGGTGGTTGCCGCACCGCCGGACGTCACGGCCGACGTCGTGGCAGAAGCCCTGTCCGAATACCCTGACTCGGTTGTGGTGGACATCGCCAGCGTGAAGGCGGAGATCCTGGCCCAGCTGCGCCGCCGCGGGGTTGACCTGTCCCGCTACGTGGGAACCCACCCCATGGCCGGGCGGGAAAAGTCAGGTCCCGTAGCTGCGCGGGGGGAGCTGTTTACCTCGATGCCGTGGGTGGTGTGTCCTTCGGAGGAGACCTCCGGCGCCGCCCTCCAGACGGCCCGTTCCCTGGCCGCAGACCTGGGCGCGGTCGTCTCCCGGTTCACGGCCGAAGAACATGACGAAGCCGTGGCCCTGGTCTCGCACCTGCCCCAGGTGATGTCGTCTCTGGTGGCGAGCCGATTGCAGGGCACACCCCTGCACGCACTGTCCCTGGCCGGCAACGGCCTCCGCGACGTCACCCGTATTGCTGCCAGCGATCCCGCCCTCTGGGTCCAGATCCTTGGCGGCAACGCGGCGAAGGTGGTGGACATCCTGTACGGCGTCCGCGATGACCTTAACCGGCTGATCGGCACCCTGGAACAGCCCGCAGCCCCGGGAGCGCGGCTGGACCTCGCCCAGCTCATGAGCGAAGGCAATGCAGGCCAGGCACGCATTCCGGGCAAGCATGGCGGACCGCCGCAGGCATACTCCTGGCTGACCGTCCTGGTGGACGACAAACCGGGTCAAATTGCCCGGCTCCTCACCGAAATCGGGGAGATCGGCGTCAACCTGGAGGACCTCCGCCTTGACCACTCGTCCGGCCAAAACGTGGGTATGGTGGAAATATCCGTGTTGCCGAACAAGCACGACCACCTGATCGAAGCACTAAACGACCGCGGATGGCGGGTACTTCAGTAATGACACAGGAACTTCTCGACACCATGCCCGCGCTGCGCATCGGACGGCCGCTCGTGGTGGCCATTGATGGCCCCTCCGGTTCCGGCAAGTCCAGCGTCAGCAAGGAAGTGGCCCGCAGGCTCCGGCTCGCCTACCTGGACACCGGCGCGATGTACCGCGCCCTGACCTGGGATTGCGTTAACAGGGGTATTGACCTCGGTGACGCCGCAGCCGTGGAGCAGGCCGCCCGGGACCTGGTACTGGAACTGAGCACCAGCCCGCAGGACGACTACGTCCGCGTGGATGGCGTGGACGTCACGGACGCCATCCGCGAACCGGCAATCTCTTCCGCCGTCAGCGCTGTGGCCACCACCCTCGGCGCCCGGACTGAGCTCATCCGCCGCCAGCGGGAACTGATCGAAAAGCACCACCGCCGCATGGTGGTGGAAGGCAGGGACATCACCACCGTCGTCGCGCCCGGGGCAGAAGTCCGCATGCTGCTGACAGCCAGCGAGGAAGCACGGCTGCGCCGGCGGGGGATGCAGCTCGGCGGCACCCAGGACGCCGAGCAGCTGGCGGCCCAGGTGACCCACCGCGACGCGAAGGATTCCACGGTGGTGAACTTCACGAAGGCGGCCTCCGGGGTTGTCACGCTGGACTCATCGGACCTCGACTTCGAGCAGACCGTCGCAGCGGCCCTGGTGATCGTCACGAAGGCCCTCAACCGTGACTGACGGCAAGCGGGGTGTCCCGTCCGGGCTGACCATGACGTGGAGCAGGCCGGTGGGCTGGATCCTCGACCATCTGGTGTACCGGACCACAGTCACAGGCAAGGACAACGTGCCTACCGGAGGCCCGGTGATTTTCGCCGCGAACCACATCAGCTTCCTGGACGGGCCGGTCATGTTCGGTGCCTCGCCACGGCCCATGCACATCCTGGTCAAGCAGGAAATGTTCCAGGGATTCCTTGGCCGGGTGCTCCACGCCTCCGGCCAGTTGCCGGTGGACCGGCGGGGCGACCGCGCGGCACTGCAGCGCTGCAAGGAAGTGCTCGACGCCGGACGGTGCGTAGGGATCCTTCCCGAAGGTACCCGGGGGAGCGGGGCGGCTGCGGACATTAACGGCGGCGTCGCCTGGCTGGCGCTGAACTCCGGAGCCCCGGTGGTTCCGGTGGCCATCCTGGGTACGCGCAAAGGCGACGAACACCTTGATTCCGTGCCCCGGCCGGGCAGGCGTTTCCACGTCAGCTTCGGAAATGCCCTCACCCTTGGCCGCAGGGCCGGGGAAAGCGGGCGTGCTTCAATGGACAGGGCGGCGCTGGAAATCCGCGCTGCGCTGGCTGGGCACGTCCAGGATTCCATCCAACTCAGCGGGCAGCCCCTGCCCACGGCAGATGCCCATAAAGACTTAACAGCAGTAGCCGGGACGCCGGCAGATGACCACTAAGGACAGTGCAATGAGCGATACGACTCAAACTCCCGGCCACCCCGGCGCCGGCGAAGACGAATACACGCCCACGGGCACGGACCAGGTGGCCGAACGGCTGGCTGCCATTGACGACGACGAGGCAGAGCTCCGCGCCGCGTCCCTCCGGGCGGGCCTGGAGGACTATGACCTCGACGAGGAAGACGCCGCACTCCTCAGCGGCGAGTACGGCGACGAGGACTTCGACGGCCCGGTCAAGCTTGATCCCGTCCTGGCCATCATCGGACGCCCCAACGTGGGCAAGTCAACCCTGGTGAACCGTATCCTGGGCCGACGTGAAGCAGTGGTTGAAGACACCCCCGGTGTCACCCGCGACCGCGTCATGTACTCCGCCAGCTGGAACGGCCGCAACTTCACCCTGGTGGACACCGGCGGTTGGGAGCACGATGCCCGCGGCATCCACGCCCGCGTGGCGGAGCAGGCCGAGATGGCCGTTGAACTCGCGGACGCCGTGCTCTTCGTGGTGGACTCCGCAGTGGGGGCAACGGCCACCGATGAAGGCGTCATGAAGATGCTCCGCCGCAGCAAGAAGCCGGTCATCATGGTGGCCAACAAGGTGGACGACTTTGCGCAGGAGGCGGACTCGGCCACCCTGTGGGGCCTGGGCTTTGGCGAGCCCTACCCGGTGTCGGCGCTGCACGGCCGCGGAGTTGCGGACCTGCTGGACCACGTGATGGACGTGCTCCCGGAGTTCTCCACCATTGAGGGAACCGACCGTTCCGGCGGCCCGCGGCGCATTGCCCTGATCGGGCGCCCCAACGTGGGCAAGTCCTCGCTGCTGAACAAGCTGGCGGGTACCGAGCGCGTAGTGGTGGACAACACCGCCGGAACCACCCGCGACCCCGTGGACGAGTTCATCGAGCTCGGCGGCCGGACGTGGCGCTTCGTGGACACGGCAGGCATCCGCCGCCGCCAGCACATGGCGCAGGGGGCGGACTTCTACGCCTCCCTGCGGACCCAGGCCGCACTCGAAAAGGCGGAGGTCGCCGTCGTGCTCCTCGCCGTGGATGAGGTCCTCAGCGAGCAGGACGTCCGGATCCTGCAACTCGCCATTGAGTCCGGCCGTGCCCTGGTGCTGGCGTTCAACAAGTGGGACCTGCTCGACGACGAACGCCGGCGCTACCTGGAACGTGAGATCGAGCAGGACCTGGCCCACGTGAACTGGGCGCCCCGGGTGAACATCTCGGCCAAGACCGGGTGGCACAAGGACCGCCTGGTTCCTGCCCTGGACCTGGCACTGGAGAACTGGGACAAGCGCATCGCCACCGGCCGCCTGAACGCCTTCCTCGGCGAACTCGTTGCAGCGCATCCGCACCCCGTCCGCGGCGGCAAGCAGCCGCGCATCCTCTTCGGCACCCAGGCGTCCAGCAGGCCGCCGAAGTTCGTGCTGTTCACCACCGGATTCCTGGACCCCGGATACCGCCGCTTCATCACCCGCCGCCTCCGGGAAACCTTCGGCTTCGAGGGCACCCCTATCGAGGTCAGCATGCGCGTGCGGGAAAAGCGCGGCAAGAAGCGTTGATTCCGGTGATCTCCGCAACACGCGGAGCGCCGGAAGCCGGAAAGTGTCACTGGCACCCTCCGGAATCGTGTAAGCTCTTCTAGGTGGTTCGGCCGGACTGCTGGTGAAATCCTCGAAGCGATTCGTGGATTTGGCACAGCGGAGAACGGCGGAACCAGCGGGCTGTAGCGCAGCTTGGTAGCGCACTTGACTGGGGGTCAAGGGGTCGCAGGTTCAAATCCTGTCAGCCCGACCAAAACACCAGAGGCCGCCTTCGGAGAAATCCGGAGGCGGCCTCTGGTGTTTAACCGGCGCTGATCAGCCTCCCGCAAGAAGCCCGTGCCGAGACCTTATGTTTTCCTACTTGAGGAACTTCGAGGTCCTGCGGTCAGCCAGGATCTTGCCCTTGGTCTGGCAAGTGGGGCAGTACTGCAGGGCGGTATCGGCGAAGGAAACCTCCCGGACGGTGTCCCCGCACACGGGGCAGGGCTGCCCGGTCCGGGCATGGACGCGCATGTGGCTCCGTTTGACGTCCTTCAGGTCCTTCGGCGGCTTGCCCTGAGCCTCGGCCATCGCCGTGCCCAGGATGGTGTGGATGGCGTCGTACAGGACCTGGACGCTTCCGCGGTCCAGGGACTTGGCCGTGGCAAAGGGGGAAATCCTTGCCGCATGCAGGATCTCGTCGCTGTAGGCGTTTCCAATGCCGGCGATGACGCCCTGGTTCCGCAGGAGGCCCTTGACCTGCTGGGAACTGCCGGCAAGGATCTCCGCCAGCATGTCGGCGTCGAACGCCTCAGCGAAGGGGTCCGGTCCCAGCGAGGCGATGCCCGGCACTTCCTGCGGATCCCGGACCACGTAGACCGCCAGGCTCTTCTTGGTGCCGGCCTCGGTGAGGTCAAAGCCGCGGGGACCCCCGGGGCCGGTGAAGGCAAGGCGGGCGGCGATGTGCCCCTTGCCCATTTTCAGCTGGGCCTCGGTGGGGGAGTCCGTGAAGCGGACCCAGCCGGCCCTGGCCAGGTGAAAGACGAAGGAGATGCCGCCGGTGTCGATACTGATGAACTTGCCGAAACGCCGGACGCCCGTGACGGTCCTGCCCTCGAGGGCGCTGAACGGGGGATCGGCAGTCTTCAGGACGGCGAAGGAAACGATCTGCACTTTAGACACGACCGCTCCCTGCAGGTGCTCATCCAGGAACCCGGCAAGGCCGGCGACCTCGGGCAGCTCAGGCATCCGCTACCTGCCTTCCCTGACGTGGACGCCCGGCTGTGCATGCGCTCATGCGTCCCATCTTGGCAGAAACCCCGGCGAACGCCCGGGCAGTTGTGCCTATACTTTCAGCGGCGGCCCGTTCCGGGCCCCGTTGACATTGGTGTTCGACCCGATGAAAGGCCCCTGATGAGCAACATTCCCGAAGATCTGTCCTACACAGCCGAACACGAGTGGGTCACCGCCCCCAATGCCGACGGCGTGGTCCGGGTAGGCATCACCGACTTTGCCCAGGACGCGCTCGGGGATGTTGTCTATGCCCAGATGCCTGAAGTTGGCACCAAGATTACGGCGAACGATGTTGTGGGCGAGGTGGAGTCCACCAAGAGCGTCAGCGACATCTATGCACCCGTAACCGGTGAAGTCGTGGCCCGCAACGAGTCACTGGACACTGATTCCGCGCTTATCAACACAGATCCCTACGGTGACGGGTGGCTGATTGAGATCAAGCTCGCCGAAGCCGACGCCGTTGAATCATTGCTCAGTGCATCGGAGTACGAACAACAGGTAGGCTAAAGCTAACCGGTAATTCCGGTCCGGCCCCGCCGTGAAGGCAGAACGTCTTCGCACGTCAGCGGCCGGATCGGCGGGCCGGGACCGGGCTTGCGTTGCAGGTCCGGAGGGCAGATGTTGGTTGCAGGCCTGAGGGCTGCAACGGGAAGAGGAGGAGTCCATGGCTGGCCACACACAGAACCCTGCCGACGGGGAACACGGCTCGGGTGCGGCCAGGGCGTCGGAGACCACTTCAATCCATCTCACCCCGGTGAGGGATGAGCCCACGATTGCCCCCAAACTCTCGTCCGATGAGCGCAGCTCGGTTGAGGCGCTGCCGGCTGGGTCAGCATTGCTGGTTGCGCACAGCGGCCCCAACGCCGGCGCCCGCTTCCTGCTTGATTCCGATGTCACCACGGCAGGACGCCACCCGGATGCGGACATCTTCCTGGACGACGTCACCGTTTCCCGCCGCCATGTTGAGTTCCGGCGCACCGCACGGAGTTTCGAGGTGGTGGACAAAAACAGCCTGAACGGCACCTACGTCAACCACGACCGCGTGGACAGCGTGGAGCTCAAGTCCGGCAGCGAAGTCCAGATCGGCAAATTCCGCCTCACCTTCTACCTGAGCCCTGCCAACGCTGCAGGCCGCGGCTGAACCGGGGACCACTGCCTGTGGCAATGGCACAACCGGAACGCCGGGGACCCCAGGTCCTCAACATTGGGGAAGTCCTCGCACAGCTCAGCGGGGACTTCCCCGGCATGACTGCGTCCAAGATCAGGTTCCTTGAGGAAAAAGGGCTGATCAACCCGCGCCGTACGCCGGCGGGCTACCGCCAGTACTCGGACGGCGATGTGGAGCGGCTGCGGTTCGTCCTGGCCCTGCAGCGGGACCAGTACCTTCCCCTGAAGGTCATCAAGGACTACCTCGACGCCATCGACCGGGGGGAGCGCCCCGAGAACCTCCCGCCCGGCGTCGTGGTGTCCCCGCGCATCGTCTCGGATGAGCTGGCGGCCGAACTGCAGAACCGGGGGCGCAAGCTTACGGAAGAGCAGCTCCGCACGGAATCCGGTGCCAGCGTGCCGCTGCTGCAGTCCCTCCTGAGTTTCGGCCTGATCAGCCACAGCAATGGCCAGTTCGATGAGCACGCCCTCCAGGTGGCGCGGGCCTGCGTCCAACTGGAAAGCCACGGGCTTGAGCCCCGCCACCTCCGCCCCTTCCAGGCGGCTGCGGAACGGGAGTTTGGCCTGGTGGAGCGCGTCGTGGCGCCGTTGGCGTCCCGCAAGGACTCCGCGTCCCAGGCGCGGGCAGCTGAGGCCGCCCGTGAAATCAGCGACCTCTGCCTCACCCTGCACCGTGCCCTGGTGCAGGACCATATCTCACGCATGGACATCTGATGATTGAAGTCGAGATTGTGGGCGTTCGGATCGAACTGCCTTCCAACCAGCCCCTGGTCCTGCTTCGGGAGATGCACGGGGAACGGCATGTCCCCATATGGATCGGGACGCCTGAAGCCAGTGCCATCGCCCTTGCCCAGCAGGGCGTGGTCCCGCCGCGCCCCATGACCCACGACCTCTTGGTGGACGTCGTGGAGTCGCTGGGGCACTCGGTGGTCAGCGTGAACATCGTGGCGGTGGAGGACAACATCTTCTACGGCCAGTTGCAGTTCGAGAACGGGACAACAGTCAGTTCCCGGGCTTCGGACGCACTGGCCATAGCCCTGCGCGCAAAGTGCAGGATTTGGTGCGCCGACTCGGTAATGGACGAGGCCGGGGTTCGCATCACGGAACACGACGAGGGCGAGGACACCGAGCCCGGTCCCACCGTTGATGAAGAGCGCGAACTGCGCCGGTTCCGGGAGTTCCTGGACGACGTTGAACCTGAGGATTTCGACGGCTAAGGTCACGTTAAGGTTAAAGTTGAGGGTGAAACTTTCGACACGCCCCGATAAACCCTGCAGGGTCTTTGACCTTGCGAGCCCCCGGGCCTAACGTCGAAGTATCGAGTTCCCATTGCTTACGGCAGCCGCGCAAGTCACACTGGAAAGTGCGCCCCGCGAAAATTACATGCATGGTCTTCATGCACTGCTGCTGCAGCAGCTTCCCCGGGAGCGTATGACAAGGAGGATCCAGGTGAGTCCCAAAGGTGAAGCAGGTGGGCTGAAGCAGCCCACGGCTGGTGTTGCTGTGCCGGCGAGCGGTGCCCAGGGCCTCCTGTTTACCGAAGACCTTCCTGTGCTGGATGAGGACGCGGGCTACCGCGGACCCACTGCCTGCAAGGCGGCCGGCATCACGTACCGCCAGCTCGACTACTGGGCACGCACCGGCCTGGTGGAGCCCGCGGTCCGCGGCGCCGCCGGCTCCGGCTCCCAGCGACTCTACGGCTTCCGCGACATCCTGGTCCTCAAAGTCGTCAAGAGGCTCCTGGACACCGGGGTATCGCTGCAGCAAATCCGTACCGCCGTGGAACACCTGCGGGAACGCGGCGTCGAAGACCTCGCCCAGATCACGCTGATGAGCGATGGCGCGAGTGTCTACGAGTGCACCTCCGCGGATGAGGTCATCGACCTCGTCCAAGGCGGGCAAGGTGTGTTCGGGATTGCCGTCGGACGGGTCTGGCGAGAGGTGGAGGGCAGCCTGGCCTCGCTTCCCAGCGAGCATGCCGCAGAGCAGACCTTTCCGGATGACGAACTGAGCAAGCGCAGGGCAGCGCGGAAGATCAGCTGAAACTTTGAACAAGGGGCCGCTCTCCATCCGGAGGGCGGCCCCTTGCCTGTTAATTCGGTTTCCTGCGGGCTGCCCTACCTGGCGCGGCTGCGCAGGCCGCTGCCCGCGGCCATCAGGTTGGCCAGCAGCTCATCGAACAGCGCCGCAGCGGACTTCGCGGAATCACCGGGCCAGTGGTGCACGGGGTGCGCGGCGCCCTGGATCTGCTGCCAGTTGGCCTGTTCCGGAATCCGCGGGCTCAGGAGGAGTTCTCCGAACATGGACTCCATCTCTGCAAGCCGGTACGCGTGTTCAGAGGAGCCGGACCGCACCCGGTTGGCCACGATGCCTGCCGGGGAGAGGCTGGGGGCGAACTCCTGGCGGAAAAGCTGGATGGCCCGCATGGTCCGCTCTGTGCCGGCCACCGAGAACAGGCCGGGCTCGGCAACGAGTGCGACCTTGTCGCTGGCGGACCAAGCCATCCTGGTCAGGCCGTTCAGGGACGGCGGGCAGTCCACCAGGACAAGCTGGTAGTCGTCCCCGGTAGCCAGGACGGAGGAGAGCCTGCGCAGGTCCCGGCGGCCCAGGTCCGGCCGGTCGTAGATGCCGGTGTAGGCAGAGCCGACGGCGACGTCCAGTACGGCGGGACCGGAGCCGTTGGACTGTGCCTTGGCCGTCCAGCTGCTGCGCACCACGTTTTCGGACAGCTTTGCCCGGCGGGGACTCTTGAGCATCCTGCCGATATCCAGCTGGTCGCCGGGCTGGACTCCCAATGCAGTGGTGGCATCGGCGTGGGGATCAAGGTCCACCACCAGCGTGCTGATGCCCGCGGCCAGCGCCGCAGACGCCAATCCTGTGGTGACGGAAGTCTTGCCGACTCCACCCTTAAGGCTGCTGATGCTGACTACTTGCACTTGAGAGACCAAAACCTAACGCCGGATGCCGTGTTGGGGGTAATGTTTGCTCCGGCAGTGCCGAAGCCGGACGGTCCTGCCGCCCTACACATCATATGTTGATGCGCCGGCGAATCCTGCTTTCTGGGGCGTCGGCATGGCACCGACTGTGCTGCTGGGGCGGTTTCCGCCCGAGCCGGCAGAAGGCTTCGGGACATGACGGGGAAATTAGTGATGGTGGCCACAAAGATTTGTGTTTGTCGTTGTAGGTCCTAGACACTGTGACCACTCACCGATCCACCCGCAATGATGCAGGAGAAGTATGTTTTCCAAAGTTCTGGTGGCCAACCGCGGCGAAATCGCGATCAGGGCCTTCCGCGCCGGCTACGAGCTGGGCGCCAAGACTGTTGCCGTTTTCCCCCATGAGGACAGAAACTCGATCCACCGCCAGAAAGCGGACGAGGCCTACCTGATTGGCGAAGAGGGCCACCCCGTCCGGGCTTACCTGGACGTAGAAGAAGTAGTGCGGGTAGCAAAGGAGTCCGGTGCGGACGCCATCTACCCGGGCTACGGGTTCCTTTCCGAGAACCCGGACCTCGCCCGGGCGGCGAAGGCCGCGGGCATCACCTTTGTTGGTCCGCCTGCTGAGGTCCTCGAACTCGCGGGCAACAAGGTGGCGGCGCTGAAGGCAGCCCGCGACGCCGGCGTTCCCGTCCTGAAGTCCAGCGCGCCCTCCAAGGACCTGGACGAACTGATCGCTGCAGCCGACGAGATCGGGTTCCCCATCTTCGCCAAGGCTGTGGCCGGCGGCGGCGGCCGCGGCATGCGCCGGGTGGACACCCGCGAGGCCCTGCCCGAAGCCCTGCAGTCAGCCATGCGCGAGGCCGATGCCGCCTTTGGCGACCCCACCATGTTCCTGGAGCAGGCCGTGCTGCGCCCGCGGCACATCGAGGTCCAGATCCTGGCCGATGCCCAGGGCAATGTCATGCACCTCTTCGAACGCGACTGCTCCATCCAGCGGCGCCACCAGAAGGTCATCGAGATCGCACCGGCCCCCAACCTCGACGAGGGCATCCGGCAGGCGCTGTACCGGGATGCCGTCAAGTTCGCCAAGGCCCTGAACTACGTCAACGCCGGCACGGTGGAGTTCCTTGTGGACACGGTCGGGGAGCGCGCCGGCCAGCACGTCTTCATCGAGATGAACCCGCGCATCCAGGTGGAACACACGGTCACCGAGGAAGTCACCGACGTCGACCTGGTGCAGGCACAGATGCGGATCGCCGCCGGAGAAACACTCGCCGACCTCGGCCTCTCCCAGGACACCGTAAAGCTGCGCGGCGCGGCGCTGCAGAGCCGCATCACCACGGAAGACCCCGCCAACGGCTTCCGTCCGGACGTCGGAAAGATCACCGGCTACCGGTCCGCCGGCGGGGCGGGTGTAAGGCTCGACGGCGGCACCGTTTACTCGGGTGCCGAAATCAGCCCCCATTTCGATTCCATGCTCGTAAAGCTCACCTGCCGCGGCAGGGACTACCCGTCTGCCGTCGCCCGTGCACGCCGGGCCCTGGCGGAATTCCGCATCCGCGGCGTCTCCACCAATATCTCCTTCCTGCAGGCCGTGCTTGACGATCCCGACTTCATCGCCGGGGACGTTGCCACCTCCTTCATTGACGAGCGGCCACAGCTGCTCAAGGCCCGCGTCTCTGCGGACCGCGGCACCAAGCTCCTCACCTGGCTGGCCGAGGTCACGGTCAACAAGCCAAACGGCGAACTCAAGGTCCACTCCAACCCGGCAGGCAAACTGCCGTCCGTCAAGGACAGGCAGCCCGTTCCGGGCTCCCGGCAGAGGCTCCTTGAACTGGGCCCCGAAGGTTTTGCCAAGGCGCTTCGCGAACAGAATGCGGTGGCCGTCACGGACACCACGTTCAGGGACGCCCACCAGTCGCTGCTGGCAACCCGCGTCCGCACCCGCGACCTGGTGGCGGCCGGGCCGGCCGTCACCGCACTGCTGCCGGAACTGCTGTCCGTTGAAGCCTGGGGCGGGGCCACCTATGACGTGGCGCTCCGGTTCCTCGGCGAAGACCCCTGGGACCGCCTCGCCGCGCTGCGCAAGGCGCTCCCCAACGTGTGTTTGCAGATGCTGCTGCGGGGCCGCAACACCGTGGGCTACACGCCCTACCCTGAAGAGGTCACCGAAGCCTTCGTCAACGAGGCTGCCGCCACCGGCATCGACATCTTCCGGATCTTCGACGCCTTGAACGACGTCAGCCAGATGGCTCCGGCCATCCGGGCGGTCCGGGCCACCGGCACCGCGGTGGCCGAGGTGGCACTCTGCTACACCGGGGACATGCTGGACCCGGAAGAGACGCTCTACACGCTTGACTACTACCTGGGGCTGGCCCAGAAGATCGTTGACGCAGGCGCCCACATCCTGGCAATCAAGGACATGGCCGGCCTGCTCCGTCCCGCAGCGGCCGCGAAACTCGTCTCAGCCCTCCGGGAACGCTTCGACCTGCCGGTGCACCTGCACACCCACGACACAGCAGGAGGCCAGTTGGCCACGCTGCTGGCTGCCGTGGATGCCGGTGTTGACGCCGTGGACGTCGCATCGGCGTCGCTGGCAGGAACCACCAGCCAGCCTTCGGCTTCGGCCCTGGTGGCAGCCCTGGCGCACACTCCGAGGGACACGGGGCTTAGCCTGGCGGCGGTCAGTTCGCTGGAACCGTACTGGGAAGCGGTCCGCCGCGTGTACGCACCGTTCGAATCCGGCCTTCCCGGCCCCACCGGACGCGTTTACCAGCACGAGATCCCCGGCGGCCAGCTCTCCAACCTGCGCCAGCAGGCCATGGCCCTGGGGCTGGGGGAGCGCTTTGAGGCCATCGAGGACATGTACACCGCGGCCGACCGCATCCTTGGCCACCTGGTCAAGGTGACGCCGTCCTCCAAGGTGGTGGGTGACCTCGCCCTGCACCTCGTGGGCCTGAACGCGGACCCGGCGGACTTCAACGAGAACCCGCAGAACTACGACATCCCGGATTCCGTGATCGGCTTCCTGTCCGGCGAGCTCGGCGATCCTCCAGGAGGCTGGCCTGAGCCCTTCCGCACCAAGGCCCTGCAGGGCCGCAGCGTCAAGGTCAGGGACGTGGAGCTCAGCGCCGAGGACAGCGCTGCCCTCAAGTCCGACTCCAAGACCCGCCAGCACACTCTGAACCGGCTGCTCTTCGACGGACCCACCAAGGACTACCTGAAGAGCGTGGAGACCTACGGCAACATCTCCGTGCTGGACACCCGTGACTACCTTTACGGCCTGCAGCGCGGCGCTGAGCACGAGATCCAGCTGGAGAAGGGCGTGCGCCTGATTGCTTCGCTGGAAGCAGTCTCCGAGCCCGACGAAAAGGGCATGCGGACCGTGATGTGCACCCTGAACGGCCAGTCCCGTCCGGTCATGGTCCGGGACAAGTCCGTGGTCAGCAACGTCAAAGCTGCCGAGAAGGCAGACCCTGGCCAGCCCGGCCAGGTGGCCGCGCCGTTCGCGGGTGCAGTCACTGTAACGGTCAAGCAGGGCGACGAGGTCAAGGCCGGTGACACGGTAGCCACCATCGAGGCGATGAAGATGGAAGCATCCATTACGACGCCGGTGGCCGGCAAGGTTTCCCGGCTCGCCATCTCTACCATCGAGCAGGTGGAGGGCGGGGACCTGCTGCTGGTCGTCGAGCAGTAGCCGGGACCCGGTTAAACAGACGAAAGGATCTTCCCCGTGGGGAGGATCCTTTCGTCTGTTAGGGCCGGAGTCGGCGCCGGCTTTGGCGCCTCATCCTTGTGTGTCAGGAACGCGGTGCCGCGTACATCTCCTCGATGACGGTTTCGAAGTCCTTCATGACCTGGGCCCGCTTGACCTTCATGGAAGGCGTCAGGTGCCCGGACGCTTCGGTGAAGTCGGCCGGCACGATGCGGAAGGACTTGATGGCCTCGGCCTGGGAAACGGACGCATTCGCGGCGGTGATCAGGTCCTGGACTGCCGCCCTGACCACCGGGTTCTTGGCGGCATCGGCCAGGGAGGTGTCTGCCGGGAGGTTGTGGCGCTGCAGCCAGCCGGGCAGGGCTTCCTGGTCCAGCGTGACCAGGGCGCCGATGAACGGCCGGTTGTCGCCCACCACCAGCACCTGCGAGACCAGCGCATCGGCCCGGATCTGGTCCTCAAGCAGGGCAGGGATGACGTTCTTGCCGCCGGCGGTGACGATGATCTCCTTCTTGCGGCCGGTAATCCACACGAAGCCGTCGTCATCGAGCCGGCCGATGTCCCCGGTACGGAACCACCCGTCGTCGAACGTTTCCCCGGTGAGGTCGGGCCGCTTGTAGTAGCCGCGCATGACGCACACGCCCTTGGCCAGTATCTCGCCGTCTTCTGCGATCTTCACCGCATTTCCCGGCAGGGGTTTTCCCACGGATCCGATCTTGATCAGCGACGGGGTGTTCACGGAGATGGGTGCCGTGGTTTCCGTCAGGCCGTAGCCTTCAAGCACCTGCAGCCCTATGCCCTGGAAAAAGTGGCCCAGCCGCTCACCCAGCGGGCCGCCGCCGGACACTGCATGGGCAACATGGCCGCCCATCGCGGCCCGCAGCTTGCCGTAGACCAGTTTGTCGAACAGTGCATGGCGGAGCTTGAGGCCCAGGCCGACGCGGCCCTCCTGCCGTGCCTTGGAGAAGGCGATGGCGGTATCCGCTGCCTTATGGAAGATGGCTCCCTTGCCGGCGTCCTCCGCCTTGGTCATGGCGGAGTTGTAGACCTTTTCGAAGACCCGCGGCACCGCGAGGATGAAGGTGGGCCCGTAGCTCTGCAGGTCCGCCAGGAGGTTCTTGATGTCCGGCGTGTGCGCCACGGTGGTGCCGGCAGCCATGGCCAGGACGGAGATGAAGCGGGCGAAGACGTGTGCCAGGGGGAGGAACATGATGGTCTTCGCGTTTTCGTGGACGATCTCGCCGATGATCGCCAGTGCGTTGTCCGAAAGCTCAACGAAGTTGCCGTGCGTCAGTTCGCAGCCCTTGGGCCGGCCTGTTGTGCCCGACGTGTAGATGATGGTGGCGGTATCACCCAGGGTGGCTGTTTTCCTCCTGGCTTCAAGATCATCATCGCTGACCTCCCGGCCGGCTTGGCGGAGGGCGTCAAGTCCTGCGCCTTCCAGCTGCCACACGTGCTGGAGGGATGCCAGGCCTTCCGCCGTCACTGCCTGGCGGATGATGTCCTCATGGTGGGCGGCCTCGCCGAAAGCGGCCACCGCGCCGGAGTCGCCGAGGTTCCAGGCCACCTGGGAGGGCGAGGATGTTTCGTAGATGGGGACGGAAACGGCGCCGGCGAACCAGATTGCGAAATCCACCAGGGACCATTCGTACCGGGTGCGGGACATGATGCCCACGCGGTCGCCGGCACCCACGCCGCTGGCCATCAGTCCCTTTGCCAGGGCCCGGACGTCGGCCACGAAGTCAGTGGCGGAAATGTCCCGCCAGGCCCCGGAGTCGTCGCGCCGCGAAAAGAGTGCGGGGTTGCTGGCCTTGGCTGCCTGCCGCAGCACCAGATCGGTGATGTTGGTCTCCGGTGGGACTACAACAAGAGGCGGAACACTGAATTCGCGCACTATAGCTCCTTTGATATCCGACGTCCCGCACGGGGGTATGCCTAAAGACTAGTACGCCGGTGCGGGACGGTGCAGTATATAAAGTTACTGGCGGGTAACTTTACAGTCAATGACGCGGGAAGACATGTGCCCGGCATCAGCGGGCTGCCGCAGGCTTTCGGCGGAATATGCCCACCTAGAATGGGGGACTATGTACGTACCGCCCACCGGCGAACAGGCCGGGCCCCTGAGAAGACCCGCCCCTTGGAGGCTCCGGCCCGCCACTTCCAGGGCAAGGACGCGGCACGACGGCGGAGGCTTCCGTGAGCACCTGCGCCTCGGCCGCAAAGGCCTCGCCATCGGCATCGACATCGGCGGTACGAAGGTGGCCGCCGGCGTCGTTGATGCGGACGGCCGCATCCTCAGCGAGGCACGGCGTGCCACTCCCGGCAGCGATCCCCGGGCAGTGGAAAAGGTCATCGTGGAGCTGGTCGAGGAATTGGGCAAGGGGCACCGGATCTGGTCCGTGGGCATCGGCGCCGCAGGGTGGATGGACCTCGACGGCGGGACGGTGCTTTTCAGCCCCCACCTCGCCTGGCGCAATGAACCGCTCCGGGCCAACCTGCAGCAGCTCCTCCGCCGGCCGGTGCTTTTGGCCAACGACGCCGACGCCGCCGCGTGGGCGGAATGGCGCTTCGGTGCGGGCCAGGGGGAAGACCGGATGGTGTGCATCACGCTGGGTACCGGCATCGGGGGTGCCATGGTGATGGACGGCAGGGTGGAGCGCGGCCGTTTCGGTGTGGCAGGGGAATTCGGGCACCAGATCATCATGCCGGGCGGGCACCGCTGCGAGTGCGGAAACCGTGGCTGCTGGGAGCAGTATGCGTCAGGGAATGCGTTGGGCCGGGAAGCAAGGATCCTGGCGCGGGCCAACTCTCCGGTGGCGCAGGACCTGATAGCGGCTGTGGACGGGCGGACCGAGGCGATCACCGGTGCCATAGTGACGGAACTGGCCTTGGCGGGCGACCCGGCATCACGTGAATTGCTCGAGGAAGTAGGGGAGTGGCTCGGGCTGGGACTCGCCAACCTTGCTGCCGCCCTGGATCCGGGACTTTTCGTCATCGGCGGCGGCCTCTGCTCGGCAGGGGACCTGCTGGTGGAACCTGCCCGCAAAGCTTTCGCCCGCAACCTGACGGGCCGCGGTTTCCGGCCTGCCGCCGGGATCCAGCTGGCGGCCCTGGGGCCGAGTGCCGGGCTCATCGGCGCTGCCGATCTGTCCCGGGTCAGCAGCAGGACGCGCCGCTAGACGCGGGCTCCGTCGTCGTCTTCGTCCTTTTCCTGCGGAAGCTGCATGATCAGGTACACGGTTCCCAGCACGAACACGGCCACGATTCCCACGACTGCCAGGAGCGGCGCGGAGCGCCAGAACATCGCTGAGAACAGCAACGCCACCGGTCCGCCAACGGCGGCGAGCCAGGCAAGCATGGTCAGCGGATCCGTACCGGCGAGGCTGGGTGGTTCCTCCGGGACGAACGCACCGTCTTCCCCGTCCACGTCATAGTCGCGTGGCCCGGCTGGAGCGCCGGCGCCGGCATCTGTGCCTGCTGTGTCCCCTGCAGCCTGCCGTTCGGCCGCCGACATCTCGGCAGGTGCCGCGCCCGCCAGGCCCAAGGGGTCGAAGTCCCGGAACGCGGCAGGCCGTCCACCCGACGGCGAGTCATCCCGTGGCGCAGTGGCAGCGCCCGGATCGGTGGCGCTGCCGGTGCTTCCAGCGGGGGAATCGGCTTCCAGCCGGGCCACGAGGTCCAGCCAGACGGCGTCGTCCTGGTTGGCGCCCTGGTCAGGGGAGCCCGGGTCAGGCCTGTTCATGGGACGTGACCTCCAGCGTCGATGGCGCACTTGCCGGTGAACGCCCGGGACCCCCGCCGGAAGCAAGCGAGCGGATAAACTCCACGGATCCCTGGAAGATCCGGTCGGCATCGTTGTCCAGGGTTGCCACATGGTAGCTGTTCTCCAGGTAGACCAGGTCCAGGGGAGCATGGGTCAGCCCGCGGCGGAGCGCCACGAGGCTTGAGTCGGACACCACGTGGTCAACCGTGGAGCGGAAGGCCTTGACCGGAGCCGTGATCCGGGGGAGGAGCCTGATGGTGTCCTTGAACATCTTGTTGACTTCGTGTGCCGCAGCAACCGGGGTCCGCGGGTAGGCGCCCTCGTCCATGCCTTCCTTGAGAATGTCGTTGGCGATGGCCGGCGTACTTTTCATCACCAGCTTCAGGATCCCGGCGATCGGGGCGCGCGGGTCATCGATGACCAGCCCCGGGTTGACCACGATCACGCCGGCCACGGGCCGGGTGGCTGCAATCCGGAGCGCCAGCGCCCCGCCCATGCTCAGCCCGGCCGAAAAGACATAGTCGCAGTCCGCATCCAGTTCAAGATAGGCCTCGTCCAACGCTCCGTGCCATTCCTGCCACCGCGTCCTGGCGAGTTCCTGCCAGCTGGTGCCGTGGCCGGGCAGCAGCGGCATACGGACGGCGAAGCCGGCATCGGCCAGGCTCCGTGCCCAGGCGCGCAGTCCGTGCGGACTGCCGGTAAAGCCATGCGAGAGGACCACACCGACGCGGGGCCCGTCGCCGATGGAACTGCTGCTGAACGGGCTGTGGTCCAAGCTGGAGGTCATGGCGTCTCCAATGAGGTCTTCTGGCGGGCGAGGGCGTGGAAGAAGGCACCGGATTTCGCATGGATCTCCGGCGCGTCCACGTCCAGCGTAGCCACATGTCCGCTGCTGTGGAGGTCCACCACTTCAGCAAGGTTTTCGCCCAGGCCCTTTCGGAGCAGTGCCAGCGACGTTGGCGGAACCACCGCGTCCGTGCGCGACTTGAAAACCTGGACCGGGGCAGTCACCTTGGGCAGGCACCGCGCGGCCGCACCAAAAAGCTTCTTCAACTCGTGCACTGCCGCCAGGGGAGTACGCGAATAGTCGCCGTCATTGGTGACTGCCGCCGTCGGCTGTTCCTCCTGGATAGGAAGGGTTGTCCGCTGGAAGTACTTCAGCACGCCAATCACGCGGACCCGCCGGTCGTAGAAACTCAGGCCCGGGTTGACCACGGACACCCCGGCCACGTTGTGCCGGGAAGCGGTCAGCAGCGCTATGGCGCCGCCCATCGAGAGTCCGGCGACAAAGGTTGTGTCGGTCCGGCCTTCCAGCTCCAGGTAGGCAGCCTCAAAGCTGCGGTACCAGTCGCTCCAGCGGGTCCTTGCCAGCTCGCGCCAGTCGGTTCCGTGGCCCGGCAGCAAGGGAACGGTAACCGCATAACCCTGGGAGGCAAGGTGCTCGGCCCACGGCAGCAGGCTAAGCGGGCTGCCGGTAAAGCCATGGCAGATGGCCACACCGGTGCGTGCATTGGGTCCGTGGCCGGGATAGCTGAAAGCGGCAGGAGGGGAAGGGGTGCTGCTTTCGCTCATGCCTCCATCGTGTCACTGTTCCGGACAAATCTCACTAGAGTAGGGTTGCATTGAACTGCTGGCCAGGCCCGACGCGGGGTCCGGGGGCCGCCTTCCGGAGAGGTTTCTCACGTGTTCTATTGGGTCATGAAGCGGATTTTCCTTGGTCCTGTGTTGAAGCTTCTTTTCCGCCCCTGGGTTAAAGGGCTGGACAATATTCCGGCGGAGGGCGCGGCCATTATCGCTTCCAACCATTTGTCGTTTTCCGATTCGATTTTCATGCCGCTGATGGTGCGCCGGCCCGTGGTCTTCCTGGCCAAATCGGAGTACTTCACCGGGACCGGCGTCAAAGGCAGGCTGACCGCGCTGTTCTTCCGCCTGACCAACCAGTTGCCCATGGACCGGTCCGGCGGGGCTGCATCGGCTGCCTCGCTGAGTGCCGGGATGGAGGTCCTCAACCACGGCGGCCTGCTGGGCATCTACCCGGAAGGCACCCGGAGCCCGGACTCGAAGCTCTACAGGGGCAAGGTGGGCGTGGCCAGGCTGGCGCTGCAGGCCGGAGTTCCGGTGATTCCTGTGGCCATGATCGGCACGGACAAGGTGCAGCCCATCGGCAAGCGGCTGCCGAACATCCGCAGGATCGGCATGATCTTCGGTGAGCCCCTGGACTTCAGCCGCTACCGGGACCAGGCGGAGGACCGGGATATCCAGCGGAAAGTCACGGACCAGATCATGTTCGAACTGATGCGGCTCTCCGGGCAGGAGTACGTGGATGAGTACGCCGCCGTAGTGAAGCTTCGGCTGGCGGCAAAGCCCTCCGAACCCGCGGCCGCCGCAAAACCCGTGGTCCCACCGGCGCCTGATGCTGCCGGCGCCGGGAGTCCCTCTGCCGACGCCGGTGCGGGAGAAGGCGCCGCAGGCCTCCTGAACGCGGAGGACGACGGCGGGGCTGCCGCCAAGGGGTGAAGCGGTTGTGACGCCCCCTGCACGGTGCGTGACGGTACGGTGTCCCGGGGCCCTGCCCGACCGTTAGTCTTAGATGGTGACTCAGCTATCTGCAAAACCTGCCTTTTCGCTGTCCAGCACCGCCCAGAGCGGAGCAGCCAACTATCCCGGACTCGACGACTGGCGGGACCTCCCCATTTCCCAGCAGCCCAGCTGGCAGGACCGGGACGTATTTGAAGCATCCGTGAAGGAGCTCTCCGTACTTCCTCCCCTGGTGTTCGCCGGCGAAGTGGACGTCCTCCGCGAACGCCTGGCCGCCGCCGCCCAGGGCAAGGCCTTCCTCCTGCAGGGCGGTGACTGCGCGGAGACGTTCGAGGCCGCGACGGCGGACAAGATCAGCGCGCGCGTCAAGACCATCCTCCAGATGGCTGTGGTGCTCACGTATGGTGCGGCCATGCCCGTCATCAAGATGGGCCGCATGGCGGGCCAGTTCGCCAAGCCCCGCTCCTCCAACGATGAAACCCGCGACGGCGTGACCTTGCCCGCCTACCGCGGCGACATCGTCAACGGGTACGACTTCACGCCGGAGTCCCGGGGCCACGACGCCTCGCGCATGCTCCGCGCCTACCACACGTCCGCTTCCACGCTGAACCTCATCCGCGCCTTTACCCAGGGCGGGTTCGCCGACCTGCGTTCGGTGCACCAGTGGAACAAGGGCTTCACCGAGAACCCGGCGCACGCACGCTATGAGTCCCTGGCCCGCGACATCGACCGCGCCATCAAGTTCATGGCCTCCTGTGGCGCCGACTTTGAGGCGCTCAAGCGCGTGGAATTCTTCGCCAGCCACGAAGCCCTGCTGCTGGACTACGAGCGCGCGTTGACGCGGATCGATTCCCGTACCGGATTCCCCTACGACACCTCCGCGCACTTCCTCTGGATCGGGGAGCGGACCCGCGAACTGGACCACGCGCACGTCGACTTCCTGTCGCGGGTGCGGAACCCCATCGGCGTCAAGCTGGGCCCGTCCACCACCGGCGACGACGCCCTCCGCCTGATTGACAAGCTTGACCCGGAGCGCGAACCCGGCCGGCTGACCTTCATCACCCGCATGGGGGCGGGCAACATCCGGGAGAAGCTGCCCGCCGTCGTCGAGAAGGTCACGGCGTCAGGCGCGCAGGTGCTCTGGGTTACCGATCCCATGCACGGGAACACCGTCACGTCCCCCAACGGGTACAAGACCCGCAATTTCGACGACGTCATTGACGAGGTGCGCGGCTTCTTCGAAGTGCACCACGCCCTGGGCACCGTTCCCGGCGGCCTGCATGTTGAGATGACCGGCGACGACGTTGCCGAGTGCCTTGGCGGCGCCGACCCCGTGGACCAGGACGCGTTCCTGGACCGCTACGAGTCGGTCTGCGATCCGCGGCTGAACCACATGCAGTCGCTGGAAATGGCGTTCCTGGTGGCCGGCGCCCTCGCCAAGCACTGAGACCCGCCTGATACCTGGCGGCGGTGCAGGCGGGGTACCGCCTACACCACCGTCAGGGTAATGACCGATCCCTCCGGAACCTCTTTGTTAACGGGATCCTGGTCCCGGACCGTGCCGAAGAAGCCGCCCAGGATATTGTTTAGGCGTACCTGGAAGCCCAGGCCCTCCAATGCCTTTCGGGCATCTGTGGCCTGCTTGCCAACGAAGCTGGGCACCTTCACCATCCGGGGTCCCTTGGAAACGGTCAGCGTGACGGTGCCACCTCGGGTAAGCGTTCCGGTAGCCGGAGCCTGGCTGACAACCGCACCCTTCGGGACGTCCCTGCTGAACACTTCCTCGCGCGCAACCTCAGCCGTGAGGCCGGCCTCCTCGATGGCATCAACGGCATCCTTCTCGTCCTGGCCCACCACCGACGGGACGGGAATTGGTTCGGGACCCTTCGAAACCACCAGGCTAACGGGCGTGCCATGCCGGACGGCCGTACCGGGAGCGGGGTCCTGGGACAGGACTGTGCCGGCAGGGACCTTCTCATGGAACTGTTCTGTCACCCGGCCAAGAGCCATCTCCGCTGTGTTGAGGCCCGTCTTGGCCTGCTCCAGGGTGCCTCCTGTCAGTTCCGGCAGCGGGAACAGCTGGGGGCCCTTGGAAACAAAAAGCGAGACGGGCTGGAACTTGCGGATTTCGGCGCCCGCCGCAGGCTCGCTGCCCACTACGAGGCCTGAGGGCACGTCGTCGTCGAAAATGTCCTTGGTGGTGGACCGGAAGCCGGCCTCGTCCAGAAGCTGCTGTGCCTGTGCCACTGTCTTGTTGGCCACGGAAGGTATGGTGGCGGCGGCGCCCGGGCCCATCCCGAAGAACCAGCCCGCTCCGGTTGCCAGGAGGGCAGCAATAACCAGGACAATAATCCATAGGATTCCCCGGCGGCGAGGGCTGCCTTCACGCAGCGTACGGGCCGGGGTGGCGGCCGCACGGGCCCGTGCCCTGTCATCCTCCTTGTCCGCCCGGCGCTGGGCGCGCTTGCCCAGCGCCGGAGGCGGCGGGGACCACGGCTCGACATCGTCGCCGGGCGGTGTGAGGGTGTGCCGGGCAGCGCCCGGATGGGCAGGACCGGTGTAACGGGGCTGGCCTTGTGACGGCGGGTAGGCGGGCGCGGCCGGCTTGCCGAACGGCATCACCGTTGTTGGATTGTTGGACCGGCCAATCACCTCCGTTGGGTTCTGCTGGCCCCCGGGATCCTGGAATTGCCCGGTGCGCTGGTACTGCCCGGGAGCGCCGGGCGCTGCGGGAGCCTGGGAGCGTGCCATGGCGCCTCCGGCCGCTGCCGCCGGGGGATGCAAGTCCAGCTCCGCATCGGTGAGGTTGGTCCGGATATGCCGAAGCTCCTGGAGCAGTGCATTCCCGTCCACAGGCCGGTTTTCAGGATCGTTGGAGGTGCACCACTGCACCAGCTCGTCCACCTCAGCGGCCAGTCCAGGAACCAGGGCCGAAGGCGGTTCCACTGTTCCATTTACATGCTGGTACGCCACCTGGATAGGGACCTCGCCGTTGAAGGGCTGCTGGCCCGTAAGCATTTCGAACAGCATGATGCCCACGGAGTAGATGTCGCTGCGCGCATCTGCCGGCTTTCCAAGGACCAGCTCAGGCGAGAGGTACGCAACCGTGCCGATCAGGGCTCCGGTGCTCGTGGACGTGGTGACCGCGCGTGCCAGCCCGAAATCTCCAATTTTGATCCGTCCATCGTCGGAGATCAGGACGTTTTCCGGTTTGACGTCACGATGGATAAAGCCGGCGGCATGCGCAGCGCCCAGTCCTTCAACCACTGGGTCAATCAGCGCGAGGGCCAGCCGGGGCGGCAGCGCCCCCTTCTCGGCGATGACGTCACGAAGGGTGTGGCCCTTGATGTACTCCATGACCAGGTAAGCGGTGCGGCCGTCGTTCCCTTGGTCGAGGACTCCCACCACATGGGGGTGGGACAATCTGGCTGCTGCCTTTGCCTCACGCCCCAGCCTGCCCAGGAAATTCTCGTCGGCCGAGAGGTGCGGGTGCAGCACCTTGAGTGCCACGTCCCGTTCCAGCCGCTGGTCCGTGGCCAGGTAGACAGTAGACATTCCGCCCCGCGCAAGCTTGGACCTGACGGCATACCGGTTGTCCACCAGCGTCCCAACAAGAGGGTCTGACACGTGTTCCTGCACCCTTCGATCCTAGTCCCCGCAATGAAGCGGGCCCGAACCGTTGCCGGTCCGGACCCGTGTCAAAGTGCCTGCGTACGCGCTGCGGGTGCTACCGGGCGGTGCAGGTCAGCCGAAGTTCTTCTGGTGGGCCTTGATGGCGGCGACGTAGGCCTTGGTGTCGTCATACATTCCGTATTTGCTCACGGAGTACTGGCCCTGGTAATAGCCCGCAATGGCCGTGTCCCTGTCCTTGCTGGTGGCGAGGAGCTGGCGGATGATCGCGACTCCGGCCGTCGCATTGTCGTAGGGGTCCAGGAGGTTCAGCTTGCGCCCCACCAGGTCCGATGCCCACTGCCCGGAGCTGGGGATTACCTGCATGGTTCCGATGGCGTTCGCCGGAGACACTGCGCGCTGGTCAAACCCGGATTCCTGGTGAGCAAATGCAAGGGCGAGCGAGGGTTCCACGCCCATCCTGCGCGCGGTGTCGGCCACGATGTTCCGCATCTCGCTGCGGGAGGGCACCGGGGAGGCGTTCAGCAGGGCTTTGTTTTCGTTGGCCGAGCTGACCACCGCTGCGGGGTAGCTGAAGCCGAGGAATGAACTCGGGACCAGGGGCGTCACGGAGGCAGCCGGCTGCGGGGCCGCCGGCTGGGCGGAGCCCCCGGGGATTGCCAGCTTGTTGCCCGGGTAGATGACACTGGTCATGCTCAGGCGGTTGGCAGAGAGCAGTTCGGAAAGTTTTACGCCGTGGCGCGTGGCAATGGCCGAGAGAGTGTCTCCGGCTTTCACCGTGTAGGAGCCGGACGCGGGGGCCGGGGCCGGAGCGGCGGGTACCGGGGCAGCCGGCGCGGACGTTGAAGCCAGGCCTGCCGAAGCAGGAGCGGCAGCGGGAGCCGCGGCAGCTTCGCCGCCCCCAACCTTGATCTTCTGTCCCGGGTAGATGATGGAGCGCATGTTGAGGTTGTTCCAGGCAAACACGTCAGCCAGGCCCACGTTATGCCGGGCGGCAATGGCCCCCAGTGTGTCGCCTGCCTTTACGGTGTAGGTGGCACCGGACGCGGCGGCGGGTGCGGCCGGTGCAGGAGCGGGGGCTGCAGGCGCCGCGGCTGAACCTGAGAGCTTGATCTTCTGGCCTGGGTAGATGATGGTGTTCGGCTGAAGGTTGTTCAGTTTCAGGATTTCAGCGGTGTTGAGGCCGAACTTTCCTGCGATCGCACTGATGGTATCGCCGCGCGCAATGCTGTACTCGGCGGGCGCCTGCGGCTGGGTGGGCCTGAAGGCAGCCGGGATGGCAGTGGACACGGCGGACGCGGGGATGACCGCCGCAGTGGCTTTCGCAGCCTGAGCTTTCATGGCCGCGGCAAGCGTTCCCGGGATGACGCGGACTGGCTGCGCGGCGGCAGCGGGCTGGGCCAAGGCCAAGGATGACAGTACGACCGCTGGCAACGCCGCAGTTGTGGCGGCAAGCATTGGCAGGCTCGGCTTGGGGGGCTGCTTGCGCGAGCGGGACATCGTCATGGAAAGAATCCTCTTCTCAACTGCGGGCGCGGGCGGGGTGCCGCTGTCATTTCTCGATACTACTGTTACTGCTGTTAATTTTGTTACGTATGTGATCAATGAGAATCTCTCACGGATTTGGAAATAGCACAAGAATTCCGGGAATGTCCGCAAGGAAGAATTCCGGGTGTGTCTGCAGGTCAGGAGCGCCCTATGGAGGCATCGACTAGGCGGCAGGGTGCACAGCGTGGCAACCTTGATCCGTGAGTAATGTAGAAGAGCTTGTGGGCGAATGGTTGCCCCTACCCGACGTCGCCCGTTTATTGGATGTTTCCATCACCAGGGTTCACAGCCTGCTTGATGAACATGCCCTTGCGGCATTGCGTGTCGGGGAACGGAGAATCCGGTCCGTGCCCGCTGGGTTTATTCAGGACGGGCAGGTTGTAGACAGCCTCAAGGGGACGATTGTTGTCCTGGCTGACGCCGGGTATTCAGATGAGGATCTGATTGTTTGGCTTTTCACCCCGGATGAATCGCTGCGGGGACGCCCCATCGACGCCCTGCGCGAGGGACGCAAAACGGAAATCAGGCGACGGGCCCAGACCCTCGCCTGGTAAACCGCCGGCCGGGGATGTTCGGCAACACAAACAGCCCGCCATCCCCGGCTAACAAAACCTGTTTGGGTCAGGAGGCGCGGCTGACTGTCGCTTCAGCCAGCCTCCGCAAGGCGGTTTTCGGCAGTTCGTCCAGGGGAAGCGACTCAAGGGCATCGAACGCGGCCGCCCCGAATTCATTGATGAGGACTTCGGTGGCCGCCAGCGCACCGGAGTCCTCAATAATGCGCCGAAGTTCAAGGATGTCCTCTTCGGAGAGGTCCGGGCTGCCAAGCCTGGCGTCGATGAACGCCGACTCGGCTGCCGATGCCTGGTCCAGGGCCAGGGCAACCAGCACGGTGCGCTTTCCTTCCCGCAAATCGTCCCCGGCAGGCTTGCCGGTTGTCAGCGGATCGCCGAAGACACCCAGCACGTCGTCGCGGAGCTGGAACGCTTCGCCCAAGGGCAATGCAAAAGCGGAGTAGCCGCGGAGCAACTCATCCGAGGCTCCCGCCAATGCTCCACCCAGGGCGAGGGGATGCTCGGTGGAGTATTTTGCAGACTTGAACCGGATGATTGACTGGGCGCGGGTCACGGCCCCCGCCCGGTCCCTTACCGGACCGGCGACTTCCTCCAGGATGTCCAGGTATTGGCCGGCCATCACCTCAGCCCGCATGAGGTTGAAAATCAGCCTGGCTTTGGTCCCGGCGGCCGCCCGCTCTCCAATGTCGGTGAACGCCTCCTCGCTGAAGGAGAGGCACAGGTCACCTGTGAGGATGGCCGCCGCGTGTCCGAACCGTTCGCTGTCCAGTGCCCACCCCCGCGACCCGTGCAGTTCGCTGAACCGGCGGTGGACGCTTGGGCCGCCCCGCCTGGTATCCGACCGGTCGATGATGTCGTCGTGGATCAGGGCCGCCGCCTGGAACAATTCCAGTGCGGCGCCTGCGGTCACCACCTGTTGCGCGGCGGGCTGTCCGCCTGCGCCCCGCCAGCCCCAGTAGCACATCAGCGCCCGCAGGCGCTTGCCGCCCGTGACCAGGTTGGAGATGGAACCCATGAGGGGTTCGATGTCCGGAGAGATGCCGGACATAATGGCCTGCCGCGAGGTGAGGAACAGCGTCAGCTCGCCGGCAACCGCCGCAACGAAGTCGGCCTGTTCATTCCTCAGCTGTTCCGCTGCCGTCACTTGGCGGACTCAGCTGCCACGTTGGCGCCGATGGTGAAAGTGGCAACGCCCGAAGCTTCAACTACCGAGAGGTTGACGGTTTCGTTGTCCCCGCGGACAAAATCCTTGGACGCCACCGCTCCCACGGCTTCGCCCGGAACTGCCTTGAAGCCTTGTCCTTCAAGGGCCTTGGTGTAAAAATCCACCACCGCGGCAGTGGGGGCGGCGATGCTTCCCACCAGGGCGGCAGTGGCGGGGGCTGTTTCCTTGTCGAAACTGCTCGATACCACCTTGGCTCCCGGCATAAGGGGAAGAAGCTGCTGCGGGAAGCCCTCCACCACCGCCCCAACGGTTGCCGAGGTATTGGGCGACGCGGAGGGGCTGGGGGAAGCTGTGATAGTTGATCCGGCAGCTGCCGGCGTGGATACGGAGGGGTCCGGGGCTGCTGACGGAGTCGGGCTGCAGGCTGAGAGCAGCAAGGCTGCGCCGGCAGCGAATACTGCCAACCCTGCTGGCTTAAGGTTTCCAAAGACCGTCACAGGGACATTCCTCCTGGTGTTGATGCCGGATTCAGCCTCCAGTTTAGTCAGTACAAAACGGATAGGATTGCAGCCGTGGGGCCCGAAAGTACGAACCAGCAGCCCGGAGCGCGCCTTCCGGGACGCAGGCGCAAGTGCATCATGCACGTGGACATGGATGCCTTCTTTGTCTCGGTGGAGCTCCGGACCCGACCTGAACTCATGGGCCGGCCCGTCATCGTCGGGTTCCCCGCGGACCGCTCCGTGGTCCTCTCAGCCTCTTACGAAGCCAGGGCATTCGGGGTGAAGTCAGCCATGCCGATGGCCGTGGCCGCCCGGATGTGTCCCAATGCGGTCATCATCGAGCCGCGCCACAAGCTGTACTACGAAGTGTCCGCCCGGCTGATGGGCATCTTCGAGTCCATTACCGAGCTCGTTGAACCCCTCAGCGTCGACGAGGCGTTCCTCGACGTCACCGGCGCCATCAGGCGCCTGGGTGCGCCGAGGGGAATTGGGGAAATGATCCGCCGGCAGGTTGCCTCCGAGCTGGGCATCACGGCGTCGGTGGGGATAGCGGAATCCAAATTCGTGGCGAAAATTGCCTCTACCCGCTGTAAACCGGACGGACTGCTCATGATCGCACCCGACGAGACAGTGCCGTATCTTCATAGCCTGCCGGTCGGGGCCCTGTGGGGAGTAGGTGCCAAGACGGCGGAGGTGCTCGCAAGGATGGGCATCAGGACCGTTGCGGACGTGGCCGCAACGCCGGTCTCTTCGTTGAAGAAGATGCTGGGCGCCACGGGGGAGCATGTCCACCAGCTTTCCTGGGGCATAGACCCCCGACCCGTCGTCCCGGTACGGCTGGAGAAGAGCGTCGGGGCGGAAGAAACGTTTGCCGTTGACACGGCCGACGACGCCTTGCTCCACCGGGAACTGCTGCGCCTCTCCCACCGGACGGCCGCGCGCCTGAGGAGTTCAGGCATGGTGGCCCGGACCATCGCCCTCAAGCTCCGGTTCGCGGACTTCTCCACCATCACGCGCAGCAAGACGGTGCAGACTCCCGTGGACAGCGCCCAGCTGATCTACGCAGTGGCCTTGCAGCTGCTCGAGTCGGTGGGGGACAGGGCAATGACCGTTCGGCTCGTGGGGGTGCGCGCCGAACAGCTCGAAGACGCCGCCCGGACCTCGCTTCAGCTCAGCATCGACCGGCGGGACGACAACTGGCGGGCAGCTGAGCAGGCGCTCGATGAAGTGGCGCGCAAATTCGGCAGCAAGTCTGTCCTTCCCGCCCGCCTGATGGAGCCCGGAAACACCCCGGAATAGCGGCTGGCTGAAGCCTTGGCAGGGCCGCCGCCAAACTCTTTTCCGTCTTTCAGAACAGCCCTCAACAAACTATCCTTAGATATACATAGTTTTCGAGTGACTGGACTTACTGCCGGACCCTCTTGGACATGCTCCCGCTCCTGCGACGGCATGCCGGGTTCCCGATTTCCGCTTTTGCCAGCGGAGCGGGAACCTCTTAGGCATAACAGCCGTTAAGGGTGCAGAAGTAGTGGCTGGGATCAGCCCGGACGTTGGCCTACAAAAGGAGGTCGTGATGCCGCTGTCGGAGCACGAACAGAAGCTGCTTGAGCAGCTGGAGAAGCAGCTTCACGAGGACGACCCGAAGTTCGCGAATTCCATGGGTTCAGACCCCGGGCGTTCATGGTCCACGAGGCACGTGGTGATTGGCGTCCTCTGCGCCCTGGCTGGCGTTTTCCTGCTACTCGTGGGTGTCACTCTCCAAAACATCTTCGTTGGAGTCCTGGGCTTTGTGGTGATGGGCGGCGGTGTCTATTTCGCCACCATGCGGAGCAGTTCGGCCGCATCAAAGCCGGGATCCAAGGCCGGCGGCCGAAAGCCGGGGAAGTCCAGGAGTTCCTTTATGAGCAGCCTCGAGGAACGGTGGGATGAAAGGCGCAGGGGGGAACCCTAAACGCCCTCCCGCCGAATTACTCCCGGCACCTCCACTTTGCTCCCCATTGAGGGGGCATCCGAAAAGACCCGCACTTTGCGGGTCTTTTCGCATTTAAATGGGGCCGAATTGAAAAACGCCGTGGTTGCGCCGCATGCCGCGCCACCGCCGGCAGTTCACCAGCGGTTCATGCCGGGGCCAGGCATCCCGGGTGGAAAAGTCCTCCACTTTCCACCACCGGCTGGAATCCCTGCAATTCCGGTGTTCCTTTCCCATAAATAACCTGCGGTAGGGCCGCGTTCGCGTTGACTGTGGTGGAAAGTGGAGTAATGTGGAGGACATAAGAGGGTGGTTGCAACATAGGGGATGTGCAGTTCCTGACAGCGGACAGGCGGTGGGCCAGTGTTTCTGGGCACTCACTCGCCGCGTCTGGATGAAAAGGGACGGATCATCCTCCCCGCAAAGTTCCGGGAGGAACTTGCCAGCGGGCTGGTGCTCACGAGGGGCCAGGAACGTTGCATCTACGTCTTCAGCGAGAAGGAATTTGCGCGGGTCCACGAGCAAATGCGGGAGGCGCCAATCTCCTCGAAGCAGGCACGTGACTATATCCGCGTCTTTCTCTCTGGAGCCTCTGACGAGGTACCTGACAAGCAGGGGCGCGTTACCATTCCACCCGCGCTCCGGGAATACGCAGGCCTCGGCCGGGAACTCGCCGTGATAGGCGCCGGATCCCGGGCCGAGATCTGGGATGCCCAGGCTTGGAATGAGTACCTCGCGGACAAGGAAACAGCCTTCTCCGAAACTGATGACCCCATTCCGGGCATTCTCTGACCGGAACAGGACTGCAGGCAGCTTCTTGGATGAGATCTCCAGCCGCCCATCGGCCGGTCATCCTGGCTCACTTCCCCGGAGCCAGGCTGGCGGACGATAGGCGCGGATGGGGATCTGGTCCCAGAAGCACCACAAGGTGACACCGACGGCGAGAAAGGACGAGGCATGAACGAACACCCCAAGCCAACGTCCGAACGCCATGTGCCGGTCCTGCGGGACCGGTGCATCAATTTGTTGGCACCTGGATTCGAGGCGGCCAGGCTCCGCGGCGAAACACCGGTGGCCGTGGACGCGACCCTGGGCATGGGCGGCCACTCCGAGGCCATGCTGCAGCGCTTTCCGGACCTGCACCTCATCGGCATAGACCGGGACGAGGAAGCGCTCGCCCTCGCCGGCGAGAGGCTGGCCCCCTTCGCCGCGCGCACGGACCTGGTGCACGCCGTATACGACGAGATAGCGGAGGTCCTGGCGGACCTGGGCGTTCCCGAGGTGCACGGAATTTTGATGGATCTTGGGGTCTCATCCCTCCAATTGGATGAACGCGAACGCGGTTTCGCCTACTCCTTCGACGCCCCGCTGGACATGCGGATGGACACCAGCCGTGGCCAGACCGCGGCAGACGTGGTGAACAACTACAGCGAAGAGGAACTCGTCAGGATCATCCGGAAGTGGGGCGAGGAGAAGTTCGCCGGCCGGATCGCCAACAGGATTGTCACCTCCCGTGCCACCAGGCCCTTCACCACCACCGGTGAACTCGTGGAGCAGATCCGGGCAGTAGTTCCGGCAGCGGCGGCCAAGTCCGGCGGGCACCCCGCCAAGCGCACTTTCCAGGCGCTGCGGATCGAAGTCAACGAAGAACTCGATGTCCTTGAACGCGCCGTGCCTGCCGCCGTCGAGGCCCTGGCACTGGGCGGACGGATCGTGGTCATGTCCTACCACTCCCTCGAGGACAAGATCGTCAAGAGCGTCCTGCAGGCACGTTCCAAATCCTCGGCTCCGCTCGGGTTCCCGGTGGAGCTGGAAGAGCACAAGGCCGAACTTAAGACACTGACCAAAGGCACCGAAGTGCCCACCGCCGTCGAGATCGCCGAAAACCCGCGCGCTGCATCAGCAAGGCTGCGCGCGGCGGAACGAATCAGAGCCAGGAGAGCTGCATGAGCACCGCCGCCGCCAAGAACTTTCCCGCCGCGTCCGGCACTTGGGCGGCCGGCAGGATCCTTCCGGCACAGACCTCCGGGGATGGCCGGAAGGGCCGGACTCCGCTGTCAGTGGTGCGTACCGTACCCCGCAAGCGCCGCGCCCCCTTCGTGGTGCTGTGCTTCGCCTTGCTTGCCGTGGCGCTGGTGGCCGTGCTGGTGTTGAACATCTCCGTGTCCACCGCGCAATACCAGCTGGTAGAGCTGCGGGCCCGGCAGAGCACGCTGACCAAGCAGAACCAGGACCTCACCCAGCAGGTGCAGAACTTCGAAGCTCCCCAGAACCTGGCGGCTAAAGCTTCTGAGCTCGGCATGGTGGCCTCCACGGTCAAGGGCCAGATCGACCTGTCCACCCTGTCCGTTACAGGCAAGGCAACACCGGCAGTTAAGGGCAGCTCCGGAGGGGCCGTTATTCCTGCACCAGCCGTGGCCGGGCAGCTGATCGTGGTACCGCCGGCAACCAAGGGCGAACCGCTGGCGAACCGTAAACCGGCAGCCCCGGCAGCCCAAGGTTCTTCAGCAGCAGATGCTGCGGGATCCAACGCAGCGACCCCCGCTGCGGCCACGCCGGCTGGTCCACCTGCCGGGGTTCCCGCACCGGCGGCTGCTGCAGCGGTGGAGCTCCACGGCGGATCCGTCCCCGCACCCGAGCAGAAGGTGCCCGGGCAGTAATACGGCAGGTCTGACAGGCAGCAGGGTCGAGCAGCAAGGAATTTCACGGTGGCGCAGAGGTCCGGCAAGGCAGTCAATGGCAAGGTGCCCAACGCCACCAAGCGCCTGCGCCTGGGGCTGGGCATCATGCTGACACTCCTGTTGGTGGTGGGCGGCAAACTCTTCCTCGTCCAGGGACTCGATGTAGGGGGCATGGCGGAGGCCGCCCTCAACAGCCGGATGAAGCAGACCGTGCTCCCGGCAGAACGGGGCAGCATCCTGGACTCCCGGGGCACGGTGCTGGCCAACAGCGTGATCCGCTACAACGTGGTGGTGGACCAGAGGGTCAACACTAAAACCGAGACTTTCAAGCGCCTGGACGACGCCAAGGAGAAGCTGGTTGACGTCAGCCGGGAACAGGGGCTGACGGAACTGGCGGCCGCCCTTGGCATGGAGAAGGACGCCATCCGCGAGGCCGTCACCGGGCAGCAGCCGTATTACATCGTGGCCAAGGACGTAAAGCCTGACGTCGAGGACCGCATCTCGCAGCTCCAGATCCCCGGCATCGTGACCGAAGGCGTCAGCAAGCGCGTCTATCCCAACGGCTCGGTTGCCGGCGGGATCATCGGCTTCCTGCAGGACGGTGCCAGCGGCCAGGCCGGCATCGAACAGACCCAGGACGAAATCCTGAAGGGCTCGGACGGCAAACGGCTCTTCGAGATCGGTGCGGACGGCCTGCGCATCCCCGTGGGGGTTGACGAACTGACGCCCCCGCAGGACGGAAAAGACGTCAAGCTCACCCTCAACTCGGACCTCCAGTACTTCGCCCAGCAGGCGATCCAGAGCCAGTCGGACAAACTGGGCGCGGAGTGGGGCGTCATCATCGTGATGGACGTCAAGACAGGCAACCTCGTTGCCATGGCAGACACCAATTCGCCGGACCCGAATGACCCTGGCCGGGTGGCGGCCAGGGACCGCGGCGTACGTGCCGTCACGGCCGCCTACGAGCCCGGTTCGGTGGAGAAGATGATGACGGCGGCGGCACTCATCGAAGAAGGCAAAGCCAAGCCGCTCGACACGTTCACCCTCGGACCCACTTACACGGTGGACGGGCAGACCTTCAGCGACTCCTTTGCCCATGGAACCGAGGAACGGACCCTGGCCGGCATCCTGGGCTATTCGATGAACACCGGCACCGTCATGGCCGGACAGCGCCTGAGCAAGGAACAGCGCTACGACTGGCTGAAGAGGTTCGGAGTTGGCGAAGCCCCGGATATCGGCCTGCCGGCCACCGCCTCCGGCATCCTGACACCCTGGGAACAGTGGGACGGCCGGCAGGAATATACGGTCCTGTTCGGGCAGGGTGTTTCCCAGTCCACGCTGCAGACAGTCCGCGCGTTCCAGTCCATCGCGAACGATGGCGTGATGCTCCAGCCCCGCCTGATCGACTCCTATGTCTCCGCTGACGGAACAGAGGAAAAGGTTCCGGCCGCGGAACCCCGGCGGATCGTCTCCGAGGACACGGCGCGGCAGGTCCAGGACATCCTCGAAAGCGCAGTCACCGAGGGCCAGATCAAGGACGCGGCCATCGACGGATACCGGGTGGGAGCCAAGACAGGCACCTCCGAATCTCCCTGCGACGACGGCAAGTCCGGGTTCTGCGGCTACACGGCCTCAATGGTGGGCATGGCACCCATGGATGATCCGCGGTTTATTGTGGAGGTGGTACTCCAGCGGCCCAAGGGCAGCATCTACGGGATTACCAACGGGCCGGTCTTCCGGTCGGTCATGAGCCAGGCATTGCGGACCTACAACGTCCAGCCATCCACGGGCGAACCGGCCAGACTGCCCCAGTTCGCCAAGTAACACCCCGGCAGCGCTGCTACGGTTCATCCATGCCGGGCACGGTCCACTAGCACCATCGGAGATCCCTTGTCAGAGTTCAACCCGTCCCACGACCATGCAGCCCCGCAGGGACATGCGCAGGACGAACAAGCCCCGCAGGGACCTGCATCGCCGGGACACGGCCAGCCCCGTTTCCGGCCGTCCGCCGTTGAAGCCGTCCGGCTGGACAGCATCGGTGAGGCGCTCGGCGTCGTCGTTCCGGGAGCCTCCGCCGACGTCACGGTGACCGGCATCTCCCTGAACTCCCGGACGGTGGAACCGGATGACCTGTACATCGCACTTCCGGGCGCTACCCGGCACGGCGCCGACTTCGTTGCCCAAGCCATTGCGGCGGGGGCGGCGGCCATTGTGACGGACGACGCCGGTGCCCGCCTCCTGGCCCTGTCCTCCGACACATCGGTTCCGGTGCTGGTGGTCGATGCCCCGCGGAACGTGGTGGGCCCGCTGTCCGCCATGATCTACCGTCGCAGCCAGGAAGGGGCAGCGCTGCAGCTTTTCGGCGTGACGGGAACGAACGGCAAGACCACCACCACCTACTTCATCACCTCGCTGCTGCGGTCCCTGGGCAAAAAGCCGGGCCTGATCGGGACCATCGAAATCCTGGCCGGCGGCGAACCGATTCCGAGCCTCCTGACCACGCCGGAGTCCCCCGAAGTCCACGGGCTGCTGGCCCTGATGGGGGAGAACGGACTGGCCGCGGCCGCGATGGAAGTTTCCTCGCACGCCATCTCCTACCAGCGCGTGGACGGAGTGCAGTTCGACGTCGCAGGGTTCACCAACCTCACGCAGGACCACCTTGACCTGCACCACACCATGGAAGACTACTTCGCCACGAAGGCCGAGCTGTTCACCCCCGCCCGTGCGCGGAAGGCCGTGGTGACGGTCGACGACGAATGGGGACGCCGCCTCGCGGCCACCGCCCGGGTGCCCGTCACCACGCTGGCCACCGTGCCCGGGAACAGCGCCGACTGGACCGTCACGGAAGCAAAGCCCCGCGGGCTTGGCACCGAGTTCACCCTCAGCGGGCCAGGCCAGCGCGTCCTGAAGGTCCACACCGGGCTTCCCGGCAGCTTCAACGTGGCCAACGCAGCCCTGGCCGCGGTCATGGTCCTCACCGGCGGGGTTGACGCCGATACGCTGCAGGCGGCCCTGGATGCGGACGACCCCTTCACGGTGGCCGTGCCGGGACGCATGCAGCTGGTCTCCGAGCAGCCGGCCGCCGTGGTGGACTTCGCGCACAACACGGATGCGCTGGCCAGGGCGCTGGAAGCCGTCCGGTCGCCGGAACCGGACTCCCGGCTGATCGTGGTGTTCGGCGCCACAGGCCAGCGCGACCAGGGCAAACGGCCGGCCATGGGCGCGATTGCCGCCCGGCTTGCCGACACCGTGATCGTCACCGACGACGACCCCCACGACGAGGACGCCGCAGCCATCCGCGCCGACGTCCTCGCGGGGGCGCTGGAAGCCCAGGCGAGTGAATCCCTCCCTTGTGAAGTGCTGGAGGTTTTCCCGCGCGACAAGGCCATCCAACGTGCCGTGGAACTCGCCCGGCCGCAGGACAGCATCCTGGTTGCCGGCCGCGGCCATGAAGTATGGCAGGAAGTGAAGGGCGTCAACCTTGCACTCGATGACAGGGTGGAGCTGCGCAGCGCCTTGACAGCCAGGGGATTCAACGTTCTCCAAGACGACCGGATAGAGTCCTAGACCGAGATGATTGCATTTACCGCGGCGGAAATCGCCGACATCACTAAAGGGCGCCTGGACGCCGATCCCGGGATCACGCCTCTGTCGGTGGTCACCGATTCCCGCGAAGCCACGGCGGGGTCGCTCTACGTCGCAAAACCCGGCGAGTATGCCGACGGGCACAGCTTCGTTGAAGCCGCCTTCGCCGCCGGCGCCACCCTGGCGCTTGTGGAGCGCACAGTGGCAGCCCCGGACGGTTCCCCGTACCCGTCCGTGGTGGTTCCCGACGCCGTGCTCGCGATGGGTGCGCTGGCCGCGGAAGCCGTCCGGAGGATCCGGGCCGCCCGCGCGGAAGCCAACGAGGAACTGTCGGTCATCGGCATCACCGGGTCTGCCGGGAAAACCACCACCAAGGACCTGCTCGCCGGCATACTTTCCCGGCATGGCGCGACCGTGGCGCCGCGGGGGTCCTACAACGGTGAAATCGGTGTACCGCTGACCGTTTTCACCGCCGGAACAGATACCCGCTACCTCGTGATCGAGATGGGCGCCACCGGCATCGGCCACATCAAGTACCTGGCCGAGATGGTCAGGCCCGACATCGGCGTGGTGCTCGGCGTGGGGACCGCCCACGCCGGCGAATTCGGGGGAGTGGAGAACATCGCCCGCGCCAAGGGCGAACTCGTGGAAGGACTGGCAGCCTCCGGCACAGCCATCATCAACCTCGACGACGACAGGGTGGCGGACATGCGCGCACGAACCTCCGCGTCCGTCGTCGGCTTCTCCGCCGAAGGCCGGCCCGGCGCCGCCGTGCAGGCGCTCACTGCGGACACCAACGCGGAGGGCCACCCGGAATTCGATCTCCTCCTTCCCGGCGCGGAAACGACCCACCACGTCAGCAGCCGCCTGATTGGTGCCCACCATGTCGGCAATCTGCTGGCAGCGGCCGCAGCCGCGTGGGCGGCAGGAATTCCCGGCAAGGAAATCGCCGCGGCCCTCAGCGGCCAAACGGCAGCCAGCCGGTGGCGAATGGAGCGCACCGAGCGGGAGGACGGCGTCACCATCATCAACGACGCCTACAACGCCAACCCGGAGTCGATGCGCGCGGCCTTGCGCACACTCGCGGACCTCGGCCAGGGAAGGCGCACCTGGGCAGTCCTGGGCGCCATGCTCGAACTCGGCGAGGACTCCATCCGCGAGCACACGGCCGTGGGCACCCAGGTGGTGCGCCTCAATATCTCCCGGCTGGTGGTGGTGGGCCGGGAAGCCCGGGCCCTGTACGTATCCGCCGTCCAGGAGGGCTCCTGGGGAGACGAATGCGTCTTCGCCGAGACCGCTGACGACGCCTACGAGCTGCTGTCCGCGGAACTCGAACCCGGCGACCTGGTGCTGTTCAAGTCCTCCAACAGCGTGGGACTGCGCCATTTGGGCGATCGGATAGCATTACCCCCACAAACCCCGCAGCCCGCCGATGAAAGGAGCACACTGCTGTGATTGCACTTTTGATCGGCGCCGGACTGGCCCTGCTCTGCGCCCTGGTGGGCACGCCGTTGTTCATCCGGCTCCTGGTCCGCCGCGGCTACGGCCAGTTCATCCGCGACGACGGCCCAACCTCCCACCACACCAAACGCGGAACACCCACCATGGGCGGGACCGTGGTGGTGGCAGCGGTCCTTTTGAGTTACGGCCTGACGCACCTCATCATGCTCATGATGAACCCGGATTCCCCTGGCCCGTCCGCCTCCGCCCTGATCCTGCTGTTCCTTATGGTGGGTATGGGGCTTGTCGGATTCCTGGATGACTTCATCAAGATTTCGCGCCAGCGCAGCCTGGGGCTCAACGCCAAGGCGAAGCTGATCCTGCAGGCAGCAGTGGGCGTCATTTTCGCTGTGCTGGCCCTCAACTTTCCCGATGAGGACGGCCTCGCGCCGGCCTCCACCAAGATTTCCCTGGTCCGGGACCTGCCCTGGCTGGACCTCGCCTTCGGCGGAACCGTGCTGGGTGCCATCCTCTTCGTCATCTGGTCCAACCTGATCGTCACTGCGGCGACCAACGGGGTAAACCTCACGGACGGCCTTGACGGGCTGGCTGCCGGGGCCTCGGTCATGGTTTTCGGCGCCTATACGCTGATGGGCATTTGGCAGAACAACCAGGCCTGCGGCTCGCCCCGGGAAGCCGGCAGCGGGTGCTACCAGGTCCGGGACCCCCTGGACCTGGCCCTGCTGGCCGCAATCATGAGCGCCGCACTGGTGGGATTCCTGTGGTGGAACACCTCTCCGGCCAAGATCTTCATGGGAGACACCGGCTCCCTCGCCATCGGCGGTGCGATCGCAGGTTTTGCCATCCTTTCCAGGACCGAGCTGTTGCTGGGCATCATCGGCGGACTGTTCGTCCTGATCACCCTTTCGGTGATCATCCAGGTGGGTTACTTCAAAGCCACCGGCGGTAAACGCGTCTTCAAGATGGCACCGCTGCAGCACCACTTCGAACTACAGGGGTGGGCTGAGGTGACCGTGGTGGTCCGGTTCTGGATCCTTGGTGGACTCTTCGTCGCCGTGGGCCTGGGAATTTTCTACGCTGAATGGGTTGTGCTGCTGTGACCGTTTCCCCACGCCTCCAGGAGCTCGTGAGCTGGGATTCCGACTGGGCCGGGCTGCGGGTCGCAGTCACCGGCATCGGGGTGTCAGGGTTCGCCGCCGCTGACACCCTGATCGAACTCGGTGCCCGCGTGGTGGTGGTTGACGCCGCCACCAGCGACACGGCTAAAGCCCACGCCGAAACCCTGAAGATCGTCGGCGCCGCCGACGTCCTGCTCGGCGCTGATGCGGTGCTGCGCCTGCCAAAGATCGACGGCAAACTTCCGGAGCTGATCGTGACGTCACCTGGCTGGCGTCCGGACCAGGCCTTGCTGGCCGCTGCTGCACGGGCCCACATCCCGGTATGGGGCGACGTTGAACTCGCCTGGCGGGTGCGCGAGCGGGAAGGCCGCAAGACAGCGGACTGGCTGGCCATCACCGGAACCAACGGAAAGACAACCACGGTAGGCCTCACCGAATCCATGCTGCGCGCCGCCGGGCTGAAAGCCATCGCCGTGGGCAACGTGGGCACGCCAATCCTGGATGCCATCCGGGACCCCGTTGAATACGACGTTTTCGCGGTCGAACTCTCCAGTTTCCAGCTGCACTGGTCCGAATCCTTCTCGCCGGTGGCCAGCGTGTGCCTCAACGTTGCCGAGGACCACGTCGACTGGCACGGCTCCTACGATTCCTACCTTGCGGACAAGGCCAAGGTCTACGAACGCACCCAAAAGGCCTGCCTCTACAACGCTGAGCAGATCGAAACGGAACGCATGGTGGAAAACGCCGACGTGGTGGAAGGGTGCCGGGCTGTCGGCTTCACTACCCTTACCCCCGCCATCAGCATGCTGGGCGTGGTGGAAGGCCTGCTGGTGGACCGGGCGTTCATCGAAGAACGAAAGGACAGCGCCGCGGAACTGGCCTCGATCGCGGACCTTGGAGCCATTGCGCCCCGGCACATGGTGGCCAACGCCCTGGCGGCCGCGGGCCTGGTACGCGCCTACGGCGTGGAGGCCAAGGCCGTCCGGCAGGGAATCCAGGACTATGTGCCCGGCAACCACCGCATCCAGCCCGTGGCCCGCCACAACGGAGTCCTGTGGATCAACGACTCCAAGGCCACGAACCCGCATGCGGCAGCCGCTTCGCTCGCCTCATTCAGCAACGTCATCTGGATCGCGGGAGGTCTCTCCAAGGGTGTCACCTACGACGACCTTGTGCGGGAGCACGCGCACCGGCTCAAGGCGGTGGTCCTGATCGGAACAGACACTTCCGAGCTGGCCGGCGCCCTCTCGCGACACGCGCCCGATGTCCCGGTGATCCAGCCGGCATCGGGTGACACTGAACAGGTGCAGACTGCTGCAACAGACGGCATCCAGGCCGGTTCCCCCCTGGCCGGGAAACCGGTGATGGCCAGGGCGGTTGCGTCAGCAGCCCAGCTGGCCGGCTCCGGCGATACTGTGCTGATGGCTCCGGCAGCTGCTTCCATGGATCAGTTCTCTTCCTACGCTCACCGTGGTGACACTTTCATCGAAGCTGTCCGCGAGCTGGTGGAAGGGCAGGCCCAGACCGGCGAGGAGTAACAATGGTCAGCACGCCAACACGCCCGCCTGCCCGGCAGCAGGCCGGCAAGCCGCGGCCCGGCTCCTCGGCAACTCCCGCCAGCAGGCCCGCCACTGCCGTTACCCGGCTGCGGGCCGGCTACCGGAAGTTCTGGTCGGCGCTGGAAGGAACCGGAACTTCCCGCAACGGCTCCACCTACTACCTCATCCTGGGATCCACCCTCGCCCTGACGGCGATCGGCATCATGATGGTGCTCTCCGCGTCCAGCGTCGAGTCGATCGCCGCCGGAAAATCGCCGTACGGGGACGCCCTGAAGCAGGGCATGTTCGCCGGGATCGGCATCTTCACCATGTTCGTGCTCTCCCGGGTCAACGTTGTGTGGCTTCGGCGGCTGGCGTGGCCCGCAATCATCGCGGCCCTGGTCCTCCTGGGACTGGTGCAGCTTGTGGGTGCGGAGGTCAACGGCAACAAGAACTGGATCGACCTCGGCGGCATCACCTTCCAGCCGTCCGAAGCGTCCAAGCTGGCCCTCGCGCTCTGGATGGCTACCGTTTTGGCCAGGAAGGGAAAGCTCCTCCGCCTCTGGCAGCACGTCGCCGTCCCTGCCGTCCCGATGGCCATCATCATCGTTGTGCTGGTCCTGGTGGGCAATGACCTTGGGACGGCCATGATCATCATGATGATTACGGCGGCCGCCCTCTTCTTTGCCGGGGCACCCCTGTATCTCTTCGGAATCGCAGGCCTGGTGGCCGCTGCCGGAACGGCCGTCATGGCTGTGACCAGTTCAAACCGCATGTGCCGGATTACTTCGTGGTGGACCGGGGAGTCCTGCGCCGACGGCATCGACGCCAACTACCAGGCCACCAACGGGCTCTACGGGCTGGCGTCGGGAGGCTGGTTCGGCGTTGGGCTGGGGCAGAGCCGGCAAAAGTACAGCTGGATCCCCGAAGCCCATAACGACTTCATCTTTGCCATCATCGGCGAGGAACTCGGCCTGGTGGGGACCGTCGTCGTCCTCATCCTCTTCGCCATCCTGGGCGCAGCGATCTACCGTGTGGTTGTGGCGCAGGCGGACATGTTCCACCGCGTGCTGGCCGGCACCATCATGGTGTGGCTGCTGGGCCAGGCCACGGTCAACATGTCCGTGGTGACCGGCCTCATGCCCGTCATCGGCGTGCCGCTGCCGTTCATTTCCTACGGGGGCTCGGCGCTGCTGATGTCGCTCTGCGCCATCGGGGTGGTGCTTTCCCTGGCAAGGGAGCAGATGGCCCCGTCCATCCGGCCCAAGCGGATGCTCAAGTTCAAGGCCAAGCCGGCGCGGCAAGACGCGGCCCGGAAGAAGACTGCAAGAAAGCGTGCCTAGCCCTCCATGACCTCCAAAACCCCTTCCATTGTCCTGGCAGGCGGCGGCACCGCCGGGCACATCAGCCCGCTGCTGGCCATTGCCGCTGCCCTCCGGAGCGCGTCCCCCGGAGCTGCCATCCTCGCCGTCGGCACGCCGTCCGGGATGGAAACCAGGCTCGTCCCCGCTGCAGGCGTGGAGCTGGCCACCATCGACAGGGTTCCGTTCCCACGGAAACCTTCAGCCGACATGGTGCGGCTTCCCGGCCGGCTCGCCGGTGCCGTGCGCCAGGCCGGCGCCATCCTGGACAGTGCGGCCGCGGACGTCCTGGTGGGCGTCGGCGGCTACGTGTGCACGCCCATGTACCTCGCTGCCCGGAAACGCCGCATCCCCATTGTCATCCACGAGGCAAATGCCCGTCCGGGCCTCGCAAACCGGGTGGGTGCCATGATGACCCACCGGGTCGCCGTCGCCTTCGCCAACACCCCGCTGCGGCATGCAACCCACGTGGGAATGCCGATGCGTTCCGAGATTTCCGGGCTGGACAGGGCCGCCGCGCGAACCGCCGCCCGGGAGTCCCTGGGCCTGGACCCGGCACAGCCGGCGCTGATCGTCACCGGCGGATCCTCCGGGGCCCAGAGCATCAACAGGACCATCGCCGCCGCCGTGGACCGCCTTGCCGGCGCGGGCATCCAGACCCTGCACATCACCGGGCGCGGCAAGACCGTCCTTGACGCCGCCGGCAAGCCCCTTGCGGCAGACGGCTACCGGCAGGTGGAATACATCGACGGCATGGAGCTTGCCTATGCTGCGGCGGACGTACTGCTGGCCCGCTCCGGTGCGGCCACGGTATGCGAGGTAGCCGCCGTCGGGGTACCTTCAGTCCTGGTGCCGCTGCCCATTGGCAACGGTGAGCAGGCCCTCAACGCCGCCGGACTGGTGGCTGCCGGCGGCGCGCTCCTGGTCAACGACCGGGACTTCACGGCCGAATGGGTGGACCAGGAACTGGTGCCGCTCGTCACGGACCGGCCACGGCTTGCCGCAATGTCAGCCAGTTCCTACCGGCTTGGCATCCGGAACGCCGATCAGCGGATGGCTGATCTCATCCTGGAAGCGGTGGCAGCATGAACCACGCCAAAATCCCTACCCTTGAATCACTGGGCAGGGTCCACTTCGTGGGCATCGGGGGCGTCGGCATGTCAGCCGTGGCCCGGATCATGGTGGCCCGCGGCGTTCCGGTCAGCGGCTCCGACGCCAAGGACCTGCCGGTGATGGCCGACCTCGCGGCAGCCGGTGCGCGCATTGCCGTGGGATATGCCGCCGCAAACCTCGGAGACGCCCAGACGGTTGTGGCCGGCTCGGCCATCCGCCCGGACAACCCCGAGATCCTTGCCGCCCGGGAAGCGGGCCTGCCGGTCCTCCACCGCTCCCAGGCGCTGGCCTCCACCATGGGCGATGACACGGTGGTCACCGTGGCGGGAACCCACGGCAAGTCCACCACCACCTCCATGGTCGCCGTCCTGCTGCAGGGCGCGGGCCTGGACCCCTCGTTCGCCATCGGCGCCAACGTTCCCGCGCTCGGCGTCAACGCCGCCCACGGAAGCTCCGGGATCTTCGTGGCGGAGGCAGACGAGTCCGATGGATCCTTCCTCAACTACCGGCCCCGGATTGCCGTCGTCACCAACGTGGAGCCGGACCACCTGGACCACTACGGCACGGCTGAGGCCGTGTACGAATCCTTTGACCGGTTCACCGCGCTGCTGCCCGCCGACGGGGTGCTGGTCGCCTGCGCGGACGACGCCGGCGCGCTGGCCCTCGCCGAAAGGACCAGGCAGCGGGGCACCACCCGCGTGGTGCTTTACGGAACCAAAGAGGGCGCGGACCTCGTGCTGCACGACGGCGGTCCCGGCGACACAGCCGTCTCCACACCGTCGGGCCGCTACCCGCTTGACCTGCAGGTGCCAGGGCGGCACAACGCGCTGAACGCGGCGGCCGCCTTCGCCGTCGCCCTTGAACTGGGAGTTGACCCCGGCGTTTCGGCCGCCGCCCTTGCGCACTTTTCCGGTGCGTCCCGGCGCTTTGAGCTCAAGGGCGAGGCGAGGGGAGTGCGGGTTTTCGACGACTACGCCCACCATCCGACGGAAGTCCGCGCTGCCCTCGCCGCAGCCCGCTCCGTTGCAGGGGACCACAAGGTGCACGTCCTCTTCCAGCCGCACCTGTTTTCCCGCACCCGGGAGTTCGCGCAGGAGTTCGCCGATGCCCTCAACCTTGCCGACACCGCTTTGGTCCTGGACATTTATCCCGCCCGTGAGGATCCCATCCCGGGTGTCACCAGCCAACTCATAGCCGACCACCTGGATGAAGGCGGCAGGCTGGTGGCGGCCGGGGACGCCGTCGCACTCCTTGCGGCCGCCGCGGCGGACGGGGACATCGTGTTGACTGCGGGCGCCGGCGATGTCACCGCGTATGGGCCGCAGATCGTCGAGGCCCTGCGTGGCTAGCACCCGCCGGCCCACCTACACATCCACGGGCCGGTCCGGCGGAGGCGGCGGCGGCGAAGGCGACGTCATTTCGGCGTCCCGGAGTGTTCCCGAGCCTGCTCCCGAAGAACTGCAGAAGCCGAAGAAGCCCCGGCAACCCGGAAAAGCCGGCACCCGCGGTTTCGGCCGCGGCAAGCGCAACGGGAACAAGGCGGAGGTCCAGGCATCGTCCGATGCAGCAGGGGCGAACGTGGTGGCTTTCCCTGAACCGAAAGGGAAGCGGCGGAAGCGGAATATCCTGACGACTGCGGGCATCCTCGTCGCGATTGTGGCGGGGCTGCTGGCGGCGGCCATTTTTTCCCCCGTGCTGGCCGTCCACACCATTTCGGTGTCCGGCACGCGACTGCTGACGCCGGCCCAGGTGCAGGCCGCGCTTGAGCCGTTGCAGGGGAAGCCCCTACCGCAGGTAACCGACGAAGAGGTAGCGCGGCTGCTGGAACCGCTGGTCCAGGTCAAGTCCGTCTCCGCTCAGGCGAGGCCGCCGTCCGGCCTCGCTGTTGCCGTGCGGGAAAGGGTACCGGTGGCCCTGGTCAAGCAGGGGGAGCAGTACCAGCTGGTGGACGTCGACGGCGTACAGCTGGCTGCCACGGCAGATCCTGCCTCGGTGTCGCTGCCTGTGATCGACGGCGGCGCGGGCACGATCGGCCAGGATCTCTTCCGCGCCACGGCCGCAGTCCTTGGCGCCTTGCCGGCAGACGTGCTCGCGAAGCTGTCCAACGCTTCCGCCCAATCGGTGGACGCGGTGGAACTCAAGCTCGTGGACGGCCAGACCATCATCTGGGGTAACGCGGGCGAAAAGGAGCTCAAGGCCAAAGTGCTGGCCGCACTCCTGAAGGTTCCGGCCGACCCCAAGAATCCCGTCAGGGTCTACGACGTGAGCGTTCCCCGGCACCCGGTGACACGCTAACGCTTTATTTTCCGGTATTAATCCGACACGCGGAGCCGGTTATTGAATGTGGCAACCAGAGGAAATACCGTCACAGACATGAGTTACTTGACATAACTATAACCTTCAACTCGAAGGTTAAGGTTTCAGGCTTCAAGCTCTCCATCAGTTTTCGCAATAAGACACGAACAAGGGACACGTAACGTGGCAGCTCCGCAGAATTACTTGGCCGTCATCAAAGTCGTCGGCATCGGCGGCGGTGGCGTGAACGCAGTCAACCGCATGATCGAGGTCGGCCTCCGAGGTGTTGAATTCATCGCCATCAATACCGACGCCCAGGCCCTGCTCATGAGCGACGCGGACGTGAAGCTCGACGTCGGACGCGAGCTGACCCGCGGGCTGGGAGCAGGCGCCAACCCTGAGGTGGGCAAGCAGGCGGCCGAGGACCACGCGGACGAGATCGAGGAAGTCCTCCGCGGTGCCGACATGGTCTTCGTGACGGCAGGCGAAGGCGGCGGCACCGGTACCGGCGGCGCTCCCGTTGTTGCCCGCATCGCCCGCTCCCTTGGCGCTCTGACCATTGGCGTGGTCACGCGCCCCTTCACGTTCGAAGGCCGCCGCCGTGCAGGTTCCGCCGAAGCCGGTATCGACGCCCTGCGCGATGAAGTGGACACCCTGATCGTCATCCCCAACGATCGGCTCCTGTCCATCAGCGACCGCAACGTTTCCGTCCTGGACGCCTTCCGCTCGGCCGACCAGGTGCTGCTCTCCGGTGTCCAGGGGATCACGGACCTCATCACCACCCCGGGCCTGATCAACCTCGACTTCGCGGACGTCAAGTCCGTTATGCAGGGCGCGGGCTCCGCGCTCATGGGCATCGGCTCCGCGCGCGGCGAAGACCGTGCTGTCAAGGCTGCCGAACTCGCCATCGCGTCCCCGCTGTTGGAGGCCTCGATCGACGGTGCCCACGGCGTCCTGCTGTCCATCCAGGGCGGTTCCGACCTCGGCCTGTTCGAGATCAACGAGGCCGCGCGGCTGGTGCAGGAAGTTGCCCACCCAGAGGCAAACATCATTTTCGGTGCCGTGATCGACGACGCCCTGGGTGACGAGGCCCGGGTGACGGTCATCGCTGCCGGCTTCGACGACGTCAAGGCCACCTCGCCCTCCATGGACCAGTCCCAGCCCCAGGTGGCGCCCCAGCGGCCAGCCGCTCCGGCTGCTGCTCCCGCCCCGTCCCAGGCCCCGTCCGCCGGCAGCCACCAGTCGCACGTCCAGCCTGTCCACGCAGGGGTAGGTGCAGCAGGCCTCAGTAACTGGGGGCAGCAGCGCCCGTCCTCCGTTCCGGCTGACTCCGGCTTCGACGTGGACCTTCCCTCCGTGGTGGAACCTGACCTGACCGGCAGCCACTCGGATGACCTGGATGTCCCCGACTTCCTGAAGTAGGCCGCGGCTTGTTCCATTGGCGCGCCGAGATCCTGCCCGGGGTGTCGGCGGCATTCACTGACACCGGTGCCGGAAACCTCGCACTGCACGTGGGTGACGACCCCCTGGCAGTGCGGCGGCGCCGTGAACGGCTGGAGGCTGCCACGGGCATCGGGCCTGATGGCCTGCGGTTCATGGACCAGGTGCACGGAACGGCCGTTGCCGTGATGGAACGCGCCAGCGTGGCTCCGCAAGCCGACGCCATGGTTTCGCGCGGGCTGCCGCTCGCCGTGATGGTGGCCGACTGCATTCCTGTCCTGCTTGCCGGCGAGTCGGCCCACGGTCCCGTCCTGGCCGCCGTGCATGCAGGGCGGCCAGGCGTGGCCAATGGCGTCATCCCCTCGGCCGTGGACAGCATGAAGTCCTTGGGCGCTTCGGCCATCAAGGCCTGGCTTGGGCCGTCCATCTGCGGCAGCTGCTACGAGGTTCCGTCGGCACTTCGGGATGAGGTTGCCGCCCTGGTGCCCGCGACGCGATCCACCACATCCTGGGGCACGCCGGCACTGGACCTTCCGGCCGGCGCCCGTAGCCAGCTGGAGCGTGCCGGGGTTGACGTGGAATACGCGGGGCCGTGCACCTTCGAGACCGACTCCCTCTATTCATACCGCCGCGACAGGAACACAGGGCGTTTCGCCGGCTTGGTCTGGTGCCATGGGTGAGCCTTCGGCATACGACGGCGATGCGGGCCGCCGGGATCCGCTCACCGGGGATCCACGCACCGCAGAGCTGGCCGGCCGGCTGGAAGGTGTTCGAGCCCGCATCGGTGCGGCCGCCGCGGCGGCCGGACGTGGGGACCGGCTGCCCACACTGATAGTGGTCACCAAGTTTCATCCGGCGGAGGACATCCGGCGGCTCGCGTCCCTGGGCGTCACTGACGTCGGTGAAAACCGCGACCAGGAGGCTGCCGGGAAAGCCGAAGTCCTGGCCGACTGCGGGCTCATCTGGCATTTTGTGGGACAGCTGCAGACCAAGAAAGCCAAATCAGTGGTCCGCTATGCCGCCGCGGTCCATTCCGTGGACCGGCCCCAGCTCGTGGATGCCCTGGCCAAGGCCGTGCGAATCCAGCAGGACAACACGGGCCGGGCACCGCTGGACTGCTTCATCCAGGTCAGCCTGGAGGACGACGCCGGTGCCCACCGGGGCGGCGCCGCCCCGTCCGACCTGCCGCTGCTGGCCGACCGGATAGCGGCAGGGGAGGGCCTCCGCCTGGCAGGCGTGATGGCCGTGGCCCCGCTGGGTGCCCCGCCCGGGCCCGCCTTCGAGAAGCTCGCCGGGATCTCTGCCCGGCTGGTGGAACAACATCCCGGTGCCACTGCTATCTCCGCCGGCATGAGCCAGGACCTTGAAGCCGCCATAGCCTTCGGGGCGACACACCTGCGAATCGGCTCCGATATTCTCGGATCGCGTCCCCTAGTGGGGTAGCGTCGGTCCTATTGGAAGTGATGGGCGGGGGACTTCAGTGCTGTCAAGTCATTGGGCGGCCCGCATACGGGACACGATTAGGAGTCGACCATGGCCGGCGCTCTGCGCAAGACAATGATCTATCTTGGGCTCGCCGACGGCGATGAGCATTACGAGTCCGAGCACCAGTCAACACGTAAGGATGAGGACGAAACGATGGAAGCTGACCGCGAGGAGCGCCGTGCACCTGCACCCGTCCGCGAGGTCAGCCGCGAAGCGTCCTACACCCCCGAAGAGGAATACCGCGCCCCAGTGACTCCCATTAAGCGAGCGGCCTCCAGCCGCGAAGAAACCAGCGGACTTCGCCAGATCACCACGATCCATCCCCGCTCCTACAACGATGCCAAGCTCATCGGCGAAAGCTTCCGGGACGGCATTCCGGTGATCATGAACGTTACCGACATGGGCGAGGCCGATGCCAAGCGCCTGGTGGACTTCTCCGCCGGCCTGGTTTTTGGACTCCGCGGGAGCATCGAGCGGGTCACCAACAAGGTCTTCCTGCTGTCGCCGTCATACGTTGAAGTCATCGGCGATGACAAGAAAGCCAGCGAAACACAGGCAAGCTTTTTCAACCAAAGCTGAGCACCAGGCGGTGCGTGGATGCCAGACAGGGGCACCTGTCTGGCATCTGTGCTGAAATAGACGGGACACACCGGCAGCACGCCGCGGTGCACATAGGGACATGGAGATATGAGTTAAGTCATGGGAATCGTTTTCGGACTTGTCTATCTCGCGCTGCTTCTGTTCTTTGTTGCACTGATCATCCGGCTCGTCTTTGACTGGGTCCAGATGTTTGCGCGGGAGTGGCGTCCGCGGGGAGTAGCCCTGGTGGCGGCCCACGCCGTGTATTCAATCACCGATCCGCCCCTGAAAGTACTGCGCCGGCTGATACCGCCCCTGCGTTTGGGCGGCATCTCCCTGGACCTGGGTTTCCTGATCCTCTTCATCGCCGTCAGCATTGCGATGGGGATCACCAGGGGACTTGCCTGATTTACCCGAAATAGACCTAGCAGCGCAGGTGGACCCGTCCGGGAACAGCTACTGTGAAGCGAAGAAAACTCGTGTTTGACACCGCAGTGTTGAATTAGAGTAACCAGACCATATTTAGGTACCGTAGTTTTGACGGCCGGAAGGCCTACTGACTAACTAGACCAGTGAGGTGACCAGATGGCTTTGACGCCAGAAGACGTTGTCAACAAGCGCTTTCAGCCGACCAAGTTCCGCGAGGGCTACGACCAGGACGAAGTTGATGACTTCCTGGACGAGATCGTTGTTGAGCTCCGCCGCCTGAACCAGGAGAACGACGAACTTCGCAAGAAGCTCGCCGAAGCCGGATCCAGCGTTCCGGCCAGCTCGGCCGCTTCCCCCGTTGTGGAGAAGGTCCCCGCGCCCGTCAAGGCCGACAAGGATGAGGCACGCGAAAAGGCGGAAGCCGAAGCCAAGGCTGCCGAAGCAGCGAAGAAGAAGGACGTTCAGCCGTCCGCTCCTGCCGCCGCAGCCCCCGCAGCCTCCAACGCTGCCGCCGTCGCAACCCCTTCGGCTGAGTCCGCAGCCGGCCTCCTGGCCATGGCCCAGCAGATGCACGATCGGCACGTCGCCGAGGGCCAGGCCCAGAAGGACAAGATCATCGCCGAGGCGCAGATCGAAGCCAGCAGCCTGGTCAACGATGCACAGGAGAAGTCCCGCAAGATCCTTGGCGCCCTCGAGCAGCAGCGCTCCGTCCTGGAGCGCAAGGTTGAGCAGCTCCGCGGCTTCGAACGCGACTACCGTTCACGCCTGAAGGCCTACATCGAAGGCCAGCTTCGCGACCTGGACGCCCGCGGTTCCGTTGCTACGCCGGAAGTCAGCGAAGCCAACTAGTCCGTCAAGCACGTATTCTGAAAGCCGGTGGCTGAGGATTCCTCGGCCACCGGCTTTTGGCATTGACACCGGTCTTACGAATGAAAGCACCATGACTGACGAACTTGCTGCGGACTCCGCACGCCCTGTCCCACCTGCCCCGCGTCCAGGCCGCACGGTGCTGCTCTCCGTCTTCGCAGGGTTTGCCCTCTTCGCCTATGTCCTGGACCAGCTCACCAAGCTGTGGGTCACGTCCAGCATGGTGGAAGGCGAACGGATCCCTGTGCTCCCGCCGCTGCTGCACTGGTACTTCATCCGGAACTCCGGCGCTGCGTTTTCCATCGGAGAGAACGTCACGTGGGTGTTCTCCATCATCATGGCCGGGGTGGCTGTGGCAATCCTCTTACAGATCCGCAAACTGGGATCGCTCTGGTGGTCCCTGGCGCTGGGCCTGCTCCTGGGCGGTGCACTGGGCAACCTCACGGACCGGCTCTTCCGTGAACCGTCCTTCGGCATGGGACACGTGGTGGACTTCATCCAGCTTCCCAACTTCGCGATCTTCAACATCGCCGACTCGGCGGTGGTTTCCGCCGTCGCCATCATCTGCATCCTGACACTGCGCGGCATAGCCCTGGATGGCAGCCGGGTGACCGCGGAACGCAAGGACAAGGCCGACGATGCCTGAAACGATGCCTGAGCGGATTGTCGTTGCAGACGAATACGGTGGAACCCGCGCCGATGCCGGCCTTGCAGGACTCCTGGGCATCTCGCGTTCCCTCGCGGCGTCCCTCCTTGCCGAGGGCCATGTGCAGAGCAAGGGGACAAGGCTGGGCAAGTCGGCAAAGCTGGTTGCGGGTGACGTGCTTCACGTCAGCCGGCCGGAACGGCGTGACCCCCTGGAAGTCGTGGAGGAAGTTGTGGAAGGCCTGAAGATCCTGCTGGATGACGAGGATTTTGTCGTGGTTGACAAGCCGGTGGGCGTTGCCGCCCATCCGTCGCCCGGGTGGGTCGGGCCCACGGTAGTGGGCGGCCTGGCCGGGGCCGGCTACCGCATCTCCACCTCCGGATCGCCGGAGCGGGCGGGCATCGTGCACCGGCTCGACGTCGGAACGTCCGGTGTCATGGTGGTGGCAAAGTCCGAGCGCGCTTACACGGCACTGAAGCGGGCCTTCAAGGAACGAACGGTGGACAAGGTCTACCACGCCGTTGTCCAGGGCCTTCCGGATCCGCTGGCGGGAACCATCGATGCACCCATCGGCCGGCACCCGGGGCATGACTGGCGTTTCGCGGTGATTGAGGACGGGCGCCACTCCGTCACGCACTACGAAGTGCTGGAAGCCTTTGGCAAAGCCAGCCTGGTGGAGGTCCACCTGGAAACGGGCCGCACCCACCAGATCCGCGTCCACTTTTCCGCACTCCGGCACCCCTGCGCCGGCGACCTGACGTACGGTGCCGATCCGCGGCTTGCTGCCACCCTTGGCCTGACGCGTCAGTGGTTGCACGCCCGGGAACTGGGATTCGACCACCCGGTGTCGGGCGAACCCGTCCGGGTCACCAGCGACTACCCGCAGGACCTCGCGTTTGCCCTGGAAATACTCGAGTCCGGGAAGGCCTGACGCAGTCCAGCCGGACCCGGCGCATAGAATAGTGCGGTGACTTCCAGCAACAACTCGTTTGTCCATCTCCACAACCACACCGAGTACTCGATGCTGGACGGCGCCGCCAGGCTCGGCGAGCTGTTCGACGAAACGGAGCGGCTGGGCATGCCTGCCCTCGCCACCACCGACCACGGCTACCTCTTCGGGGCCTTCGACTTCTGGAAGAAGGCCACGGACAAAGGGATCAAGCCGATTATCGGCGTCGAAGCCTATGTGACTCCCGGAACAGCACGCGGTGACAAGAGCCGCGTGCGCTGGGGTGAGGAACACCAGCGCAAGGACGATATTTCCGGCGGTGGCTCCTACACCCACATGACCCTCCTCAGCTACAACAACGCAGGCATGCGGAACCTGTTCAGGGCATCCTCCATCGCCTCCCTGGACGCAGTCTTCGGCAAATGGCCGCGACTGGACCGGGAACTGCTGAACACCTACTCCGAGGGCCTGATCGCCACCACGGGCTGCCCGTCCGGTGAAATCCAGACCCGGCTGCGGCTGGGCCAGTACCGCGAGGCGCTGGAGGCCGCTGCGGAGTTCCGGGACATTTTCGGGGCGGAGAACTACTTCTGCGAACTCATGGACCACGGGTTGGACATCGAGCGGCGCGTCACCGGGGACCTGCTGCGGCTCGCCAAGGAGCTGAACCTCCCCCTGGTTGCCACCAACGACCTCCACTACACCCATGAGCACGATGCCAAGGCCCACGAGGCCCTGCTGGCCATCCAGTCCGGTTCCACCCTCCTGGAACCCACCTACGACAACGGCGGGTCCCGCTTCGCCTTCTCCGGCAGCGGCTACTACCTGAAGTCACCCCAGGAAATGCGGGAACTGTTCCGCGACCACCCCGACGCGTGCGATAACACCCTCCTGATCGCCGAGCGCTGCGAAGTGTCCTTCAACACCGGGGCCAACTACATGCCGCGGTTCCCCTGCCCGCCGGGGGAGGACGAAACCTCCTGGCTGGTCAAGGAAGTGGCCAAGGGGCTTGAGTACCGTTATCCGGGCGGTGTCCCCGACAACGTCCGTGCCCAGGCCGACTACGAACTGGGCGTCATCACCTCCATGGGCTTCCCCGGCTACTTCCTGGTGGTGGCGGACTTCATCAACTGGGCCAAGAACAACGGCATCCGGGTAGGCCCCGGACGTGGTTCCGGCGCCGGCTCCATGGTGGCCTACGCCATGCGCATCACCGACCTCGACCCCCTGCGCCACGGCCTGATCTTCGAACGCTTCCTGAACCCGGACCGCGTCTCCATGCCCGACTTCGACGTCGACTTCGATGACCGGCGCCGCTCCGAAGTCATCGACTACGTGACCCGGAAGTACGGCGACGAACGCGTGGCCATGATCGTCACCTACGGCACCATCAAGACCAAGCAGGCGCTGAAGGACTCCTCGCGCGTGCTGGGCTACCCGTTCAGCATGGGTGAGACGCTCACCAAGGCACTGCCTCCGGCGGTGATGGCCAAGGACATCCCGCTGGCCGACATCCAAAACCCGGAGGCCAAGCGCTATGGCGAAGCGGGCGACTTCCGCCAGCTCATCAGCACCGACCCCGAAGCTGCGAAAGTCTTCGAGACCGCGCTGGGCATTGAGGGCCTGAAGCGGCAGTGGGGCGTGCATGCAGCAGGCGTCATCATGTCCTCTGATCCGATCATCGACGTCATTCCCATCATGCGCCGGATCCAGGACGGCCAGGTCATTACCCAGTTCGACTACCCCACGTGTGAGGGCCTCGGCCTGATCAAGATGGACTTCCTGGGCCTGCGGAACCTGACGATCATTTCCGACGCCCTGGAAAACATCAAGATGAACCGCGGCATCGACCTGGACCTGGAAAACCTGGAACTCGACGACGCCCCTTCCTACGAGCTGCTGGCCCGCGGCGACACCCTGGGCGTCTTCCAGCTGGACGGCGGACCCATGCGGTCCCTGCTCAAGCTGATGAAGCCTGACAACTTCGAAGACATTTCCGCCGTGCTCGCCCTGTACCGTCCGGGCCCGATGGGTGCGAACGCCCACACGGACTACGCGCTGCGGAAGAACGGGATCCAGGAAGTCATTCCCATCCACCCGGAACTGAAGGAACCGCTTGCGGAGATCCTGGGCGGAACGTACGGCCTGATCGTGTACCAGGAACAGGTAATGGCGGTGGCCCAGAAGCTGGCCGGCTACTCGCTGGGCCAGGCAGACATCCTCCGCCGCGCCATGGGCAAGAAGAAGAAATCGGAACTCGACAAGCAGTTCGCCGGCTTCTCCCAGGGCATGCAGGACAACGGCTACTCCATGGAAGCCGTGAAGACCCTCTGGGACATCCTGCTTCCCTTCTCCGACTACGCCTTCAACAAGGCACACTCCGCCGCCTACGGCGTCATCTCCTACTGGACCGCCTACCTCAAGGCCCACTACGCGCCGGAGTACATGGCCGCCCTGCTGACCTCGGTGGGTGATGACAAGGACAAGTCGGCGATCTACCTCAACGAATGCCGGCGCATGGGCATCACCGTGCTGCCGCCGGACGTGAACGAGTCCGCCCTGAACTTCACCCCGGTGGGCAACGACATCCGCTTCGGCATGGGCGCCATCCGCAACGTCGGCGTCAACGTGGTGGAGGCCATGGTGGCCGCCCGCGAAAGCGAGGGCGCCTTCACGTCCTTCAAGGACTACCTGATGAAGGTCCCCGCCGTGGTCTGCAACAAGCGGACCATCGAATCGCTGATCAAGTCCGGGGCCTTCGACTCATTGGGCCACCACCGCCGGGCCCTGGCCATGATCCACGAAGAGGCCATCGACTCCGTCATCACGCTCAAGCGGAACGAAGCGATCGGACAGTTCGACCTCTTCGCAGGGTTCGACGCAGCCGAATCCGAGTCATCCCTGAGCATCGAGATCCCGGACCTGCCGGAATGGGAGAAGAAGGACAAACTCTCCTTCGAACGGGACATGCTGGGGCTGTACGTCTCGGACCACCCCCTGCAGGGCCTCGAAGGGCTGCTGAGCCAGCATGCGGAGATGAGCATTACCTCAGTCCTCGGCGAAGACGGACCGCAGGACGGCGCGATCATCACCATCGCCGGCATGATCACCTCGCTGAGCAGGCGCATCGCCAAGGCCAGCGGCAACGCCTACGCCAGGGCCGAAGTGGAGGACCTGGGCGGCTCCATGGAAGTCATGTTCTTCGGCCAGGTCTATGGCCCCATCGCCTCTGTCCTCGCCGAGGACCTGATCGTGGTGGTCAAGGGACGCCTGCAAAAGCGCGACGACGGCGCCATTACCCTCAACTGCATGGAACTGTCCGTTCCGGACCTCAGCGAGGGGCTCAACGGCCCGCTGGTGATCACCATGCCCACCTACAAGGCCACGGAAGCGGTAGTCACCGAACTTGGCGACGTCCTCCGTACCCACCGCGGGAACTCAGAAGTTCGGCTGCACCTGCAGGGGGATACCCGGACGGAGATCATGGGCCTGCCGGTCCACCTGCGCGTGAACCCCAGCCCGTCCCTGTTCGGCGACCTGAAAGTGCTTCTCGGACCCGCCTGCCTCGACGCCTGACGAGGCCCTCGACGCCTGACGAGGCCCTGGACGCCTGACAGGGGGACGGACGACGGCGGCAAGTGCCGCCGTCGCCAGGCCGCCCATTGTCCGCGGCGAGTGCGTCAGATCTCGTAGTCCAGCGGGACCGGCTGGCCGTACGCCCCGCCGTGGTACAGCAGGGGAGAGCCGTCGCCGCCTACCTGCCCGTCCACCACCTGGACCACCACAACGGCGTTGTTTTCGAAGGACAGGCGCATCTGCACTTCGCCAATGAGCCAACCGGCTACGCCTTTGAGCACCGGCACGCCGTGCGGGCCCACCTCCCAGTGGTCACCCTCGAAACGGTTGCCGGCACCCGCAAACCGGTCAGCGAGCTGCTGGTTCTCCAGGCCCAGCATATGGACCCCCAGGTAGGTGGTGTTTGCCACGGCCGGCCACGACCGTGAGCTGCGGGCCATGTTGAAGGTGAAGCGCGGGGGCTGGGCGGAAAGCGAGGCAACCGAGGTGGCGGTGAAACCGTAGGGCTGGTCCTGGTAGTTCACCGTGATGATGGCGACGCCGGCGGCATGGCGCCGGAACATCTCCTTGAACGTCCGCTCGAACGGAACGTCAGCTGCTGTCACGGAAACTCCTGGTGGGCTGGATGGCTGGTTATGTATGTTCTGCTTCAAGGGTATTGGTCCCCCGCACCGGTGGAGAATCCCTTGAAGTCCGCGTACGGCGGTTAACCCGCCGGAACATTTGTTAAGGTTTGTTGCATGACGAAAGCCACCCTCCGCACGCGCCCGCGGCTGTCCTGGGCGATGTTCGCGGTCCCTGCTGCGGCGGGTCTCCCGCTGGGCATCCTGTGGTGGCTCCTGGCTCCCGGTGGCCTCAACCTGGTCACCCGGGATCCGGCCCTCTCCAGCGGCACCAATCCGGAGGTCTGGCTTCCGCGGGACCTGACGCTGGCCGGCCTGCTGGTCCTTGCCGGGTGCCTCCTGGCCGTTTTCCTGGCGGACCGGAAGCGCGCGGATCCGCAGGCTGACCTCCTGATGGGCCTGGCTGGTGCCCTGTGCGGCGCAGTGGTCGCCTGGCAGGCGGGGCTCCTCAGCGCGCAGTTATGGGCGCCCGACGTGGATGCCTCGGCGAACGCCAGCATCGCCTTTTCGCTGCGCGCCTGGCCGGTGCTGCTCCTGTGGCCCGCCGCCACGGCCGTGTCGGTTTTCGCACTGGAGCTTCATAACCTCCTGGGCAGGAAGTCCGACGACGGCACGCACCAGTCGCGGCACGCTGCGGCAGGGCCCGTAAAATAAACCAGTGACCATTTCTTCGGAGAATTCCGCCAGCCCAGCCGCCGCCGTCGTAAACTTCCGCACCGTTGACCTGCGCGGCCAAAGCCTGACCCTCGCCGGCTTGCGCGCCGCTGTCCCGCGCGCCCAGGGCCAGACCGTGGCGGACGCTGAAGAAAAGGTCCTGGACATCATTGCGGCCGTCCGGCGGGGCGGCTTCGGAGCGCTGGGAGAACTGGCCCTTCGCTTCGACGGCGTGCAGCAGCGCCACCCGCTGGTTCCGCAGGAGGCCCTGGCCGCGGCGCTCGAGGAGCTCGAGCCGTCCGTCCGCAGCGCGCTCGAGGAGTCCATCAGCCGCGCGCGGCGCTTCGCCGACGGCCAGCGTCCCCGCAACATCGAGGTCCGGCTCGGCGACGGGGCCGTGGTGGCCCAGAACTGGGTGCCGGTGGCAAGGGTGGGACTCTACGTCCCCGGCGGCCTCGCCGTCTATCCGTCATCCGTGATCATGAACGTTGTTCCGGCCCTCGCTGCGGGCGTGCGCTCGATTGCCCTGGCCTCGCCTCCCCAGAAGGAGTTCGCGGGACTGCCGCACCCCACCATCCTGGCCGCCGCCGCACTGCTGGGAATCACCGAGGTGTATGCCATCGGCGGCGCCCAGGCGATCGCCGCGTTCGCCTACGGTGTTGAGGGAACGGATGCCGGCCCTGCACTGGAGCCGGTGGACGTGGTGACCGGGCCCGGCAACATTTTCGTTGCCACCGCCAAGCGCCTGGTCAAGGGCGTCGTGGGGATCGATTCGGAGGCCGGCACCACGGAGATCGCGATCCTGGCAGACGCTACCGCCCAACCGGCCCTCGTGGCCGCCGACCTCATCAGCCAGGCTGAGCACGACCCCAAGGCGGCCTCGGTGCTGATCACCGATTCCGAGGACCTTGCCGCGGCGGTCCGCGCCGAACTCGGCCGCCAGGCGGCGGCAACCAGGCACTCGGTGCGTGTCCTTGAAGCGCTGTCCGGCCCGCAGTCCGGGGTTGTCCTGGTGGACAACCTGGACCAGGGCATTGCCGCCTGCGACGCCTACGCGGCCGAACACCTGGAGATAATGACCCGGGACGCCGCGGGCGTCGCCGCCAGGATCCGGAACGCCGGCGCCATCTTTGTGGGCGACTACAGCCCCGTCAGCCTGGGGGACTACTGCGCGGGATCCAACCACGTCCTGCCCACCAGCGGCACCGCAGCTTTTTCGTCCGGCCTGAACGTCACCACGTTCCTGCGGGCCATCCAGGTGGTCAACTACAGCCGTGACGCACTGGCCGAGGTCAGCGGACACATCGTCAGCCTGTCCGGTGCGGAGGACCTTCCCGCGCACGGGGAAGCGGTGACGGCCAGGTTCGCCTGAGAACCCGCAGGTAGCAACATCTAGTAGCCGCGACCACAACATGTAGTATTACACGCTTGTTATTACGGGTCCCCAGGACATAAAATGGGAGGCGCTGAAGTTGCGCCGGCACCGGCGCCCGGGAAGGAGGGTGGCACCATGTACTGTCCGTTCTGCCGCAACCCGGATTCCCGGGTGGTGGACAGCCGCATGGCCGATGACGGTTCGGCCATTCGCCGGCGCCGCCAGTGCCCGGAATGCGGCCGAAGATTCACCACTGTGGAAACCACCAGCCTTTCCGTGATTAAGCGGTCTGGCGTGGGGGAGCCCTTCAGCCGCAGCAAGGTGATCAACGGGGTGCGCAAGGCCTGCCAGGGACGGCCCGTCAGCGAAGACGACCTCGCGCTGCTGGCGCAGGAAGTCGAGGAGCAGATCCGTTCCTCCGGTGCGGCCGAGATCGACGCCCACGAGGTGGGCCTGGTCATCCTCGGTCCGCTGCAGAAGCTTGACAAGGTCGCCTACCTGCGGTTTGCCAGCGTCTACCAGGCTTTTGAATCCCTTGAGGACTTCGAAACCGCGATCGCCCTGCTCCGGCAGGAAGAAGAAAGCGCCCCGGGTATTACCGCAAAGGGCGCGAAAAGCTCCGAGAAGAGCCCCTTATAGACTCCGGTGGCGGCAGCGGAGGGGAAGCCGCAGCCGCCACCGGCACCGGCACCAGCATGCCCAACAAAAAATCTTGACGGCCGCATCACCTGGCGCCCGCATCTTCTGGCGGTGCGATGAGTTCACCGTCGACGCCTGGTTCGGCCCTTACGGCGCCTTCGCCGAAAAACTGATCCGTGCCGCCGCCAACTGCCGGGCGGCGGCACGGCAATTTGCTACTTGGCGAGCTTGTGCTTCAGGGCGATTTCGATGGCGGCCCCTACGATGCCGGCCTCGTTGCGAAGGACCGCCGGCACGATGGGGGTACGGAGCCGAAGGTTGGGCAGGTACTCGTCGGCACGCTTGGAGATGCCGCCGCCCACAATGAACAGTTCGGGCGAGAACAGGAATTCGACGTGGGAGAAGTAGCGCTGCAGCAGGACGCTGTATTCGTCCCAGGACAGCCCGTCGCGTTCCCGTGCCACGGCCGAGGCTTTCGATTCGGCGTCGTGGCCGTCGATTTCCAGGTGTCCCAGTTCAGCGTTGGGAACCAGCTTGCCATCGAAGATGAAGGCGGAGCCGATTCCCGTGCCCAGGGTGATCACCAGGACGGTGCCCTTGACGCCGGCCCCGGCGCCGTAGCGGGCTTCCGCCAGCCCTGCGGCGTCGGCGTCGTTGATGACTTCCACCGGCCGGCCCAGGCGGGCCGTCAGGAGCGCGTCGATGTCCGTGTTGAGCCAGCTCTTGTCCACGTTGGCAGCGGAGTGGACCACCCCATGCTGGATGATGCCGGGGAAGGTCACGCCCACGGGCGAGCCGGCGGCCGGGGCCTCGGGCCGGGCAGAAAGCTCGGAAACCACCAGCGCCACTGCCTCGGCAACGGATTCCGGGGTAGCCGGCTGGGGCGTGGGAACCCGGAACCGTTCACCCAGCAGCTTGCCCTTCTTCAGGTCGACGATGCCGCCCTTGATTCCAGTGCCTCCGATGTCGATGCCGATCAGGGGGGCGTTCTTGTTCGACTTTTCGTCATTCTTGGCCAATGGGTATCCGTTCGTGGCAGAGGCGGGCAGGGTAGGAGCGGCCGGAAAGCCGCCGGGATTGGTGTCCGGTAAGGAACCGGGAAGGGGGTGCAGCGATCAGTACATCAGGCCGGAGACCAGGTGAACAGGCTACGGCAGGGTCAGGATTTCGGCGCCGGAGTCCGTCACCAGCAGGGTGTGCTCGAACTGGGCAGTGCGCTTCCGGTCCTTCGTGACCACTGTCCAGTCATCCGCCCACATGTCCCACTCCACGGTGCCGAGCGTCAGCATCGGCTCGATGGTGAAGACCATGCCTGCCTCGATCACGGTGTTGTAGGCCGGAGCGGCGTCGTAGTGCGGAATGATGAGCCCTGTGTGGAAGGCTTCGCCCACGCCGTGGCCGGTGAAATCCCGCACAACACCGTAGCCGAAGCGCTTGGCGTAGGACTGGATGGCGCGGCCGATCACGTTGATTTCCCGGCCCGGGGCCACTGCCTTGATGGCCCGGTTCAGAGACTCCCGTGTCCGTTCCACCAGCAGCCGGGATTCCTCGTCCACATCGCCCACCAGGAAGGTGTAGTTGGTGTCTCCGTGGACACCGTTGATGAAGGCGGTGATATCGATGTTGAGGATATCGCCGTCCTGGACCACGGTGCTGTCCGGAATGCCGTGGCAAATGACCTCGTTCAGGGACGAGCACAGTGACTTCGGGAAGCCCCGGTAGCCCAGGGTGGAAGGGTAGGCGTGGTGGTCAAGGAGGAACTCATGGCCCACCTTGTCCAGCTGGTCCGTGGTGACGCCCGGCCGGATGTGTTTGCCGACTTCCACGATGGCCTGGGCGGCGATCTTCGAAGCGATCCGGATCTTTTCGATTGTTTCGGGAGATTTGACCTCGGAGCCGGTGAACTTTGCCGGGGCAGGCTTGCCCACGTACTCCGGCCGGGGGATGGACGCCGGGACGGGACGCTGCGGACCTATGGTTCCCGGAGTGAGGGTGCCGATGGGTGCAGTCGAGGCAAGGGAAGGCATAGATTGATCATATAAGGCACTGCAGAACGCCTAACAACCGGAAGCCGCGCGGGACCTGCGAAAGAATCTAAGTTACGCGGATCACGCCGCCGCTTCCCCGCCGCCGGAACGAGGAGCAACGATGACTGAGTACTGGTACAACGTCAGGACGCACGAGATCGAAGAGGACCGGCTGTCCGACTGGAGCCAGCTGATCGGGCCCTACAAGACACGGGAAGAAGCCGAACACGCCCTTGAGAAGGTCCGTGCCCGCAATGAGGCGTGGGAAAAGGACGACGACGACTGACCGCGGGGACGGCAGGCCCGCCTGGGGCGGGCGTGCCTGGCCTGCCTGGCCTGCGGGTATGGCGCGCCCGGCGGTGGAACCCGCGGCCCGGCGGGTGGAACAGGCCCGGAGCTAGAACGAGTGTTCCGGCCCGGGGAACTGGCCGGACCTGACGTCCTCGGCGTAGGCAGTGGCCGCATCCATCAGCGTGCCCCGCAGGTCCGCGTACTGCTTGACGAACTTGGCCATCCGCCCGCCCCGCAGCCCCGCCATGTCCTGCCAGACGAGCACCTGCCCGGTAGTTTCCTTGCCGGCGCCGATCCCTACCGTGGGAACGGAGACGGCCGCATCCACCGCCGCCGCCGTTTCGGCCGGAACCATTTCCATCAGCACGCTGAAGGCCCCCGCATCGGCCAGCGCGACGGCGTCGTCAATCAGCCGCTGTGCGTCGCCGCCGCGGCCCTGGACGCGGTACCCGCCCAGCGCATGCTCGCTTTGCGGGGTGAAACCGATGTGCGCCATCACCGGAATCCCGGCCTGCACCATGGCTTTCACCGTGGGGGCATAATATTTGCCGCCCTCGATCTTGACGGCGTGCGCCAGGCCTTCCTTGAGGAACCTGACGCCCGCGGCCACGGCCTGCTCAGGGGAAACCTCATAGCTGCCGAACGGCAGGTCGGCCACGATCAGCGCGCGCTTGGCGGACCGCGCCACCGCCCGGCACAGTGGCAGCAGCTCATCCACGGTGACCGGAAGGCTGGTTTCGTTGCCGAACACGTTGTTCGACGCCGAGTCGCCCACGAGGAGCACCTCGATCCCGGCAGCGTCGAAGATCTCCGCCGTGTACTGCTCATAGGCGGTCAGCATGGCGAACCTGGTCCCGTCCCGCTTGGCCTGCTGAAGGTGGTGGATGCGGACCTTGGCCGGCTTCCGTTCCGAAGCGGACGCTGCAGCCGGTCCCGGCCCGCTGCCGTAGGGGGCGGGGACGTCGGCGGACATGCTGGAGTCGGAGCTGTTGCTTGAGGCCATGGCATGAGCGTAGTGCGGTACCGGCCGTCGTAGCTACCGGGGGTCGTCGCCTCCGGTGGTGATAAGCGTCATAGGACGAAGCTGGAGCAGGTCCCCGGAAGCGGGCGAAGGCTGCACTCCGAAGCCAAAATCCGGCGGGGAGGTGTTAACGCTGTGTTACGCGCTGCGCAGGCTCCAGCATTGGCGCCGAATGCTTAGTACAGTGTTGGTGAACTGCTGCCGGCTTTTCCCCTCTGCGGACCCGGAGCATGGACGTTGACCGGAGAAGAGGCCATCATGGACCGCCAGCAAGAGTTTGTCCTGCGCACAATCGAAGAGCGCGACGTACGATTCGTACGCCTGTGGTTCACCGACGTCGTGGGCTCGCTCAAATCCGTGGCGCTTGCCCCCGCTGAAGTTGAGGGCGCCTTCGAGGAAGGCCTGGGGTTCGACGGTTCCGCGATCGAAGGCCTGGCCCGGGTGTTCGAATCCGACATGCTGGCCCAGCCTGATCCATCCACGTTCCAGATCCTGCCGTGGCGCGGTGAAACGGAGCAGACCTCCAGGATGTTCTGCGACATCCTTACGCCCGACGGCGAGCCGTCCGCCGCGGATCCGCGCAACGTGCTGAAGCGTACCCTCGCGAAGGCGGCGGACATGGGCTTCACGTGCTACACCCACCCGGAAATCGAGTTCTACCTGCTCAAGTCGCAGGAGCCCGGGCCGGATGGTGCGCCCGTGCCGGTGGACGAGGGCGGCTATTTCGACCATGTTCCCGGCGGCGTGGCCCAGGACTTCCGCCGCACGGCGGTGACCATGCTCGAATCCGTGGGCATTTCGGTGGAATTCAGCCACCACGAGGCCGGCCCCGGCCAGAACGAAATCGACCTCCGGTACGCGGATGCGCTGCAGACGGCGGACAACATCATGACGTTCCGCACCGTGATCAAGGAAGTGGCTCTCCAGCAGGGCACCTACGCCACCTTCATGCCCAAGCCGTTCACCGCCCATCCCGGCTCCGGCATGCACACGCACTTCTCCCTGTTTGAGGGGGACACCAACGCCTTCTACGAGGCCGGCGCGGAATTCCAGCTGTCCAAGACTGCCCGCCAGTTCATCGCGGGCATTCTCAAGCACGCCCCCGAATTCACTGCGGTGACCAACCAGTTCGTCAACTCCTACAAGCGGCTTTGGGGCGGCGGGGAAGCTCCCAGCTACCTGAGCTGGGGGCACAACAACCGCTCGGCGCTGGTCCGGGTTCCGCTGTACAAGCCGGGCAAGGGCCAGTCCGCCCGGATCGAATACCGCGGCATCGATTCCGCGGCGAACCCCTACCTGGCATACGCCGTCCTGCTGGGAGCCGGCCTGAAGGGCATCGAGGAAGGCTACGACCTTCCCGCCGCGGCCGAGGACGACGTCTGGTCGCTCAGCTCGGCGGAACGCCGCGCCATGGGCCACGATCCGCTGCCCGCAAGCCTCCATGACGCCATCCGGGCCATGGAAGAATCCGAACTGATGCCCCAGATCCTGGGCGAGCAGGTTTTTGAGCACTTCCTGCGCAACAAGCGCGCCGAGTGGCAGGACTACCGCCTGCAGGTGACGCCCTACGAGCTGCAGCGCAACCTCGGCATCCTCTAGGCGGCGGGCGTGAGCCTGGCGCGCCGCCTGATTGCGGCCGGCTTCAGCGACCTTGACAAGGGCGAGCGGTTCCTGGCTGCCCCGGAGCTGGAAGGGCTGGACCAGGAACGGCTGTTCGCGGGCCTGCACATGTCAGCCAGCCCGGACACTGCCCTGCAATCCCTGGTCCGCCTGATCGAAAAGCACCCGGACCTCAGGGACCTGGCCGCCGCCGACCCCGACACCAGCGAACCGATGTACCGGGTCCTCGGTGCGTCCGAGGCACTGGGGGAGTTCCTCATCCGCCACCCGGAACACCTGGAAGCCTTCCGGGTCCGGGCAAGCCCTGAGCCGCTGCAGGCGAATCCCGCGGACCTGTGCGAAGCCCTCCTGCAGTCCGTGGGCGCCGACCCGCGTGCCGAGCGCCCGGTGGCAGCCAGCACCGGATCCGATGCCTACGCCGCCCTGCGCACGGCCTACCGCAGGGGAGTGGTGGATCTCGCCGTCAAGGACCTGTGCGCCGCCGATCCGTTGGACTTCCTGCCGGCTGTGGGGGGCGAACTCGCGGACCTCGCCGGGGCAGCCATCGAGGCGGCCCTCGCAGTCTCGCGCGCCGAGGCCGCCGGGCAGTACGGCGCGGATGCCGTCGCCGCAGTCGGACTGGCCGTCATCGGCATGGGCAAATGCGGCGCCCGCGAGCTGAACTACATTTCCGACGTCGACGTCATCTACGTCGTGGACCCCGGCGACCTCGAGGACGCGCAGGCGAGCACCATCGGGGCTGCCCTTGCCAGCGGCATATCCCGCGCCATCTCTTCCGTGGCCCGCGAACCGGGCCTGTGGGAGGTGGACGCCAACCTGCGGCCGGAAGGCAAGTCCGGGCCCCTGGTCCGCACCCTGGCCTCGCACGAGACGTACTACGCCCGCTGGGCCGAAAGCTGGGAGTTCCAGGCGCTGCTGAAAGCGAGGACCATTGCCGGTGACGCCGCCCTGGGCCGCCGCTACGAGGAAGCAGTCGCCCCGCTGATCTGGAGTTCGGCAAGCCGTGACGGCTTCGTGGAATCCGTCCAGGCGATGCGGCGCCGGGTCACCGAGCACATCCCGGCCGCAGAGGAGCAGCGGCAGATCAAACTGGGCCGCGGCGGGCTCCGCGACGTTGAGTTCACCGTCCAGCTTCTTCAGCTTGTGCACGGAAAAGCAGATGAAACGCTGCGACGGCGTGACACTACCTCTGCCATTGCCGCCCTGTCCGCCGGAGGGTACATCGGGCGCTCCGACGCTGCTGCATTCGATAACGCCTACCGGTACCTGCGGCTGCTGGAGCACCGCATCCAGCTCTTCCAGTTGCGCAGGACCCACCTCATGCCGGTAGCCGAGCCGGCCCTCCGGTCGCTGGCCAAGGCAGTGCTGGGGCCTTTCTCCAACGAGCGGCCCCATCCTGACGCGCTGCTGGCCACGTGGCAGAAAACCAAGCGTTCTGTACGGGAACTGCACGAGCGTATCTTCTACCGGCCGCTGCTCAACACGGCCGCCAAGCTCAGCAGCGAGGACGCCAAGCTGACCCCGGAAGCCGCCCAGGGCCGGCTGGCGGCCCTCGGGTACCGGGACCCGCAGGGCGCCATGCGGCACATCGAGGCACTCACGGCCGGGGTCAGCAGGCGCGCCGCCCTCCAGCGGCAGCTGCTGCCAATCCTGCTGGACTGGCTGGCGGAAGGCGTGGACCCGGATGCCGGGCTGCTTGCGTTCCGGCGCGTCAGTGAGGCCCTGGGAACCACGCACTGGTACCTGGGAATGCTCCGGGACTCCAACGCCGCAGCGGAACGACTGTGCCACATGCTCTCGAACTCCAGGCTGATAGCGGATCTCCTTGAGGTCTCGCCCGAGTCCGTGGCCTGGCTGGGCCACGACAAGGACCTGGTCCCCTTGAGCTTCGAAGCGCAGTGGCAGGAGATCACCTCCAAGATGTCCCGGCATGCGGATCCGGAGAGTGCCATGCGCCTGATCCGGCTGATCCGGCGGCGGGAAATCCTCCGGATCGCCGTGGCAGATTCAGCCGGGCTGCTGGACCAGGACCAGGTGGGGACGGCGCTGGCTGATACCGACCGTGCTGCCGTGCTGGGTGCCCTGCGGGTGGCCGAAGGCATCGTGTCCGCCGGCGGCCCGCTGAAAACGGCAGTCCTGGTGGTGGCCATGGGCAGGCAGGGCGGCGGCGAGATCGGCTACGGTTCGGACGCGGACGTTATGTACGTGCACAGGGCCCTTCCCGGTTTCAGCCAGGAGGAAGCGCAGGAGCAGGCCGCGCGGATCGTTGCGAAGGTCTCCACCCTGCTGACGCAGCCCCTTAAGCCGGCCATCATGGCCGAGCGCGTCCTGCAGATGGACGCGGACCTGCGGCCCGAGGGAAAGAACGGCGCTATGGTCCGCTCGCTGGACTCCTTCGCCGAGTACTACCGGCGGTGGTCCCTGATCTGGGAGGCCCAGGCGCTCCTGAGGGCCCGCCCCATGGCCGGTAACGATGATCTTGCCAAGGATTTCCTCGACCTCATCGACCCCATCAGGTACCCGGAAACCATCGCGGATACCGACGTGCGGGAAATCAGGCGGATCAAGGCGCGCGTGGAGGCAGAACGGCTGCCCCGCGGAGCCGATCCCGCACGGCACCTGAAACTGGGCCGCGGCGGGCTGAGCGACGTCGAGTGGCTGGTCCAGCTCCTTCAGCTTCAGCACGCGGGCCGGCATCCCGAACTGCGGACAACCTCGACGCTCGCGGCGCTGGAAGCCGCTGCGCAGCTGGGCTTGCTGGCCCGGGCCGATGCCGACCTTTTGGCGCGCGCCTGGCGCCTGGCCAGCCGTATCCGGTCCGCCAACGTTATCTGGAGCGGCAAAGCCTCGGACCTGCTGCCCTCCTCCCGCCGCGACCTGGAAGCCGTGGCGCGCTGGTGCGGTTACGAGCCCGGTCAGGCCGCCGTCCTTGAAGAGGACTACCTGCGGGTCAGCCGGCGGGCCCGGGCGGTCTTCGAGCGGGTTTTTTACGGACAGTAGCCGCGACCGGCAGCCGGACGCCTCCCCGGCGGTAGCTGAGCAGGGCTGACACCCGCCCTGGCCGGTGCTACTTTGAGCCCATGGCAACCCAAATCTATTTCAACCTGCCCGTCAAAGACCTGAAACGCTCGGTGGACTTTTTCACGGCCCTTGGCTTCTCGTTCAACCCGGACTACACCGACGAGAATGCCACCTGCATGATCGTCAACGAGAACGCCTACGTCATGCTCCTGGTGGAGTCCTTCTTCAAGACCTTCACCTCCAAGGACGTTGCGGACAGCAAGGGCTCCGCGGAGGCGATCATCGCCTACTCCGTGGACAGCCGGGAGGCCGTGGATGAGGCCGTCAGGACAGCCCTGTCCTCCGGCGGGTCCCCGTCCGAAAAACCCCAGGACTACGGATTCATGTATAACCACAGCTTCCAGGATCCGGACGGCCACCTCTGGGAAGTGATGTGGATGGACCCGGCCGGCCCGCCGGCCGAGTCCGCAGCCGGCGGCGATGCCGCCGGCCCCCAGTCCTGAGCGGCATGGGTAGGAGCATTTGGCTCATTTCGCTCCAGGACCTCGACGCCGACGCCCGGGCCGTCCAGCTCGGAGCCGTGGCAAACCTGGAGCTGGGCCCCGGGCAGGAGCGGTTCGTCGGTGACCCGTTCCGAATGGCATTGGCAGGACTGGCTGAGGAATCGCGGCGGCCCTACGTCATTGAGTGCGCCGGCAGGGCCGTTGGGGTGCTGACCCTGCAGGCCGGCGCCGCACGCCTGGCAGGGTGGCCGGACGAGGCGTCCGCGTGGCTTCTGCGGGGTTTCATGATCGACCGGCGGGAACAAGGCCGCGGGCTCGGCGGCCTCGCCGCAGCCGCCGCTGTGGCGGCCGCTGAAAAACTCACCGCCCGGCACCAAACCCGGGAGGCCGGCGTCGTCCTTTCAGTCAATGAAGCCAATCCTGCGGGCGTGTCCGCCTACTGCCGGGCCGGCTTCGAGGACCGGGGGCAGTACACCGGAGGGGCAGCAGGACCCCAGCGCATCATGTTCCGAAGTTTTCGGCCACGATAGCGCCTCGGCGCCGGGGCGCCGTTTGCACTGAGAAAGCGATTGCCCGATCATGTGGATTGGCGGTGTTCTTCAACCTTGTTGGGGGGAAGGCTGGAACGGTCTTCATCCCGGGGGGCATTCGTCAGGGGGTCTGGTTCCCGGTCTCAGCACGTCTGGAACCGGGCCCCCACCTTTTATCTCTTTTCCGGGTACGACTTTCCCGGACACGCAAAGGCGGCCACCGGATAACCGGCGGCCGCCTTTGCTGCCTTAGGAGTCCTGAAGACCAGGTCCGGGACTAGACGCCGTAGTAGAGCTCGAACTCGTAGGGGTTCGGCCGCAGCGACAGCGGGCGGATCTCGTTCTCGTACTTGTACTCGATCCAGGTGTCGATCAGGTCCTGGGTGAAGACGCCGCCGGCCTGCAGGAACTCGTTGTCCTCGCGCAGGGCCTCCAGGGCTTCCTCGAGGGTGCCCGGAGCCTTCGGGATGTCCTTGGCTTCCTCCGCCGGGAGCTCGTAGAGGTCCTTGTCGATGGGAGCCGGGGGCTCAATGCGGTTGCGGATACCGTCAATGCCGGCCATCAGCTGGGCAGCGAACGCCAGGTAGGGGTTGGAGGAGGGATCCGGCGCGCGGAACTCGATGCGCTTGGCCTTGGGGTTGGTGCCCGTGATGGGGATACGGATACCGGCGGAGCGGTTGCCCTGCGAGTAGACCATGTTGACCGGAGCTTCGAAGCCCTTGACCAGGCGGCGGTAGGAGTTCACCGTCGGGTTGGTGAAGGCCAGGACGGCGGAGGCGTGCTTGAGCAGGCCACCGATGTACCAGCGGGCGGTGTCGGACAGGCCTGCGTAGCCCTTTTCGTCATAGAACAGCGGCTCGCCGCCGTTCCAGAGCGACTGGTGGCAGTGCATGCCGGAGCCGTTGTCGCCGAAGACCGGCTTGGGCATGAAGGTTACGGACTTGCCCCAGGCGTCTGCGGTGTTCTTGATGACGTACTTGAACTTCTGCAGGTCATCGGCAGCGTGGGTCAGCGTGGTGAACTTGTAGTTGATCTCAGCCTGGCCGGCGGATCCAACTTCGTGGTGGCTGCGCTCGACCTCGAGGCCGGCCTCGTCCAGTGCAACACACATGGCGTCACGGAGGTCAGCCTGCTTGTCCTGGGGAGCTACCGGGAAGTAACCGCCCTTGACGGCGGTCTTGTAGCCGAGGTTTCCGCCCTCTTCCTCGCGGCCGGTGTTCCAGTAGGCTTCCTCGGAGTCGATCTTGTAGAAGCTGCCCTGCGGGGAGGACTGGTACTGGACGTTGTCGAACACGAAGAACTCGGCTTCGGGAGCGAAGAACGCGGTGTCGGCGATGCCGGTGGATGCCAGGTACGCCTCAGCCTTCTCGGCAACGCCGCGGGGGTCGCGGTGGTACGGATCGCCCGTGCGCGGGTTGACGATGGAGAAGTTCAGCGCGAGGGTCTTCTCCATGCGGAAGGTGTCCAGGAACGCCGTGGTGACGTCGGGGATGAGCTGCATGTCAGACTCAGCGATGCCCTGGAAACCGCGGATGGAGGATCCGTCGAAGAGCTGGCCGTTGATGAAGAAGTCGGCGTCAACACTCTTCGCGGGGACGTTGAAGTGCTGCTGGACGCCCGGAAGATCGGTGAAACGGATGTCGACGAACTTAATATCTTCGTCCTTGATGAACTTGAGGACTTCGTCCGCAGTCTTGAACATCTATGCTCCTTACGCATATGTAAATATCTGGCGTGCAAGCCAGCTGATCCAGCGCAATCCGACAGCAGGGAAACAACGCAGTGTTTCCCTGCTGTGTATTACCTGCCGTGTTTTACCTGCTGTTTTACCTGCCGGTGGGTTGCTTGAAACTGGTAACAGCCTATGGACGCAGCATTTCCCGTCCGTGTCCGCATTGTTTCGGGCAGGTTACAGAATGCCCTGATATGGCAAGGCTATCTTCCGTCCACTCTGTGGTCTAACGCCATCCACAGTGTGGTCGGCGGGAAGTCGCTAAGCTTGCATGGTGGTAGATCGCAAAGACATTGGCTCCTGGCTCTCCGGCCCCGACACCTCGGGCATCTCCAAGTATCCGGGGGAGAGGCTGGGGCTGCCGGAGTCGGGCCCGGGCTCCATCGCACGGGCAGGCCGCAGGATCGCGGCGATCACGATCGACTGGACAGTCGCGCTGCTGATCAGCAACTTCGCCTTCGCGGGCGACGCCTGGGCCACGCTGGCAATTTTCGCCGTCGAACAGACCCTGCTGGTCGGGACCCTCGGCTACAGCATTGGACACCGTGCGGTGGGCATCCACGTGGTGAGGGCCGGGGGTGCTGCGCCCGGTCCGCTGGCCGCACTGGTGAGGTCCCTGCTGCTGTGCCTGGTGATCCCCGCGGTGATTTTCGATCCTGACCACCGCGGCCTCCACGACAAGGCAATGAATACGCTGCTGGTCCGCCGCTAGGCGCCCGAAGCCCCGGCGGCGCGGAGCTGCCCCAGGCTAGACGGAACTTGGTTCCCGGACGGCAGCTGCGCCGTTGGGTGCCCCGGCAAGGCTGAGGTACCGGCGCTGTCCCGCCCATCGTTCGAACAGGACGGTGGCGAACGGGAACACGGCGGACAGGCCCGCGAACAGGGCAACCACGAAGGGCCAACCCTGCAGCCGCCAGAGTGCCAGGGCGCAGATGCCATACCCCACGAACAGGACCCCGTGAATGGGGCCCGCCACCTGGACGCCAATTTCCGTGGTGCCGGCGATCCACTTGAAGTACATGCCGATGAGGAGCGCCGCCCAGCTGAAGGCTTCCGCTACGGCCAGGATCCGGAACGCGCGGATCACTGCTTTTGTGAGTTTCATGGTGTTGTCCTGTCCTGATGTGGGGGCTGCAAAGAAAACGCCCCGGCTGCCGGCCAAAGCCGGAACCGGGGCGGGTTCAAGACCTAGCGTCCGCGGTTGGGACGAGCCTTGTAGGGGTCAATGCCCTTGGGAATCGGCAGGCGGTTGCCCAGTGACGCGATCCGCTTGGACACGGCACTCACCTCAAGCTTGGTCAGTTCCTTCTTGAGCTTGCCCATCTTCTTGGCTACTTCGCTGAGGGGCACCTGGCCCTCGCCGCGGCCGCTTTCAATCACGTGCACGGTGACGTTGGGCAGGATGCGCGCCAGGCGCTTGCGTTCGGCTTCCAGCAGCGGCTTCACCCGGTGCGTGGGGCCTTCGCTGACCAGCACGATGCCGGGACGGCCGATCGCGCGGAAGACGGCGTCCTGGGTGCGCGGGTTGACGGCAACGGGCTGTTCCTCGGTGATCCAACCGCGCCGCAGGGTGCCCAGCGCAGCGCCGGAGGCGCCGGGCTGGTCCTCAATTTGCGCGAAGGCGGCGCGTTCTGCCCGGCGCGACAGGATGAACGTGGCACCGAGCAGGCCCAGCGGGATCCCGATGATGAGGCCGGTGATCCAGTTGTCCAGCCAGAAGCCCACCAGGAAGCTGACAGCCACAACGCCAAGGAAGACCAGCAGCATAAGCCACGGAACCATGGGGTCATGACGGCGTGTCATGGTGAAGACTTCGCGGATCTGCTTGAGCCGGCTGGGCTTCTTGACCTTCGCCTCTTTGGGCTTCCGCGAGAAGAGGCCACGCTTGACTGCGCTGGAGCCAGACGGAGTGGAGTTGCTGGAATCAGGGGATTTCGCCATAGTTCCTCAATTCTACGTGACCAAAGCCCAAGGGCCGGCACCGGAGTCTTCCGGTGCCGGCCCTTGGGGTGACGCTGTGTTTTTCTGGCAGTGCGCAGCTCAGGAGCGGGCGGCGAGCAGGGTGCTGGCTTCCTGGCGGGTGGTGCCGGAGTCCTGGATGCCGTCGGCGATGTGGGCGAGTTCGGCGGGGATGTCGCGGCCTTTCTTGCGCATTGCGGTGGCCCAGAGCCGGCCGGCGCGGTAGGAGGAGCGGACCAGCGGGCCGGACATGACGCCCAGGAACCCGATCTCGGTGGCCTCGTCCTGCAGGTCCACGAATTCCTGCGGCTTGACCCAGCGGTCCACCGGCAGGTGCCGTTCGGACGGGCGGAGGTACTGGGTGATGGTGATCAGGTCACAACCTGCCCCGTGCAGGTCCCGCAGGGCTTCGGAGATCTCCTCGCGGGTTTCGCCCATGCCCAGAATCAGGTTGGACTTGGTCACCATGCCCAGGTCCCGGCCCTGCGTGATCACGTCCAGGGACCGCTCGTAGCGGAACGCGGGCCGGATCCGCTTGAAAATCCGGGGCACGGTCTCCACGTTGTGC
>NZ_JAUZVL010000017.1:0-89797 GCF_031844545.1 Arthrobacter sp. AB6
CATGGACGCCAACAGCAGCGACGGACTGGACCTGAACTCCAAGGAGGCCGGCAGCACGAACGCACCCAAGCTCATCCTCACGCTGACGAAGTAGGCGGGCGCCGGCCGACACGGCCGGCGCCGTCCACATCAGCAATATCACCGATCGACACCACTAGACAGGGGACACCATGTACAAGCAGACCAAGACCAACACCAAGGCTCTGCAGTTCGACATCCATGGCCGCGTCACGCTCCGCGTCGATGCAGAGGCGCCGGCAGCGCCGCAGCTCAGGAGCATGTTGGCGTGTTTCGCAACCGAAACCGAACGGCCGGCCGACATCACTGTGGACAACAAACTGGAGCCGATGACGGATGCGGGCCTGCTCGAGCACGAGCTCGCGTACACGGAAAACAGCGTCCGCTTCCAAGCCGAGCGGCTCCAGGTAGTGCGGGACGGAGACCAGTGGCGCATCCACGGGCCGGGCGAGCTGTTGACCTCCGTGGTCCCTGTTCTGGATGCCGCCATGGTGGCTCGAGGTGCGGGCATGATCCACGCGGCAACGATGGCGTACCGGGGGCACGCGATCGCGCTTCCGGCCGCCGGAGGGACCGGTAAGACGAGCACCGCCGCCAAGTTGATGAGGCGCGAGGGTTGGTCGTTCATGGGCGATGACTGGGCTTTCCTCGCCGAGGACGCCACGCTGCTCGGCTACGCGAAGCCGATGTTCATTAAGCCGCACCACCGGAACATCTACCCGCACCTGTTTGAAGGGGTCCGGAAGCCCCTCGTCCCGCCTCAGCTCTCGAAGAGTGTCGGCCGCCTCACCACGGTGGTGCATCCGTACGTCATCCGTTACCCGCGCCTCGCGGACTTCTCCCGGCGTTGGTCGCCGGAGCACCGCATGGTTGATGCCGGGACCGCGTTTCCCGGCCGGGAAGTGACGACAACGGCTCCGCTTGCGGCGGCCATCTACATCGAGCGCTATGAGGGCTCCCGATCCCGGATTATCGAGCGGACAACCGAGTGGATGGTCGACCGCATGCTCGGCAACTTCCACATCGAGATGGCAAGCTTCTCGCAGCATGTCGTGACAGGCCTGGCCGCTACATCCGTCGTCCCCTGGCGCGAGCACTTCGCGGCAAAAGGCCTAGTCCTGAACAAGGCGCTCGACGGACGGCCCTGCCACCTGCTGCAGGTGCCCTCCGCGTACACGGCGGACGAGGCGTCTGACGACATCGTCCGGTATCTCGAAGAGCTGCTGCCGTCGGTCCTGGACGAGCAGATCTGAGGGGGTGGGCACAGTGGGTCCTAGCCCTTCAGAGGTCACCGCGGTCGTTCCGGCCCGCAACGCGGAGCACATGCTCCCACGCTGCCTGGAGGCCCTGCGTCAGTCCGGTGTAGCGGAGATCATTGTGGTGGACGGATGCTCCACCGACCGTACGGTCGACCTCGCTCTCGCGGCAGGTGCCAGGGTCCTGAGTGATGAAGGCCGCGGCTTGCCATGGGCGCGAACGCTCGGTGTGCAGAGCAGCAGGACCCCTTGGGTCCTGCTCGTCGACTCTGACGTCGTGTTCGGGCCACACGGAGTCGCCGACCTGCTCATTGAGCTGGTCGAGGGCGATTACGACGCCCTCCAAGCCGGTTTGGAAAGTGTCGCTGGACCGGGCTACTGGGGGCAGGCGCTGGCACATCACCATCGCACCGGCCGCAGCCGCAACTGGTTCGGGCTCGTCGCGACGATGGTCGACCGAGACCTGATGCTGGGTGTGGGTTTCGACGACTCGTTCAAGTCCGGCGAGGACATCGAGCTGCGTTGGCGGATGCGGGAGTCAGGGCTGCGGACGGCGGTGTCACAGCGGGTAGTCGTCGAACATCGTTTCGCCGCAGACGACTTCAACTTCGCGCTCGACCAGTTCCTGATGGACGGAACGGGACTGGGACGGATGATCCGCAAACACGGCTGGCGGGGTGCGAGGTTGGCGCTGTTGCCCGCCGCCGCGGCCGTCCGGGGCAGCGCCTTGAGCCTCGCCTCGGGCCAGCCCCGGTGGCTGCGCTACTACCTCGCCTTCTGCTGGTACAACTATGCGGGCCTGGCGAAAGGTCTGGCGTCATGACCGCTGAGCTAGGGACCGCGGTCACGGACCCCTCAGCTGTCCGGCACTCCGCCCTGCGCAGTTCGCTCGGCCTCATTGTGGGCAAGGCCGCCCAGATTGGCTGGGGTTTTGCCTTCTGGGTCGTGGCCGCGCGCGCGACGTCAGACCGCGAGGTCGGGCTCACCATGGCCGCTGTCGCGGCAGTGATGATCTGCACGCAGCTCGCGGTTCTGGGTGCCGGGTCCGCCGTAATCGTTGCGGTGGGACGGGGAGAGCCGCCTGCGCGGGTGCTGGATGCGGCGTTCGCCATAGTGGGGGTAGCCGGTACCGTGCTCGCCCTCGGCTACCTCGTGCTGCAGGCGGCTGCGGCGCCGGAGACGGCGTCGGCATCGGTTCTCTTCTGGTTTACGTTCCTTGCGGCTGCCGTCACCGGCACCCTGGTGATCGTGCTGGACCAGGCGCTGGTGGCGTTGGGACGCGGGGCCAGCGCGACCTTGAGGTATGCGTTGGGCGGCGGAGTTTCCCTCGGCGCTGCAGCGCTCGTTTCCTGGCAGGCGCATGGCGCCTCCGCCGACGTGGTAATGGCCTGCTGGACCCTCGGGAATACAGTGGCGTGCGTCGTCGGTGTGATCCAGCTGCGAAAACTGATTGGCTATCGGCCGCGACCATCCTTGCGTTCGACGCGCGGCCGTCCACTGCTGGCGGTGGGTATTCCGTACCAGCTCCTCACCCTCACCGAGCGCGCCCCCGGGCTGGTGCTGCCTCTCCTGCTCGCCCACACGGTGGCGCCGGAGATCGCTGCCTACTGGTATCCCGCATGGATGATGGCCTGGGCCGCCTACTCCGCTCCGATGCTGATGGGCATCGTCCAGTTTTCCGAAGGTGTCCGCGACCCTCACCGCCTGGCGTCTACAACCTGGGCGAGTCTCCGTTGGTCGCTCGCCGTAGGAGGTCTGGCGGCAGTCGTCCTCGTCCTCCTCGCTCACCCGCTGCTTAGTCTGCTGGGGGAGCGATACGCCGACGCATCCGCTGACGCTCTGCGGTGGTTGGCGGCCGGACTGGTCCCGTACGCGGTGCTGCAGGCCTACAACGCCGTGTGCCGGGCTCTCGGCCGGTATACAGAGCCGATCGTGGTCGGCGTGACGCTCGGGGTTGCCCTCTGCGCGTCAGCGCTGTTGGTCGCCGAAGCGGGCCCCGGCGCCATGGCCCTTGCGTGGCTGGTGGTGCTCTCCATTGGGGCTGTCGCTGCCGGCCTCCGGTTAATCGCCGTTCTCCGGCGCGTCACGAAGGAGTCACGATGACCACCGCGATTGATGCGCCCAGCCGCATCCAAGGACGCTGGAAGGCCCGTGACGCGTGGTGCGCACTGGCGGGGGCGGTGGCGCTGGCGCTAGCCATATGGGCCGCTTCCGTGGTCGCCGTTCCCGTGAACAGCGACTTGGGGCTCGTTGCCGTGCTCCCCTACCCGTTCTGGGCGGGGGTTCTGATTCTGAACGTCGCCTTCGTTGTGGCGCTACGAGGGGATGTCTCAGGTCCGGCGGGCCGGGCGGTCATGATGTGGCTGCTGCTGGTGTTGGTGCTCGTGCTCTTCGGGACGGCAGCCTTCGTCACCGACGTACCACGTGGTGAGGTCGCGTTCCGTCATCTCGGCATTGCCGACGCCCTCTCGCGCAGCCAAGGGATCGACCCGGACATTGACGCTTACTTTAACTGGCCGGGTTTCTTCGCCCTTCTGGCGACAGTACTAAAGGCAACCGGCCTCGACCCGGTAGCCCTTGCCCTGTGGGCGCCGGTGGTTAACGTGGGCCTGTGGCTCGCTGCCCTGGGCGTGCTGATGCGGTACCTTACGCAGGATCCGCGACGGCGCTGGCTCGTGCTCTGGCTCTTCTGCTTCGGCAACTGGCAGGACCAGGACTACTTGTCTCCCCAAGCCTTCGGCTTCTTCCTGTACCTCGTCGTGATCGCACTTGTCGTCGGCCCGCTGGCCGCGTGGCCCCCCAAGTTCCGCGGCTTCCGAGATACCGACCTGGCCACCTGGTGGCAAGGGAGGTCCCCGGCTGAGCCCCGGCCAGGGTACCGGGTGAGCGCCCTCGCGGTGACTCTCGTGCTCGTCGCGGTCATTTGTGCGAGCCATCAGCTGACGCCCTTCCTGTTGCTGATCGCCCTAACCGCCCTCACCTTGAGCGGGCATGTCTGGCCCGGCCGGCTGCCCCTGATCACCGCGGTCGTGCTGGCACTCTGGCTCGCATATCCCGCCAGTACATACCTCTCCGGAAACCCACCCCTGGCGGAAGGAGGCGTGCTGGCCGCGATCAATGCCAACGTCGTCGACCGCGTGAGCGGGACCCCCGGGCACGTGCTCGTGGTGCAGGCCCGGGTGGTTCTCACCCTCCTGCTGTGGGGTCTCGCGGTGGCGGGCGCGGTGCGCGACCGGCGCAGGGGACGGCTCGATATCCGGGTGGTCCTCCTTGCCGTCACCCCCCTGCTGCTCTTCCCCGTGCAGTTGTACGGCGGGGAAATGCTCATCCGGGTCTCGCTTTTCGCTCTGCCCTTCATCGCTTTGCAGGCATGCTCGATCCTGCTTCCCACAGAAGGCGGCACACAGCCCTCCCTCCGTGCCGCGGGGGGCCTCGCGCTGACGTTTTGCTTGTTGGGCCTGCTGACGGTGACAGGCCGGTTCGGGAACGCCCAGTTTGACGTCTTCACCGACAGCGAGATCGCTGCCGTCGCCGCCGTACAGCGTCTCGCGCCGCCTGGCTCGACGATCATCTCGGCAGCCCCCCCGACGCCGTGGCGCAGCGAGGCCTACCTTGATCACCCGTATCGGACCATCGACTACATGTGCCGGTCCGACTTGTCTTCGGCGGCCTGCGGCCCAGTCGTTTACGAGCATGCCCGGCAGAACCCTGCCGGTGCCGTCGTGCTGCTCACCCGCTCGTCGGAAGCGAGTCTTGTGCTCCGGGGCGCCACCAGCGCCAGCGGCTTCGCCGAGCTGGAGGGGTGGCTGCGCGAGCAGGCCGGCGTGGAGCTCGTGTTCAGCAATGTCGATGCACGCGCCTACCGGGTGACGCCATGAACCGCCCCATCAGCCGGCCAACCTTGGTCCTCGCTCTCTCGGCCGTCGCCTTGTCACTGGTTGCGCTCGTCGGGCTGCCGACACCGCTGCAGGTGGTTGCTGCGATAGCCGTCCTCATCCTGCTACCAGGGCAGGCACTGGTCCGACTCACGTCGGTTACCGACCTTGCCCTCCGCGGGCTGCTCGTTCTGGCTCTCGGCCTCGCCACGCTAACGGCGGTGTCCACCGCGATGTTCTACCTCGCTGTGTGGTCGTGGCAGGCGTGTGTCGTCTCGATGGGCGTCATCACCATTGGCGCGTGCATGGCACGCGCACGTCAGGAGGTCGTGTCATGATCGATCTGGGGGGACTGCTCGCGATTGCCGCCCTACTCATCACCATTGCCCTGCTCGTTACCCTTGTCGCGCTCGAGATCCGACGTGCGGGACCAGACGCCGAACGGCCCACGAGGCTCCTCGGCCTGACCATGAGCCGTAAGGTGGTCGGTGTCATGTGGGCGATGTACCTCATCCTTTTCCTTCCACGCGTGGTGGGACTGCTCACGTGAACACCGGGTCGCGGTGGTGGCTCCTCAGCGACCTCCACCTGGGCTTATCGGACGACGACCCCCGCCGCCCAAGCGCAGTGCTGCCCGGATTCCTGCGCCGCGAGGTCCTTGCGGTAACCGGTACGCAGCGGCATGTCGCCTTCGTGGGTGACACGTTCGAGCTGGTCGGCTTAGCCGAAGACGAGAGCCTTGCCCGGCTGGAGTCAATCCTCGCCCGGCACGTTGACACGTTCCGGGCGCTGGAAGCGTGTGCGGCCCGCGGCGTGCAGCTGCACTTCGTATGCGGCAACCACGACGTCGAGCTGGCCCGGCCGTCGGTCGCCGCCCGCCTGTCAGCGCTGCTGTCACCCGGCGAACCCACACGGGTGCGGGTGCACCCGTGGTTCTTGCACGTGCCCCGCGTGCTCGTGGCCGAGCACGGACACCAGCACCACGCGCTGCACCGGATTCCTGAGGTGCTCCGCTCGGCGGTCAACGGGACCGACGAGTTGAACCTGCCACCGCTCGCCGCCTGGAACGCCCACCCGTCGAACTCGCGCCTGAGCCGGGCCGGGGCCGTTGCCCGGTCCTGCCTGGCGTCCGAGCTGGCGGAACGTCGCATCCGGGAGCCCGCGTATGACGAGATGTTGCAGTCCGAGTCATTTCGCCTTGCGCTGGACGAGGCGGCCGTTCGGGACCTGGCACGCCTGTCCCGGTTCCGGACGGTGTCGGCGCTCCCCCGCGCCGCCACTCGCATGGTGCTCGCGGCAGCCGGGCGCAGGACCGCGGGCGAGGAGCCTCCCGCAGCAGCGGGTCGGTTCGCACGCACCCTCGAAGAGTATGGTTCCGGGGTGTCCTGGTACGTATCAGGCCACACGCACCGCGCCCTCGAATCGGAGCTGGAGGCGTGCCCAACCCGGTACCTCAACACCGGCACATGGTGTTCGGACGTCCGCGGTCGCGGACCTGACCGGCTGGATCGCCGGGCGTTCCCCTACGCCGTGATAGACGTCGCCCGCGACGGCGCCACGAGCGGCGGCTTGCGGTACTGGCGTCCGGACGGCGGCTTAGCCGTACCGGTGCCAGAGTAGTGACGGGGCGGGGTTCACGCCCCACGTGGCGAGGTCCCGGCTCACTTACCCTGGCGTTGACTCAGCCCTTGCTTCGTGACCCGCTGTCAGTCTGCATTCCGCCGGCAACAGCACGGAATTCCCACGTATAAGAGCCGTCAGCCTTGAGGCTCATCCTTAGGTGACCCCAGGTGTCGCTAAACTTCTGCTGCACATAAGAGGGGTTGCTGTTAAACCGCCGGAGGCCGATTCCACCCGTGGACACCTGGAATTGTTGCATCCCGTCCGCAACGCATTGGTCCACGTTGTTCACTGGGCAGGTCCGCTCATAATTGTGCTGGCTGCCTGAAAGCAGTATCCGGACACGGTTCGCCCAGAACACATCAATCCACGGCTTGGCCTCAGTGAAGCGGGAGTGGCTGGACGTGTCAGAGGTGAAGTATGGGTCATGGTAAACGACGGCCAGATGCCTGCCGGCCGCTTTAGCTGCCTTTAGATCAGCATCCATTTCCGACGTCATCGCCCGCGCACGCGCAGCGTCGTACCGCCAGGTGGCCGTAGGGGCTACAAGGAAGTGCCAGTTGCCCTTATCGAATGAGTACCATTCGAGGGCGTCCACGAACCGGCCAAGGTGGGTGTTGGTTGCGCTTTTCGTGGTGGAAACGCACTCACCGTTCATATATTTGTCCAGCTCATCGTTCCTGCCGGGCTGAACGTCGTGGTTCGGTCCTGCCGTCCAGTACGTTTTGGACTTGGCCGGTCCCCACAGCTGGTCATAGGATCCGAGCGCGGAGCACACCGACTTGTCGTACTGGAAGTCACCCGTGGCGATGAAGTTGTCCAGGCTGCCGTCGTTCAGACTGGCTATGATGGACGCGGCATTCTTGCCACTGGGCGATGCCGTGGACGTGTTCCTGTCCGGGTTCATGTCCCCGGCTGCGGCGAACTCGAAAGAGTCGGTGGACGCGTGCTGGGTGGTTTCTGCGGCTGCGTAAACGCGCACCCAGTCCACCCTCATCTCGCCCCCACCGTCGGGAGAGCTGTCCGGGAACCAGTCAAGCTGCAAAGTCTGGTGCATCGGTCCGGGAGGCATGTGGGCAGGGTCTGTGTCACGGAACCACTCCACACCGTCGATGTACCCGACGATCCCCGACGGGGACCAATCCAGCGCGTAGTTATGGAACTGCGAGACGTCGACTGTCTTGAAAGCCGAGATCAGTTTGTTGTCACAGGAGTAGTGGTGGAAGAACTTGATGACATTCCAGTCACCCATCGTCTCCGCGTAATTGACCTCGCCGTCACAGGGCCAGTTCCGACTGTCCGGCCACAGGAGCGACACCATGTGGTACTCGTTGTCGCCAGACCCGGCTGCCCGGATCTCCCACCGGCCGTACTTCTGGTTTGCAAACTTCGCGCTCAATCCAGCGGTCGTGCCGTCGGGTGTGCCGGTTATGATCATCTTGGAACCGTCTACCGTGACCTGCTGCGGGCTCCGGATACCATTCCCCGAGTGCCCGGCACTGTCATACACGCGCCACTTCGAGGCGTCCGGCGCGCCGGTATAGTTGAACTCGTCGCCAGCGATCGGCGTACCCCAGTTCAGATCTGTCGCGGCGGAGCCCGTCGCGGGCGTGGTTGGGCTCGACGCGGCTGATGCTGGCGCCGTCGCGGTCGCCGTTGCTGGCTGTGGTGGTGAAGGGGCCGAGCAGCCGCCCAGGAAGATTGCCGCCACCCCAAGGGCGACCAATTGTTTACCCATACGTCAGATGATAAGGGCTTCCCCGGCGTGGGCGCCTCCAGTGGTTCCGACCCATTGTCATTGGCCAAAACGGGCCGGAAGTCACGCGTGACCAGGATTCCGCCGACCAGCCAAGCCTGCGGGTGGCAGGGTTTTCCACATCGTCGTACCAGCGCTTTCCAGGCCGTTGCCAGCCGCCTAGCCTTGAGGCAAGGATAAATCGCCTATCCGGCCCATATGCACTAGGATAGTGAAGTCTGTGCTGCGCCCTGCCTCCCTTCCGGCGGCAGGGCATCGCATGGAATCGCAAATGAACCTCCTGTTACGGAAATGCCGTAACCGCTTAGCCCAAAGGAGGTGGGTTCACATATGCGTCCTTACGAATTGATGGTAATCATCGACCCCGAGGTCGAAGAGCGTACCGTTGAGCCGTCGCTTCAGAAGTTCCTGAACGTCATCACCAACGATGGTGGAACCATCGAGAAGGTTGACATTTGGGGCCGTCGCCGCCTGGCTTACGAAATCAAGAAGAAGTCTGAAGGTATCTACGCCGTGGTGAACTTCACCGCCAAGCCGGAAACCGCGAAGGAACTTGACCGCCAGCTGTCTCTTAACGAGACCATCATGCGCACCAAGATCACCCGCCCCGAAGAGCAGAAGGTTGTTGCTGAGTAATTTTCAGCACTGATTTTCATTCTTCACCCGCAGGAACGCACTCTTCACCCAGGATCGAACAAGGAGGCAGTAGATGGCAGGCGAAACCACCATTACGGTCATCGGTAATCTCACCAATGACCCGGAATTGCGGTTCACACCGTCCGGTTCGGCAGTAGCGAACTTCACCATCGCTTCCACCCCGCGTACCTTTGATCGCCAGTCCAACGAGTGGAAGGACGGGGAAACCCTGTTCCTCCGCGCCGCTGTCTGGCGTGAAGCAGCCGAGAACGTCGCGGAGTCCCTCACCAAGGGCATGCGCGTGATTGTTACCGGCCGCCTGAAGAGCCGTTCCTACGAAACCAAAGAAGGCGAAAAGCGCACCGTTATCGAGCTTGAGGTCGATGAAATCGGCCCCAGCCTGCGCTATGCCAACGCCAAGGTCAACCGCACCCAGCGCTCCGGCGCGGGTGGCCAGGGCGGCTTCGGGGGCGGCAACAGCGGCGGCGGCTTCGGAGGCGGCAACTCTGGCGGAAACCAGGGCGGCAACTCCGGTGGAAGCTGGGGCGGCGGCAACCAGCAGGCTGCGCAGGACGATCCCTGGGCCACGCCCGGCGTGTCCAGTGCAGGTGGCTGGGGCAACGGCCCCGATTCCGAACCTCCCTTCTAAACAACCCCATTAAGGCCCGACGCCGGGACCGCCACAGTGCCAACGAGCACCAGGGCGTCTGCCGCCGTCGGACCACCACCATCCCGTGGATCAACATCCACGGGCTCCCTAGAATAGGAGCTCCACGATGGCTAAGGCTGAACTCCGTAAGCCCAAACCAAAGTCCAACCCCTTGAAGGCCGCTGACATCACTGTCATCGACTACAAGGACGTAGCATTGCTGCGCAAGTTCATCTCCGACCGCGGAAAGATCCGCGCCCGTCGCGTCACTGGCGTTACGGTGCAGGAACAGCGCAAGATCGCCCAGGCAATCAAGAACGCCCGCGAAGTTGCTCTGCTGCCTTACTCCGGCGCTGGCCGCGGCTAAGGAAGGGATTAACTAACATGGCAAAGCTCATTCTGACCCACGAAGTAACCGGTCTCGGTGCTGCTGGCGACGTTGTCGAGGTCAAGGACGGTTACGCCCGTAACTACCTGCTGCCCCGCAACTTCGCCCTGACCTGGTCGAAGGGCGGCGAAAAGCAGGTTGAGTCCATCAAGGCTGCCCGCGCTGCCCGCGAGCACGCTTCCCTGGAAGACGCTCAGAAGCAGGCTGCTGCACTGCAGTCCAAGCCGGTCAAGCTCGTCGTCAAGGCCGGCGAAACCGGACGCCTGTTCGGCACCGTCAAGCAGGGCGACGTCGCTGACGCTGTTGAGGCCGCTGGCCTTGGCCGCATCGACAAGCGCAAGGTTGAACTGCCGGTCCACATCAAGTCGGTTGGTTCGTACCAGGCCAACGTCCGTCTGCACGAGGACGTTGCCGCTGTCATCGAACTCGATGTAGTGGCAGGCAAGTAGCCTTTACGGCTCAACAGTTCCGACTGTACAGAGACCCCCGTCGCCGGATCCCGGCAGCGGGGGTCTTTTGCTTTGGACCGTGGACGGGCCAGCCGGGTCAGACGCCCCAGTGAGCCAGGACTGCTTCGCAGAAGTCGTCGTTCGTACCCGTAGAACCGAAGATCAGCTCGTCGCTGATCACGTTGCCCGACGCCTGGTCGATGGTGAGGAGCCTGCGGACCTGGCCGTCGCCCTTGGCGAGGATCTTGCCGTCACTTCCAATCAGCCGATTCTCTCCGGTCAGCAGGACGGTGATGCTGAGCGTCCCGTCCCAGTTGTCGACAATCTTGAGGTCTTTGGCGAGCGTGTTCGGCTGGATGTCGGTCACGGTCATCCCGTTGTACGTGAATGTCTGGACGATCCTGAGCTTCTCGTGAACCCACAGCAGGCTATCCCCGCCGCGGGTCATGGTTGAGCCCGAACCGGTCCGGTCATAGGTGAATGCGACCTGCAGCCCCGAACCGCAGAAGTCGCCGTTTACTCCGCTGCTCGAAAAATCGAGGCTGTAGCGTTCCACGACCTCCGCGTTGGCGGGGGCAGCTCCGGTGACGGCGAGGCCGCCGAGGAGGAGCGCGGTGACGAATGGGCTGAGTTTACTGAGCATGGTGGTGACTTTCGATCGGGCAGACCCTGCGCAAACATACGGAAGGTGTCGCATCGGGATGCTTGGCGGACCGCCAGGCGCAGGCTGCGACGACGACCCAGCCTGCCGTGATTCTACGCCCCGGTCCCGCGTCGCGATACGGCCCCGCGAGGCCTTGAATGCACCCCAGCCGACCCCTGGCATTGTGCTCGAGGCTGGCTGGACAAGGGAATAACCTGGCACGTTCCCCGGTTTTCCCTTTTGGACGCAAACATGCAAATGCATGTAACTTGTACACGAGCTACCGAGCAACAGGAGACCGCCATGGAAACCCGCCGTATTACTGTCCTTTCCGCCGGCTTGGGCGTGCCGTCGTCGAGCCGTCTGCTTGCCGATCAGCTCGCCGCCTCGGCCGAGCGGCAGTTGGGTGCGGCCGGCTACAACGCGGCCGTTGACGTCGTCGAACTCCGCGATCTCGCGGTGGACATCGCCAACAACTTCGTCACCGGCTACGCTCCTCCGCGCCTCGCAGAGGTCATCGCAGGGGTGGAAGCCGCCGACGGGATCATCGCCGTGACGCCTGTGTTCAGCGCGTCCTACAGCGGCCTGTTCAAATCCTTCATCGACGTCCTCGACCCAAAGTCCTTGGACGGCAAGGCCGTCCTGCTCGGCGCCACCGGCGGCACCGACCGCCACCAGATGGTCCTGGACTACGCGCTCCGCCCGCTCTTCAGCTACCTGCGCACCAGGATCGCGGCCACAGGTGTCTTTGCCGGCCCTCTGGACTGGGGCACCGCGGACGACGACGGGTCATCCCTTGCCGCCCGCATCGACCGCGCCGCCGGGGAGTTCACCCGCCTGCTTGAGGGGCGGCAGCCGGGCCGGAAGCATGCTGCCATGGAGTCATTGCCATTCGAGCAGCTGCTGGCGGGCATCTCCGGGAACGCCTGAAGTTCCTCGCCGCGAGCGAAGCCAACTTCCAGTGGGCCCCTCCATGGGTGCAGCCGGGCTTAGTCGTCCAGCAGTTCGATGAACTCCCGGGCCTGCTTCATGGAAATATCGGAGTGCCGCGTCAGGGCCGTGGCAGCCGCCTCCGTATCCCCGTTGCGGGCCAGGGTGCGGATCCTGCCGTAGATCTCGTCGTTGAGCATATTGCTGCTGACCTCGCGGGTTACGTCGCCTTTGCTCGCGATGGCCCGGTAGCGATAGGGGAACCGCTGCGGCTCGTCGTCCTCGTCGTCCTCAGTGGACTGCGGCACTGCTTCGCGGCCCCGGTAGGGCTGGGGGTGGGCGGCCAGCGCACCGACGGCATCGCGTGACGCGCGCAGCCCGTCGCCCGTGACCTCGTAGTAGAGCTTGATGGCTGCCATGGCCTGGCCCTGGGCAATAAGGGCGTATAGCCGCCGGTGTTCGTCCTCGGAAAGTTTTGCGGCCGCCTGGCGGGCGAGGTCGGCGGAACTGACGGCCGGCGCCCCGGATGCCGCGCCGGCGGAAGCCCTTCGCCTGCTGATGGCGCGTGCAGCCAGGCAGACTCCGGCAGCCACGGCCAGGAGGATAAGGACAGGGATCACGAGCGATTCCATTTTCATAGCCGTTCTGTGTACTTCCTGGTGGCAGCCAGATCTGAGTGCATCGCCTGGGCGTTCTGGCTTGGCCGCGTAATGGCCTCAAGGCGGACCCGCGCAGCGGTGGCCGCCTGGACCTGCGCCGCATAGTGCCGGGCTGAGCGTTCGGCGAGGTCACGCTGGTACTTCTCGGCGTCCGAAACGCCCGAATCGCGTGGGCTAAGGGCCGTGGCAAGCCCCCAAATAAGCGCCGCCAAGACGATCGCCGGCAGCAGAACCAGCAGTAGTTCGCCCATATATAGAGCTTATGCCAGTTCCTGTTTATCCACAGCAATATTCACTGTTGTGCATATGTGTTGGCCTGCCGAAGACCAGACGTCCGCACGGGCATATGACGAACGACACGGCCCGTGAACGAACTGGGTCACCGCCCGGTGCCCGGAGACAAACTGTGCCCCGGCGGTGAGACGGGCTGTGGATGAAATTCCCGGAAAGAAATATTTACTCCACATGCCGATGCTAACGTTTCCGCAGGTCAGGGCCCGATTGAACGGCAAAGTTTTTTGCTGTCCACAACCTTTCCCACAGGCTGTGCACAAGCTATGCCCCTTAGTGCACAGGTTGTCCACAGGGCCCGCGCGCCGTTGGCTTTGCAGCAGGAGCGGAGGGGGCTAGCGTAGCGGGGTACCTGTTCTTCAGGGTCCCGCCGGTTCCAACAGCAGCCTGCGGAATCGCCGGATCCGGAAGAAACCGCCCGCTGTGGAAAACCTGTGGATAGTGGGGATAACCCGTGCCTTGCCGTCTGCGGAGGGCATGGCCCGCTTCGTTGTCACACCCCGCGGGTAGACCTGAACGGGTAGCGGTGCGCGGTCTTCGTGCAACGCCACATCAGGATGGATCACCGCCGGGCCCCAGGGTCCCGGCTCATATGGAGGACGGCAAATTTGTCAATCGCGCATCTTGACCCGGTCGAAGCAACCCGCGGATCAGACGCGAGCCGAAAGCCGCCGCAGGACATCCCTGCCGAGCAGTCCGTTTTGGGCGGCATGATGCTGTCCAAGGACGCCATTGCCGACGTCGTGGAGATTCTCCGGGGACAGGACTTTTACCGCCCCGCCCACGAAACCATCTACGAAGCCATCATCGACCTCTACGGCCGCGGCGAACCGGCGGACGCCGTTACCGTCTCGGACGAACTCACCAAGCGTGCCGAGATCAACCGGATCGGCGGCCCCGCCTACCTGCATGAGCTGATCCAGACCGTCCCCACGGCAGCCAACGCCGGCTACTACGCCGAGATCGTTGCCGAGCGTGCCGTCCTCCGGCGCCTGGTAAACGCCGGGACCAAGATCGTCCAGCTGGGCTACGGTTCGGACGGCGAGGTGGAGGACCTGGTCAACCAGGCCCAGGCGGAGGTCTACGCCGTGGCCGAACGGCGCACTGCGGAGGATTATGTGGTCCTCAAGGACGTCATGGAGTCCACCGTGGACGAGATCGAGGCGTCCGGGCACCGCGGCGAGGGGATGACCGGCGTCCCTACGGGATTTTACGAGCTGGATGAGCTCACCCACGGACTGCACCCGGGCCAGATGATCGTCATCGCCGCCCGCCCGGCTGTGGGTAAATCAACCTTCGCCCTGGACTTTGCCCGCTCCGCCGCCATCAAGAACAACCTCTCCACGGTGATGTTCTCCCTCGAAATGGGCCGGAACGAAATCGCCATGCGCCTCCTCTCCGCAGAGGCAACCATCGGACTGCAGGACCTCCGGAAGGGGACCATCAAGGACGAGCAGTGGTCCAAGATCGCCACCACCATGGGCCGGATGAACGACGCCCCGCTGTTCATTGACGACAGCCCCAACATGTCGCTGATGGAGATCCGGGCCAAATGCCGGCGCCTGAAGCAGCAGCACGATCTCAAGCTGGTCATACTGGACTACCTTCAGCTCATGAGCTCCGGCAAGAAGGTGGAGTCCCGCCAGCAGGAAGTATCCGAGTTTTCGCGAGCCCTGAAGCTCCTGGCCAAGGAACTGCAGGTGCCGGTCATCGCACTGTCCCAGCTGAACCGTGGCTCTGAGCAGCGCCAGGACAAGCGGCCCATGGTTTCGGACCTCCGTGAATCAGGATCCATCGAGCAGGACGCGGACATGGTGATCCTGCTCCACCGCGAGGATGTCTATGACAAGGAATCGCCGCGCGCCGGCGAAGCCGACATCCTGGTTGCGAAGCACCGTAACGGTCCCACAAAGGACATCGTGGTGGCCTTCCAGGGCCATTACTCCCGGTTCGCCAACATGGCGGCCGACGCCGGCGGCGGGGGCTTCTAAAAGCCACGCGCAGGCGGCCGGTGGCTTAGCCCTGCGCCAGCAAGTGGTTCGGCAGGCGGTTGCCCGGGGCGGTGCCCCGGATCTCGAGCAGCTCCCGCGCGTGGGCATGCAGCCGCTTGTCCTCCTCGGTGACCGGCACCCAGGAAGGGACAGGCACAGAGTTGCCTTCGGCGTCGCGCGCCACCATCACCGTCAGGCAATAGGTGGTGAGGTTCATGTCGCGGCTCTTGGGATCGCCGGAGCGGACGTGGACTGCGATATGCATGCCCTTCGTCCCCGTGTACACCAAGCGGGCTTCCACCTCCACGACGTGGCCTATCAGCAGCGGCCGGTAGAACCGGACCCCGCCGGAGAACACGGCCACTGTATCCATGCCGCAGTACCGGGAGGCGCAGACGTAGGCTGCCTCGTCGATCCACTTCATGACAATCCCGCCGTGCACTTTTCCGCCCCAGTTCACGTCTGTGGGCGCAGCCATGAAGCGGAGCGTCACGCGTTCGGCCGTGCCCGCATCCGTATATTCCTGGCGGTTCATGGCTTCGACAATCTGTTCCCGCACCTTGATCCGTGCCAGGGCGTGGTCCCGCTGCTGGATCTCCGCCGCGGTGACTGGTTCGTACTGCTGGACCGGGATGGGTTTCCCGTCTTCGCCAACGGCCACGAAGATCACCATGCACTGGCTCCGCATGGTTGCCGGGCCGCCCTTCGGATCTCCGGAGGAGACCACGGTGCGGATGTGCATCGAGGACCGGCCGGTGTAGACGATGGTGGCCTCTACCTCCACCATGTCGCCGCTGTTGACGGGGTCGGCGAAATGGATGTTTCCCACATAGGCAGTCACGCAGTAGGACTTCGCCCACCCCACTGCGGCGGCATAGGCGGCTTTGTCCACCCACTCAAGGACGGTTCCGGCGTCCACCGAGCCGCTGTGTCCCACGTCCATGGGGGCGGCGAGGAAGCGGAGGGTCACGGAGTTGGAGGCAGGCGCACCGGTCATGGTGCGATCATACTGACGCCAGCGGGTTACCCAGCAGTCGGGTCCGCGGGATTAAAAGGCTCGACGGCGGGTGCCCGCCGGAGTGGGCACCCGCCGTCGAGCGGTTCCCGGCTGTGGCCGGAGGTGCGGCTTAGGCCAGGACGGACAACTTGGAATTGCTGCGGCCAAAGAGGGTCCGGTCCACCGAAAGCCGTCCGGCGCCGGTGAGGGCCAGGGCGAAGGCTGCGGCCGCGAGGAGCAGCACCAGCTCGTACCCGCCGTTGGCGGCAAAAACTCCGGCGGCGGCGTGGACCAGGACCAGGGCCCCAGCATGTCCAGGACCAGGAGGGCTGCAACCACGCGGGTGAGGATGCCCAGGACCAGGGCGAGGCCGCCGGCGAACTCCAGGACGGCGATTGCGGGGGCTGCGATTTCCGCTGCCGGAACACCCATCTTGGCGAACGACGCCTGGGTGCCGGCGATGGTCCATTCGTTGAACTTCTGCCAGCCGTGGGCGGCGAAGAGGAAGCCCAGGATGACGCGGAGGGCAGTGATGGCGGTGGTGGTAAGTCGTGACTGGTTCATGCCGTCCAGTCTTCCGGCCAGATGGTTGAAGTGTCAACTAAAATTGTCACAATGTGTTCCTTGTCATGCGCACAGGCCTGATTGCGGCCGGCGGATAGGCTGGCATTGTGCCCCGCTTACCTGCCTCCACCACTGCCGCGCCATCCAGGGGGCAGCACCGGGAGATCCTCCGGCTTGCCGTTCCCGCCTTTGGTGCGCTTGTGGCCGAGCCGCTGTTCCTGCTTGCAGACTCGGCCATTGTGGGCCACTTGGGGGTGGCGCAGCTGGCGGGCGTCGGACTCGCCTCGGCGGTGCTCCACACCGCCGTCGGCCTGATGGTCTTCCTGGCCTACTCCACTACCCCTGCCGTGGCCCGCGCCATCGGCGACGGCCAGCCGGGCAAGGCCCTGGCGGCCGGGCGCGACGGCGTCTGGCTGGCACTGCTGCTGGGCCTGGTCCTGGCCGCGGCCGGGTTCCTGGCAGCGGACCCGCTGGTCGGCCTGCTCGGGGCGGAAGGTGAAGTGCGGGGATTCGCCGTCGATTACCTCCGCTGGTCCATGCCCGGGTTGGTGGCCATGCTCCTGATTTTCGCCGGCACAGGCCTCCTCCGTGGCCTTCAGGACACCCGGACCCCGCTGGTGGTTGCCACGGCGGGCTTTGGCCTCAACATCGTCCTGAACCTGTGGCTGGTCTACGGACTGGGCTGGTCGGTGACCGGCTCCGCGGTGGGAACCAGCGTGGCCCAGTGGGCGATGGCTGGCGTATACCTGTTCATCATCAGGGGGAACGCGGTGAGCAGCGGAATCGGCCTGCTGCCAAGCTGGCGGGGGATCCGCAGTATGACACGGGTTGGATCCTGGCTGATGCTTCGCACGCTCAGTCTTCGGATCGCGATCCTGGCCACGGTGCTGGTGGTCACGGCGCAAGGGGCGGTCAACCTGGCAGCCCACCAGCTGGCAATGACCATTTTTTCCTTCCTGGCCTTCGCCCTCGATGCCCTGGCGATCGCCGCACAGGCCCTGATCGGCAGGGAGCTGGGCGCATCAAACGCCGCGAAGGCGCGCCGCCTGACCCGCACGATGATCCGCTGGGGCCTGGGCTTTGGCGTGGTGACCGGTGTGCTCCTGGCACTGGCGGCTCCCTGGGCCGGTGCCCTTTTCACCTCCGATCCCGGGGTGCAGTCGGTTTTGGCCATTGCCCTCTGGGTCCTCGCTGCCGGCCAGCCCATCGCCGGCTATGTCTTTGTGCTGGATGGAGTGCTGATAGGCGCCGGGGACGCAAAGTACCTTGCCTTGGCCGGGGTGCTGAACCTCGCCGTATACGTGCCGCTGTTGACGGCCGTGGCGCTGCCGGGCATATCGGGTGCAGCAGGCCTGGGCTGGCTGTGGGCCGCCTTCGCCCTCGGCTATATGGCTGCGCGCGCCCTGACCCTCGGCCTGCGTGCCCGGTCCGACCGGTGGATGGTGCTCGGTTCGGGGTAGGAGCGGCGGGAACGGGCCCCAAATTCTGCCCACCCATGGCCGCCACTAAACTGGAGCGGTGACGCAACCAAGGACACCCGCAGGCACCACCCCCGGAACCGCCCCCCGGCCAGGCCTCTGGCAGCCGGTCCTGCTCCGCGCCGCTGCAGCGCTGGTGTTCGGCGCAGTCACTATCTTTTGGGCAACGCCCTCCGTGGAAGTCATGGGCTGGGCCGGGGGACTGTATCTTTTGGCCACCGGCGTGCTCCTCCTCCGGGGTATCCCGGCAACAGGCTTCCAGCGGAATGCTGCTCCGGGCAAGATGCTCTCGGCGGCAGGCGCAGTGCTGGCCGGCGGGGGGATTTCCCTGGTTTTGCTGCACGGAGACCTCTTGTTTGGCGTTGTGGCCGCAGCGGGCCTTGGTGTGGCGGGAGCGTTTGAGCTGCTCTGCGGGTTGACGTTGCGCGGCCGCCACGTGCTCTCCCGGGACTGGATCACCTCCGGAGCCATCGGCCTTGGCACGGCAGCCGTGCTGCCGTTCTTCATCGGCCTGGGTGCCCATGCGCTGCTGGGGGTGGTTGGCGGCGGAGCAATTATTTCCGGCGTGCTGTGGGTACTTTCAGGCCTGACGCTTCGGCACGATGCCGGCCACGCCGCCGGAAAGCCGTAAACTAGGAAAGCGCGGTTCTACTCCTTGTAGAAAATTGGCCGGGCAAACCACCGCAATACTTAAACCAGGCCGGCCGGCGTGCCGCCTGCAGGGAGGAACCACCGTGGCAGACCAGCATCCAGGAAAACCGCGCAGGCTGCGGACCTCGGTGAAGGGGCCCCTCATGTTCTCCGCGTTTTGGGCCGTGATCGCCTTCCTTGCCGTGGTCATCTTTGCCTCGGGCGGAAGTGCACGGACTCCGCGCTTCGACCTGGCCTTCACCGCTGCCGGCATCGCCTTCATTGTCACCCTGGTGGTCGCCGCAATGCTCGCCATGAGCTACAAGGAAAACGCCGAGCACCTGGGTAAGGGGTCCGGCGTGAACCTCAGCTCGGCCCGGAAACCCTCCCACGGCTTCGGCGCCCCGGGCCCACAGGAACCGCCCGCCTCCGCCGACCGCCCCGATCAGCCGGACACCCCGGGCGGCCACTAGCTGGAGGCCGCCTGCCGGGCGCGGTAGGCGGCGACATGCGCGCGGTTGGCGCAATTGCCGGTGTCGCAGTACCTCTTTGACCGGTTCCGGCTGAGATCCAGCACGGCGGCGTCGCAGTCCTCTGCTTCGCAGGTCCGCATCCGGTCCGTCTCCTTGCCGCGGATGACGTCCGCCAGTGCCATCGCGGCCTCCGTGCTCATCCTGTCCACCAGCGGGGCTTCCGGTGTGGTGGCGTGCAGGTGCCAGTCCCAGTCGTCGTGCTTGACCAATTGGGGCAGTGCGCGCGCCTCGCGCAGGAGCCGGTTCACCGTGCGGACAGCCGCGTCTTCATCCGCCGTCCACAACTCCGCGAGCTGCCGGCGCAACTCCCGGACGCTTTCCAGCTCCTGCTCATCCCTGGTGCGCGATCCGGTGAAACCCTCGGCCGCCAGGAAGCGGTCCAGGTCCGCCTGGGTAGCAAGGCCTTCGGCCCCATTCGCCGCTGAATTGACCAGGTTCACCACCGTCCTCAGGGCCACCTCGGTGTCAGGGGCAAAAACCATCTTGACTCCTTACAGCGCCGTCCCGTACTGTCATGACCATAACCCCACTTTACTCCTGACAGGAGGTGCTCAATGTCCGCTGCGAGCAACCGCGCGCCCGGCCGCGTGTCCGCAGGCAAGCTGAACTTCCTCGCCTCCGGCCTGGGCATAGCCCTGTTCTCCTCAGCCGTCTTCGGCCTCTCCGGGTCCTTTGCCAAGGCGCTCCTCGAGACAGGATGGTCCCCGGGAGCTGCCGTCACTGCCCGGCTCACGGGCGCAGCCCTGATTCTCGCAGTGCCCGCGTTTTCCGCCCTTAGGGGACGCTGGCACCAGCTGCGGGACAACTGGGGGACCATCCTCCTCTTCGGGCTCATCGGCGTCGCGGCCTGCCAGCTCTTCTACTTCAACGCAGTGGCCAGGCTCTCCGTGGGCGTGGCACTCCTGCTTGAATACCTGGCGCCGGTCATCATCGTGCTGTGGCTGTGGGCCGCCAGCCGGAGGCGGCCGCGTGTCCTGACGTTTGGCGGTACCCTGCTTTCCCTTGCCGGCCTGGTCCTCGTCCTGGACCTCACCGGTGCCGTGAAAATCGACTTCATTGGTGTTCTCTGGGGTATTGCGGCCGCCGTCTGCCTTGCCATGTACTTCTTCATCACGGCCAAGGAGAACGACTCCCTGCCGCCCATCGTCCTGGCCTCCGGCGGGCTGCTCGTGGGTGCAGCCGCTATGTGGCTCTCCGCCGCCACAGGCCTGCTGCCGATGGCCTTCAGCACTGCCCACACCAGGCTCGGCCCCTGGATCACCCCATGGTGGGTCTCGCTGGCAGGTCTCGTGGTCCTGGCGACGGTCCTCGCGTACGTGTCCGGGATCATGGCCGCGCGGGCGCTCGGATCGAAGGTTGCCTCCTTTGTGTCGCTGACCGAGGTCCTCTTCGCCGTCATCTGGGCATGGCTGCTGTTGGGCGAGCTTCCGGGCGCCATCCAGCTCGTCGGCGGAGCACTGATCGTCGGCGGCGTCATCCTGGTTCGGCTCGACGAACTCCGGGGCCCTGCGTCGGCGGCAGCGGGCGGTAAGGATACGCCCAAGGCGGCGTCCCCGCTGGAACACGCGAACGACGTCGAGCCCGTCCCTTAAAAGCAGGGGGCCCGGACTGGTGTCCGGGCCCCCTGTGCATTAGCTTTCGCAGCCGCGCTGCTAGTTGGAAGCCTGTTCCTGCTGGTCGGCGTTCCGCTTGGCGCGGGTGCTGGCTTCCTTCAGTGCTTCGGCCACCTTGGTCAGCTGGGTGGTGTGGGTTCCGGACCACTCTTCGCGGAACTTGTCCGCGTCCGGTCCCTTCCAGTTGGTGCTGTTCAGCAAGCTGGTGAGATTGGACTTCTGCGTCTCGATCTGTGACGCGCCCTCCTGAAGCTTGCTGCCCAGCTGACGAAGCTGCTGAACGTCTGCACCCCACATGGCCATTGGTTTCTCCTTGTTAGATCGTGGATCCGAACCAGGTCGGCATCCCCCGCGGCCCCCCGGCTCATCCGGAAGATCCATTGCCTAAAACCTACCCCGGCCCGCAAAACAGTGTCGATGGGCACCCCTGCCCATGCCGGACTCCCCCTGGACGGCAGCCCTTGCAAGCCTGCGCAGGGGGTCGATTGGAGGCGCTCCGGAGCCTAGCATGGCTGTATGTGCCGGAATATCCGAACCCTTCACAACTTCGAGCCGCACGCCACGTCCGAGGAGGTCCATGCTGCCGCACTGCAGTATGTGCGGAAGATCAGCGGCAGCACCAAGCCCTCCAGGGCCAACCAGGAAGCCTTCGAGGAGGCGGTCCACGAGATCGCCCACATCACGCAGCATCTCCTTGACTCGCTGGTGTCGCAGGCGCCTCCGAAGGACCGGGAAACCGAGGCGGCCAAAGCCAGGGCCCGCGCCGCAGTCCGGTACGGCGCGGCCTGAACTCCCGGCCTACTTGCCTGGCGACGGTTTTCCGAAGCTCCGCAGCCGCAGCGAGTTGGCCACCACCAGCACAGAACTGGCAGCCATCGCGGCACCGGCGATCATCGGGTTGAGCAGGCCGAGTGCGGCCACGGGGATGCCGACGGCGTTATAGAAGAACGCCCAGAACAGGTTGGTCTTGATGGTGGCCAGGGTCTTCCGGGACAGCTCGATCGCCTGTGCCACCTGGGCAAGGTCGTTGCCCATCACGGTCAGGTCGGCCGCCTCGATGGCCACGTCAGTGCCGGAGCCCATGGCAATTCCGAGGTCCGCCTGGGCCAGGGCGGCTGCATCATTGACGCCGTCGCCGGCCATGGCCACCGTGGCACCGCCGGCCTGCAGCCTGCGCACCGCCTCGACTTTCCCCTCCGGCAGTACCCCGGCGAAAACGTCTTCCTTGCCAATGCCGACGGCGGCGGCCACCTGGGCGGCGACGGCCGCATTGTCGCCCGTGAGCAGGATGGGGCGCAGGCCCAGCACCTTCAAGCGCGCGACGGCGGCCGCGGAGCCTTCCTTGACGGTGTCGCGCAGGCTGATGATGCCGGCGGGAGCGCCGTCCACAACAACCCAAATGGCGGTGGCACCCGTGGCTTCCGCCGCCGACAACGCGGCCTGCTGCTCCTGCGCAAAGGTGACGCCGTCCTGCTGCAGCCAGCCCGCGCGGCCGGCAGCAACCAGCCTGCCCTCGACGGTTCCCGAAACGCCCCCTCCGGGCGCGGACCGGAAGCCCTGCACGGCAGGCAGGGCACCGCCGTCGTCCGCTGCGTAAATGCCCTTGGTGCCCCCGCGGGCGGCGGCCGCGATAGCCCTGGCCACCGGATGCTCGGATGCCCCCTCCACGGCGCCGGCCAGCCGCAGCACATCACCCGCCTCGAACCCCTCGAAGGCCAGCACGCCGTCCACGGCAAGGACGCCAGTGGTTACGGTCCCCGTCTTGTCCAGCAGGATGGTGTCCACGGTCCTGGTGTCCTCCAGGACCTGCGGCCCCTTGATGAGGATGCCCAGTTGGGCGCCGCGCCCGGTCCCGGTCAGCAGCCCAACGGGGGTGGCAAGGCCCAGGGCGCACGGGCAGGCGATCACCAGGACGGCGACGGCGGCGGTAAAGGCCGAGCGCAGGTCGCCACTGCTGAGGTCAGGTCCGGTGAAGAGGAGCCACAGCGCGAACGTCAGCGCGGCGATCCCCAGGACCACGGGAACGAACACGGCGCTGATGCGGTCCGCAAGGCGGGCTATGGGCGCTTTGCCCGTCTGTGCCTGGGATACGAGGCGCGCCATGTGGGCGAGGGTTGTTTCCGAGCCAACACGGGTGGCGCGCACCAGCAGGCGGCCGGACGTGTTGATGGTGGCGCCCGTGACGCGGCTGCCGGGACCTACTTCCACGGGTACCGATTCTCCGGTCACCAGGGAAGCGTCCACGGCCGAATTCCCGTCTGTCACCACGCCGTCGGTGGCAATTTTTTCGCCGGGCCGGACCACCAGGACGTCATCCACCTGAAGCCGGTCGGCCGGGATCCGTTCCTCCTTGCCGTCCCGCAGGACGGTGGCGTCCTTTGCGCCCAGGTTCAGCAGGGCCTGCAGGGCATCGCCGGCTTTCTGCTTGGCATTGGCTTCCAGGTAGCGGCCCAGGAGCAGGAACGTGGTGACGACGGCGGCCACCTCGAAGTAGAGGCCGCCGGCTTCCATGCCTTCCATCCCCGGGTGTTCCGTCATCCGCGGATCTGCCAGCAGCTGCCAGGCGGAGAACAGGTAGGCGGCCGCCACGCCGATGGACACCAGGGTGTCCATGGTGGAAGCCAGGTGGCGCGCATTGATGGCCGCCGCGCGGTGGAACGGCCAGGCCGCCCACGTCACCACCGGCAGTGCCAGGAGCGCGGCCACCCACCCCCAGTGAGGGAACTGGGCCGCCGGGACCATGGACATAACGAAGACCGGGACGGTCAGGACTGCTGCCAGGATCAGCCGGGGGCGGAGCTGCGCGGCGCCGCCGTGGGCCGCGTGGTCGCCGACGGCGGCCCCGCCTGCGGGCAGCACATCGGTTTCTCCGCCGGCAGGGAAAGGCGCTTCCGCTGCCGAAGCCCTGCGAAGCGTGGCCTTGTAACCGGCCGCATTGACGGTGTCTACCAGCTGCTGGTCGGTGACCCCGGCCGGAACGGTCACATGGGCTGATTCGAGGGGGAGGTTCACCGTGGCCTGCACGCCGTCGAGCTTGCCGAGTTTCTTCTCCACCCGGTTGACGCAGGAGGCACAGGTCATGCCCTCAATATCGAGCTCCACCACCCGGGTGCCGGGCTGGTGGAGAAGGTCCTGGCTGCTCATGCGGCTCCCCGTGTCAGTTGTGGTCTCTAGGCTTCGTTGGCGACGACCAGGTAGCCGGCCTCCGCCACTGCCTCGCCGATCTCCGAAGGCGAGAGTTCCTTGCTGGAGGTGATGGTCACCGTGGAAATACCCCCGGCATTCAGTTCGACGTCCACTTCTTCGACGCCCGCCAGGGCTTCCAGTTCTTCGCTGACTGCGGAGACGCAGTGGCCGCAGGTCATTCCGGACACGTTGACGACGGTAGTGGGGGAGGTGGTGCTCATGGCTTGCTCCTTAAGGGGTGGCCGGCGGTGGCCGGCACGTGATCGGGTAATTGGCGGGTCAGCGAAGCAGCCGGCCGATGGCGTCTGCCGCTTCCTTGACCTTGGCGTCGATTGCTTCCGCGCGTGCTGCCGGGTCCGGTTCGGAGGCGGCCCCCACCACGCAGTGGCCGATGTGTTCCTCCATCAGGCCTAGGCTCACCGCGTGCAGGGCCTTGGTAACGGCGGAAACCTGGGTGAGGATGTCGATGCAGTACTTGTCCTCATCCACCATGCGCGCAATGCCGCGGACCTGGCCCTCAATGCGCTTGAGCCTGCGAAGGTATGCGTCCTTATTGCCGGTGTAGCCGTGCGTCGGCGGGTGAGCCGTCCCGGGCCCGGGCGAAACCGCTTCTTCGATGCTGTCCATGGGATCAGGCTATACCCCTCAGGGGTATCGAAACAAGTACCCCCAGGGGGTATCGCCGGAACGGCGTCCACGGCAAAGAGGCACAAAAAAGCTCCGGAGTGCGTTATTGGGGGATACGCACTCCGGAGCAGCTTTTGGGCATGTCCGGCGGCAATCTTGATTGGGACCGGCCTGCTTGATTCAGCTTACTGGCTGGTAGCGCGGACCGCCAGCGCCCCGAATAACTACTTTCGCTTTATTATCCAAGCTTCACCAAGGCCTGATCGGAGCCGGACGACGCCGTTTTTACGGACGGTCTTCGTGGGCGGGCATCCGGTACGGAACCACCAGGACGGGCCTGCTTTGATGGTGGCTGAGCCACGCGCCCACGGATCCATTCAGGGCTTCTGCGAGGCGGTGCGAGAACCCCCGCTCCGAGGTGCCCACGATAATCATCGGCGCATTGATTTCCGCGGCAAGCTGCGAGAGGGCACGTGCGGGATCTCCCGCCAGAGTCCGGAGCGTCCACTTCAGGTTGTCCGCCCCTGCCGGCGCTTTTGCCACCGCAGCTTCTATGACTGCTGTGAGTTCCGAGGTCAGGGACCGGATCTCCTGGTCATCCGCATCCGGATGGAGGGACAGCCGGTGGGCGGAGCGCGCCGGGTCCCACTCCACGAGATAACTGGCCTCGTCCACGTAGGCGCAGACCAGCGGGACGCCCAGCTGCGCGGCGAGGGCTGCAGCGGTCTGGAGGACTTCGGGATGCTGCTTGGGCATGACACCCACCAAGAGGGGGGCCGTGCCGTTAAATCGATCAGACGTCATAGCTCATTGTCCGCCAAGCGAAAGGCCGCTGCACAGGGAGGCGGACGTCCCGCCGCTAAGAAACAGCAGGTGAGGCCGTGATAACGACGTTTTTCCCCCAGGGATCTTCCGTGTAGCAGCTGATGAGGACCAGGCGGTTGGGCACGATCTCCCAGATGGGGCTGTCCTTCAGGCTGGACTTCACGTAAGTGGTGATGTTGTCCACCTGGTACGTGATGGTTCCTGCAGCGGTGTCGACCTCGAACCGGTCGCCCACTGCGGCGGCTGAACTCAAATGGTTGAAAGGTGCTTCCGCGCCGTCCCAGCTATGGCCGATCACGTAGGTGGTGTTGGACGAGCCTTTGCCCGGGGTTCCGAAGGGAGTCAACCAGTAGCCGTCTTTCGTGGTGGGCGGCACGATGGTCTGGGTCGACTCGGCGTCGCTGTCCGGTTCAAGGGGGTGCACGGGAACGTCGAAGCCCGCGGACGGGTACCGGATGCGGCGGGGCTGTGATGCTTCGGGCAGTAGGGGTTCCGGAACAGAATTGGCAGGAGGGTCCGCAGGTGCCACGGTTACTTGTGCGGCAGCGCTTGCGGCGGCTGGCGCCGGCTCGGGGGCCGGAATTCCAGTAGTAGCGGATTCGACGGCACTTCCGCCGACGCCTGAGGCGGGGTGCGACTGGCTGAACAGGGGTGTGCCAAAGGTAATGGACAGGAAAGCCAGGACACCGCACAGGAGAATGGCCAGGTCTCCCCGGTCCCAGCGCCACCGCCGGGGTTTTGCCTCAGCGACGTGCCGGCTGTGGACCTTTTCCATGGTGCTCCCCGATGCTCGAGACGGAACCGGAAGGAAGGCGTCCCGCCGGGCACTGGCGGAACGCCTTCCTTGTCAGGTGGCCGCAATTGCGGCTTTGCCGGCGTCAGCCGTCCAAGGGCAGCGTGCGGGACCTGCGACGGACCGCGACGGCCGCTCCTGCAGCCATCAGGGCACCCAAGCCAGCCAGCCAGGACGGAGCGCTTTCAGCGCCGCCGACGGCTGTCTGGGCGTTGTACCCCTGGTTGGTTCCCCGGCTGACGGCTGCCGGTGCAGCCGGCGCGGCGGCAGCTGCCTGCCGCTGGACGGCAGCCTGCGGTGCTGCGGCCGCGGGCGCCGCCGCTGGCGCCGCCGCTGGCGGAACGACGGCGGGCTGGTTGACCGCCGGCTGTTCGACGACGACGGGCTGTTCGACGACGGGCTGGTTGACGACCGGCTGTTCGACCACGATGGGTGGCACCACGACGATCGGCGGCACCTCCACAGGCGGCGTGACCACTACGGGCGCAACGCAGTCGTTAGCGTGAATGGCGATTCCTGCCGTGTCCCAGTTCCGTTCGCCCATGTTGTCGTTTGGCGGAACGATGTCCTCCAGATGGAGGTCGTGCCCGTCCAAGGCGCTGACGCTGATGGTGACTGCCTTGTAGAAGCCGCCGCCCTCAGCGTGGCAGATGGTGATTTTGTCGGCGGCGGCGGTGGCTGGAGCGGCGACGGTGAACGCCGCCAGCCCCAGCACCCCCAGCGTGGCCATGGTGCGTTTCATGATGATTCTCCCCAGTTCTTTGCCGGAAACGGACCATGCTGAGGAGGAACAGTGCTTGCGCCGAATGCCCCAGCAACACGGTCAGCTTGCTTGAGTTTTCAGGCTAGGCGGCTGCCCCCGGGCCAGTCCTGAGTAGGGGGTACTCGTCTTTTCCCGTCCTTGGTGGTTCTGGTTACTTGCGGGTACCCGCATCACGGGGGACTGCCGGCGCTGGCTACCTGCCTTCCGGGCGGTGTGTCTTGTCGGCGGATGCGGCCGGGCCTAACGTTGAAGCAGACGAAAGGTGCGTGGAGTCATGGAAATCTTCATGTGGTGGCTGGACCTGGACCTGGCAAGCAAGGAATGGCTGCGGGAGAACCTGCGCGCCGAGGAGTTGCCCCTTCCGGTGCTCCAGGGGATTGCGGAAGCCGGCGGCCCGCATCCGGACAATCCCGCAGGAGTACTCACCGCCGCTGACTGGGACTTCATCGAAACCCAGTCGGAGTTCGTGGACTAGCAGCCCGGCAGGCAGGCCCGGCAGCAAGAAAACCGTTGCGGGCTGCGTTTGCCGGTGGTTGCATGGTGGGCATGGCAACCGCAGAGAATTTTGTCCTGGCGATCGGGACCAAGAAGGGCCTGTGGCTTGCCACGAGCCAGGACAGGCACCGGTGGTCCTTCACCGGCCCGCATTTCCTGATGAGTGAGATCCCCAGCATCGGGATAGATACGAGGGAAGGCCGGACCCGGATCATGGTGGGCGTCCGCAGCGAACACTGGGGGCCCACCGTGGCCCACTCGGATGACCTCGGAGCCAGCTGGTCAGAGCCGGAGCAGGGCGCCGTCGCGTTTCCGGAGGACACCGGCGCAGCGCTGGAGCGCATCTGGCAGATTTACCCGGACGCAGCGTCCCGTCCCGGCGTCGTTTGGGCGGGTGCGGAACCCATTTCCGTGTGGAAGTCAACGGATGGCGGCGAACATTTCGAACTGAACCGGGGACTCTGGGACCATCCCCACCGCAGCGAGTGGGGTGCCGGGTATGGGGGAGCCGCCGCGCACTCCATCGTGGTCCATCCGTCGGGTGAGACGGTCCATGTGGCCATGAGTACCGGAGGCGTTTACAGGTCGCTCGACGGCGGCACCTCCTGGGAGCCGCGCAACCGCGGCATTTCCGCCTACTTCATGCCCGACCCCAACCCGGAATTCGGCCAGTGCGTGCACAAGATCGCCGCGGATGCCGTCGTCGACGGCCGCCTGTACGCCCAGAACCACCACGGCGTCTACCGCACGGATGACAACGCGGAGAACTGGAACTCCATTGCGGAGGGGCTGCCCGCCGATTTCGGCTTCGTGATGCTGACCCATCCCCGCCGCGAGGGCACTGCATGGGTGGTTCCCCTGAAGGCCGATGGCGAACGCATCCCGCCGGACGGCGAACTGGCAGTCCACCGCACGGATGACGCCGGCGGCACCTGGAAGAGACTCAGTAATGGCCTGCCCACGCAGGAGTACAACAGCGTGCTGCGTGATGCTGCGTCCGTGGACACCGCGGAGCCGGCAGGGATCTACTTCGGGACCCGCGGCGGAAGCGTCTACGCAAGCGCTGACGAGGGTGAGGTGTTCCAGGAGGTGGTGTCCCACCTTCCGGATGTGCTGTGTGTCCGGGCAGCCGTGATTGCCGGTGGCTGACACTACCGCGCGGCACATCGCTGTAGTGCTCCCCAGTGTGCTGCAGCCGCTGGCCGGCGGGCAGTCGGTCCTGACTGCGCCCGCCGACGGGCCGGTAACGGTGGGAAAGCTGCTGGATGCGGTGACGTCGGACTTCGCAGTGCTCGCCCGGCGACTCCGCGATGAAACGGGCGCGCTGCGGCGTTTCGTCAATGTCTACGTGGGCGGAGAAGACGTACGGCGGCTGCAGGGCCTGGACACAGAGGTGGTTCCGGGCCAGGAGGTGCTGGTCATCCAGTCCGTGGCCGGAGGCTGAGGGGCGGGCAGGGAACGTCCGCTGCGGCGGGCAGCCCTTACTGGCTACACCCGCGGCAACGGCTTCCGGATGGGGTCAGGCCACCCGCCAAACGCTGCATTCGTCCGTATTGATGGCTTTGCGCAGGCCGGTGAGCCGGTCCATGATCCAGACGACGCCGATGCCCGGCGCCGTTTCCTGGACACGGCCGCGGCGGATCACCACGTCGTCGTAGGAGGGCCCGACAGAAAGGCGGGCTTCGATCTCGTCGCCGCGGTGGAGCTGGTCCAGGGCGCGGACTCTGGTCACATGTGGTGTCGCTTTCTGCTTCATGGCGTGGCCTCCTGGCTGGGGCTGGTGCCGGCTCTTGCCTGCAGAATCAAGTGTGCCCAAGCAATGTTGCGCCCGCGTTTCCCCTCGGTTAGGCGCGGGTTAGCTTTTCGCGCCGGAGCTGTTTCCCCTAGGGCAGCTCCAGGCCGGTGCGGTAGGCCGCCAGGAACGTGGAGATCCGCCGCACGGCCTCCCGGATGTCCAGGACGGACGGAAGGATCACAAACCGGAAGTGGTCCGGCGCCGGCCAGTTGAACGCGGAACCGTGGGAGACGAGGATCTTCTGGTCCCGCAGCAGGTCCAGGACAAACTGCTCGTCGCTGCTGATGGGGTAGAGCTCCGGATCCAGCCGGGGGAACAGGTACATGGCTCCAGCCGCGGGCACGCATGTCACGCCGGGAATGTCCGTCAGGAGTTGGTAGGCAAGGTCCCGCTGTTCGCGGAGCCTGCCGCCGGGCCGCACCAGCGCCTCGATGCTTTGGTAGCCGCCAAGGCAGGTCTGGATGGCGTGCTGGGCGGGGACGTTGGCGCACAGGCGCAGGGAGGCGAGCAGTTCCAGTCCTTCCCGATAGGCGGCGGTTGCGGCGAGCGGGCCGGTGACTGCCACCCAGCCGGCCCGGTAGCCCGGCATCCGGTAGGCCTTGGACAGGCCGCTGAACGTCAGGCAGCAGACGTCCTCCGCCACGGCGGCAGTGTGGATGTGCTGCGCATCCTCATACAGCACCTTCTCGTAGATCTCGTCGGAGAACAGGACCAGGTGGTGCTTGCGTGCCAGTTCCGCGAACTGCGCCAGGATGTGGCGCGGGTAGACGGCGCCGGTGGGGTTGTTGGGGTTGATGATCACAATCCCCTTGGTGCGGCTGGTGATCTTGGCTTCCACGTCGGCCATGTCCGGCCACCAGCTCTCCGCCTCGTCGCAGAGGTAGTGCACCGGCTTGCCTCCGGTCAGGGTGATGGCGGCCGTCCAGAGAGGGTAGTCCGGTGCCGGCACCAGGATCTCGTCGCCGTTTTCCATGAACGCCTGCAGGCACATCGAAATGAGCTCGCTGACGCCGTTGCCGATGAAGACGTCCTCCACGCCAATGTGCATCAGGCCGCGGGTCTGGTAGTACTGCGAGATCGCCGTGCGTGCCGTGAAGATGCCCTTCGAGTCGCTGTAGCCCTGGGCCCCGCGAAGGTGGTGGATCATGTCCACCACCACGGACTCCGGCGCCTCCAGCCCGAACGGTGCGGTGTCCCCCAGGTTCATCTTGAGGATCCGGTGCCCCTCCGCCTCCATGGCTTTGGCCGCCTGCAGGATGGGTCCGCGGAGTTCGTACCGCACGTTCCGGAGCTTGCTGGAGTGTTGCATGGGGCGCATGGTTGATTTTTTCACAGACGGACGACGCCGGCGCACGGCTAGGGTGCCGGCCGATCGCCCTTGCGGTGCAGGCGGAACCAGCGGTAACCGTAGCGTCCCAGCTCAACCGTGAACCTGCCGTCGGGATCCAGCGCTGTGTTGTCGCCGTCGAACAGGTCCAGCAGGACAGCGTCCCTGAACGCATTCCGCGGCCCGTCCTCCGCGGCCACCGTGCCCCGGACTTTTACGGGATCTTCCCCGAAATTGTGCAGCAGCACCAGCGTGCCGCCGTCCGAGCTGAGGGTGTGGGCGAAGACGGCCGGTTCCGGCTGGTCGATGACGGCGAACTTGCCCCAGCCCAGCTCCGCCGATTCGCGGTAGCGGCGGATCAGCGTGACCATGAAGTTGAACAACGAACCGGGGTCCCGCTTGGCTTTGGCGGCATTCAGGTTCTCGGGGCCGTACTCACCCCGGACGACGGGCGCCACCAGCTGGGACACGTTGGCGGTGGAGAACCCGCCGTTCTTTTCGTCATTCCACTGCATCGGGGTGCGCACGGCGGCGCGGCTCTTCTGCCGCAGGTCCTCACCCATCCCGATCTCCTCGCCGTAGAACAGCACGGGCGTGCCGGGCAGTGAGAACATCAGCGAGTACACCATCCTCAGGCGTTCCTGGTCGCCGCCGAGCATCGGGGGGAGCCGCCGGCGCAGCCCGCGCCCGTAGATCTGCATGTTCTTCTCGGGCCCGAACGCCGCGAAAACTTCTTCGCGCTCGCTGTCCGTGAGCTTGTCCAGGGTGAGTTCGTCATGGTTGCGGACGAACATGGCCCACTGGTTGTCGGGATGGAGCGGTGGCCGGCTCTTCAGGGTCTCGGCCAGGGGACGGGCGTCCCGGCGGGCCAGCGACAGGTAGATGTGCTGCATGGACATGAAGTCGAACTGCATGTTCAGCTCATTGCCTTCGGGGCCGCCGAAGTACTCCACCTGTTCCTTGTAGGGCAGGTTCACCTCGCCCAGCAGGACCGCGCTCCCGTTCCGGCGGCTGACGAAGCTCCGCAATGCTGCCAGGTATTCATGCGGATCCAGGTTGGCGGCCTCGTCCTTGGGCTGGCCCCGGGTTTCCAGGAAGAAAGGCACGGCATCCAGGCGGAACCCGTCCAGGCCCAGCTCCAGCCACAAGCCCATGGCCTTGGCGATTTCGTTCCGCACGGACCCGTTGGTCACGTTCAGGTCCGGCTGGTGTTTGGCGAACATATGCAGGTACCACTCGCCGGTGGCGTCGTCCTTGGTCCAGAGTGAGTTCTCTTCACCCGGGAACACCACCTCGGAGGAGGTATCCGGGGGCGTGTCGCTCCGCCACACGTAGTAGTCCCGGTACCGGTTGTCCGTGGATTGCCGGGCCTCGACAAACCAGGGGTGCTGGTCCGAGGTGTGGTTCACCACGAAGTCGGCGATGACCCGCATGCCGCGGTCCTTGGCGGCCCGGACGAACTCCACCAGGTCTCCCAGGGTGCCCAGCCGGGGGTCCACGGTGAAGAAATCCGTGACGTCGTAGCCGTCGTCCCGGTCCGGCGAGGGGTAGAACGGCATCAGCCAGATGCAGGTCACTCCCAGGGCGGCCAGGTAGTCCACGCGCTGGGTGAGGCCGGCGAAATCACCGGTGCCGTCGCCGTCGTCATCAAAGAATGTCTCAACGTCCAGGCAGTACACTACTGCGTTCTTCCACCAGAGATCCGAGGTTTCGGCGATCCTCATGCCGGAGCCTCGGCCTTCGCCTGGAGCCGCGAGCCACGCAGCTGCGGGAGGACCTCTGCTGCGAACGCATCAATGAACGGTGCCTGCTCCTGCCCCACGAAGTGCAGGTAGAGCTCGTCGAAGCCCAGCTCGGAGTAGCCGGCCAGCCACTCGGCGTGCTGGTCCAGGCTCGCCGAAACGTTGACGGCCTTGCGGACCTGTTCCTCGCCCACCTGTCCGCTGACGCCGTCGAAATGCCCGGCCGTGGGGAGGTCCCACGGGACCGGCGGGGCAAAGGTGTTGGTCCGCCACTGGTCCAGGGCGATCGCTGCCGCATCCCCTTCACGGTGCGCCCAGGACAGGTGCACCTGCAGTACAGCCTTGCCGCGGCCCCCGTTGTCCCGGTAGGCGGCCAGCATCTCTTGGAGCTTGCCTGCCGGTTGGTTGACCGTGACCAGGCCGTCCGCCCAGGCGGCGGCGCGGCGGGCAGTGTCCACACTGATGGCAGGAGCGATCATGGGTGGCGGGGTGTCCGGAACGTCCCAGATCCGCGCCTGTTCCACGGTGACCAGGCCGTGGTGCGTAACGTCCTCGCCCCGGTGGAGCCGCCGGATCACCTCAACGCATTCCTCCAGCCGGCGCTGCCGCGTTTCCTTGGGCGGCCACGCGTCGCCGGTAATGTGCTCATTCATGTTCTCCCCGCTGCCCGGGGCCATCCAGAACCGGCCAGGGAACATGCCGGCAAGGGTGGCGGAGGCGTGGGCGATGATGGCCGGGTGGTACCGCTGGCCAGGCGCCGTCACCACTCCAAACCGGAGGCCGGTGGTGGCCAGCGCGGCCCCCAGCCAGGACCAGGCAAACCCGGAATGCCCCTGCCGGGCGGACCACGGCTCGATATGGTCCGAGCACATCGCGGCATCGAATCCTGCCCGTTCCGCGTGCTGGACGTCCTTGAGGAGTTGCCCGGGACTGATCTGTTCGTGGGAGGCGTGGAAGCCGACAGTAACCATCGTTAACCTCTACCGTCCGGGGAGGTGTTGTGTCGAGGGGTTGTGGGTCTTCCTGCGTCAGGGTATGGCGACTGTCCGGCTGCCCACGACTTGTCGGATAAGTTGGTAACTTGTAGTACTGTCCTGCCTCGGACTCGCGCGCAGGTGGCGGAAACGGAAGGAAGTACCCCTGTGGGCGGTGTGCTGATCGGCCTGGCGGTGATCGGCGTCGTCATTGCGGTGGGATACATCGCCGCACGGTGCGGCCTGGGCGGTGAGCCCACGGTCTCCGCCCTCACCCGCACCGCCTTCTTCATCACCAATCCCGTCCTGCTGTTTACCGTGGTGTTGGAATCGGACCTCACGGTGGTGTTTTCGGCCTACGTGCCGCTGGCGCTGATCACGGCAGCCGCGACCGCACTGCTGTACGTTCTCGCCAGCCGGCTGTGGTTCCGGCGGCCCCTGGCGGAAACCGCCGTGGGGGCAATGGCCAGTTCCTACGTCAACGCGAACAACATCGGAATCCCCGTCACGCTGTATGCCCTGGGCGACGCCACCCCCGTGGCACCGGTGCTGCTGGTCCAGCTGCTTCTGTTCGCCCCGCTGGTCCTCACCCTGCTGGACCTTTCCGCGGCCGGCCGGGTCTCGCCGCGCCTGCTGCTCACCCAGCCCTTCCGGAACCCCATGATCATTGCATCCCTGCTGGGGGTGGTCCTCGCGGCGTTCCACGTGGAACTTCCCGAACCCGTAATGGCACCGCTGGCACTCCTGGGCGGAGCCGCCGTTCCCGTGGTGCTGCTGGCCTTCGGCATGTCCCTGCACGGGACCAGGATGCTCCAAGGCGGCGGCCACACCGCGGAAATCCTTACTGCCACCGCGCTGAAGTCCGCGGTGATGCCCATGGTTGCCTTCGTCGTCGGCCGCTTTCTCTTCAACCTGGACCAGCACATGCTCCTGGGCGTGGTGCTGATGGCGGCGCTGCCCTCTGCCCAAAACGTGTTCCTGTTCGCCGGAAAGTACGGGCGCGGCGTTGCGGTGGCCCGGGAAACCGTCCTGCTGTCGACGGCGGCGGCGGCCCCTGCGCTGATCCTCATTGTGTGGCTGCTCGCCGGCTGAGCGCCGGTCTTCCGGAAGCGGCTGCCGCCCGGCAAGATGGGGCACATGGAACTTCCCGTGATGCCGCCCGTCCCGCCGATGCTCGCCAAGGCCGTCAGCGGCATCCCGGAGGGGGAGCTCAGTTATGAACCCAAGTGGGACGGGTTCCGGTCCATCATCTTCCGCGACGGCGATGAGCTGGAGATCGGCAGCCGCAACGAAAAGCCCATGACCCGCTACTTCCCGGAACTTGTCGAGGCGCTGAAGGAGAACCTGCCGCCACGCTGCGTGGTGGACGGCGAGATCATCCTGATCGGTTCCTCCGGCGACCGGCTGGATTTCGACACCCTCCAGCAGCGCATCCACCCCGCCGCCAGCCGGGTCAAGCTGCTTGCGGCGCAGACGCCGGCCTCCTTCGTGGCCTTCGACCTGCTGGCCCTGGGTGACGACGACTATACGGGCCGGCCATTCACGGAACGGCGGGCTGCGCTTGAGAAGGCGCTCGCCGCCAGCAAGGCCCCGGTCCACCTCACCGCCGCCACCACGGACAAGGACACGGCGGAGCAGTGGTTCCGGCAGTTTGAGGGTGCCGGGCTGGACGGCGTGGTGGCCAAGCGCCTGGACGGCAGGTATGAGCCGGACAAGCGGGTGATGTTCAAGACCAAGCACGAGCGCACCGCCGACTGCGTGGTGGCCGGTTACCGGCTGCACAAGAGCGGGCCGGACGCCATCGGATCCCTGCTGCTGGGCTTGTACAAGGACGACGGCGGCCTGGCCAGTGTGGGGGTGATCGGCGCCTTCCCCATGAAGCGGCGGCAGGAATTGTTTGAACAGCTCCAGCCACTGGTCACCGATTTTGACCACCACCCGTGGGCGTGGGCGAGGCAGGAGGAGGGCGAACGGACCCCGCGGAACGCCGAAGGCAGCCGGTGGAGCGCCGGCAAGGACCTGTCTTTCGTGCCGCTGCGCCCGGAACTGGTGGTGGAGGTCCGCTACGACCACATGGAGGGCGACAGGTTCCGCCACACGGCCCAGTTCAACCGCTGGCGGCCGGACCGGGACCCGGAATCCTGCACCTACGCGCAGCTGGAGGAGCCGGTCAGCTTTGACTTGGCGTCGGTGCTGGAGACCGGACGGCCGTAGTTGCTGCCGGGTTGCTGCCGGAACAGCGCATTTTTAACCAGTAAAGGCCCGCCATTCCGGGGAATGGCGGGCCGTCCGGTCCTAAAACCGGGCTGGTGCGTTACTTCAGGCCAAGCTGCTTGGTGGGGGTCCTGAAGGATTCCTTGGCCGTGAGGGCGGAGATGGCAGCGATGGAGCAGATGACTGCGGTGAAGATGCTGATCTGGACCCACCCGCCGGGCTTGATGCCGCCCATGGCCGCGACGATGGCCGGGGCGAAGCCTGCCATCAGGAAACCCAGCTGGGTGCCGATGGCCAGGCCGGAGAAGCGCACCCTGGTGCTGAACATCTCGGCGTAGAAGGACGGCCAGACGGCGTTGGAGGCTGCGTAGCCGCAGGAGAAGAAGCCGATTGCTGCCAGGAACATGAGCGGCACGCTGCCGGATTCCAGGCTGAGCAGGAACACGGGCGTCAGCGCCGCGCTGGCCACGGCGCCGTAAATGAACACCGGCTTGCGGCCGATCTTGTCAGCGAGCATGCCGAAGAGCGGCTGGGTGCCCAGTGCCACCAGGTTGGCGCCGACCACGAGCCACAGCGTGGTGGTGCCGTCCACGCCGGCAACCGTCTTGGCGTAGCTGATGGCGAGGGTGCCGAACACCGTGGAGACGGCAGCGATGAAAGCGCAGCAGATGACGCGGAGGACGTCGCGCCAGTGGCCCTTGAGGAGGTCAGCGACGGGGAGCTTGGAGATCTGCGCGGACTTCTGGGCTTCCTCGAAGGCCGGCGGCTCGTGCAGGGTGCGGCGGATGAAGAAGGCAACCACCACGACGACGGCGCTCAGCCAGAAGGGGACGCGCCAGCCGATGCCGTACTTGATCTCGTCCGGAAGTGCGAGCACCGGGATGAAGACGAGGGCGGCGAGGATCTGGCCGCCCTGGGTACCGGTGAGGGTCCAGGAGGTGAAGAAGGAGCGGCGGTTGTCCGGGGCGTGCTCCAGCGTCATGGAGGAGGCGCCGGCCTGCTCGCCGGCAGCCGAAAGGCCCTGGCAAAGCCGGGCCAGGACCAGCAGGGCGGGAGCCCACCAGCCAACCGTGTTGAAGTCCGGGAGGCAGCCGATCAGGAAGGTTGAGGCACCCATCAGCAGGAGGGTGAACATCAGGACCTTCCGGCGGCCCACCCTGTCACCGAAGTGGCCCAGGATGACGGCGCCAACCGGCCGCGCCACATAGGCGAAACCGAAGGTGGCGAAGGACATGATGGCCGCGTTCGCGTCAGCATTGGGGAAGAAGACCGTGGGGAAGATCAGCGCTGCGGCGGAACCGAAGATGAAGAAGTCGTAGTATTCGACGGCGCTGCCCAGGAAGCTGGCGAGGGCTGCCTTCTTCGGCGTCCCGGCCGGGGCAGCGGTGCCTGGCTCAGTGGACGGAAGTAACTGGCTCATGGAGTTCCTTAGATGTGACGACTTTGTCGCGGATGGATCAGGGCTCGCAGCCGGCACGGCCTGGGGTAGGGGCTTGGCTGGCACGGCTGGAAAGTTGGGAAAACCCGAACAGTAGCCACATGGTGGGAGCTACTTGTGCGATACAGCAATGATGGCTGTGAGTGGAGTCACTTGTCAAGAAAATAATCACCATCTAGAAATAGCTCTCACTATGTGGCAACATCGAGGTATGAGTGTGAATCAAACCACAGCGGACGATGACGTAGCTGCCGAGATCAAAGCGGACGCCAAGGCGGCCAAACCGGACCGTACCGACATGGTGGGCAAGGCCCTCGGCCTCCTGGTCCTCCTGGGCGATGAGCCGCGCGGTGCGAGTGCCGCGGAAATCTCCCGCCGTGCGGACCTGCCCTTCAGCACCACCTACCGCCTGCTGGGCTCGCTGACGCGGGACGGTTTCGTTGATTATGAACCGGACGGGCGCCGGTACCACCTGGGCCTGCGGATCTTCCAATTGGGCCAGCGGGTCTCCAACCACCACGGCTTCGCAGGAACGGCCATGCCGGTTTTGCGCCGGGTGACCGAGCAGACGGGTGAGGCAACCATCCTGAGCGTCCGGGACGGCCACCACCACCTGACGGTGAACAAGGTGGACGGCCCGCAGATGTTCCGGGTGACCAGCGACCCCGGACACCTGGGCTCCCTCTCCACCACCGCCGTCGGAAAGGCACTGGTGGCCTTCGCCGAGGATTCCGAGCGGGAAAAGCTGTTGGCGGAGCTTCCGCTGGAGCGGCTAACGGAAAAGTCCATCACCGACCGCGACGCCTTCCGCGCCGAAATCGGGAAGGTCCGGGCCGAGGGGTATGCGGTGATGGATGAGGAGAATGAGGCCGGGATGCGCGCCGTCGCGGTCCCTTTGCTCAATTCCCAGGGTCACGCGTTCGCCTCGCTGGCTACGGCCGTTCCTGTTTTCCGCCTGAGCCTTGAAGGCTTGGTGGCGCACGTTCCGCTGCTGCAGGAGGCCGCGGCGGAACTGGCTGCACGTCTTCCGCAGCGGTGAGCGTGCCCAATCGCCCGAATTACGCAAATTCAGGACCTTTTGTTCGTATCTAGAACAAAAGTGCGAGAAGTGAACATTTGTTATATCGTTATTCCAGTCACCTGCTGGCAGCGCACGCCCAACGGCAACGCCGGCCGCCCGGTGCCGTATCAAAGGAGCTGCACGGATGAGTAATCGAACTGAGTCCTACCTCGTGGGACTGGTCGGCGACGGCGTGATGCCGTCACTCACCCCGCCCATGCATGAACGCGAGGGTGATGTGCTGGGACTGCGCTACCTTTACCGGCCCATCGACCTCCTGGAACTGGGCCTTTCCGGGGAATCCGTGGGAGAGCTCCTCAAGAGTGCCCGGAACCTCGGCTTCAATGGCCTGAACATCACCCACCCGTGCAAGCAGCTGGTCCTCCGGCACCTGGATGAAATTTCTCCGGATGCCCGACGGCTGGGGGCCGTCAACACCGTGGTGATCGAGGACGGCCGGTTCGTTGGCCACAACACCGACTTTTCCGGCTTTGCCGCCGCGCTGGCTTCAGGCCTCCCCGCCGCAAAGCTGGACCGCGTAGTCCAGTTGGGCGCCGGCGGGGCAGGTTCCGCCGTCGCCTACGCCCTCCTCACCGCCGGGGTCCGCCACCTGGACCTCGTGGACATGGACGCCGCGCGCGGCGCCGCCCGTGCGGCCGAGCTGGCCGGCTTTTTCCCGGACAGTACCGTGATTGCACGGACGACGACGGAGCTGCCGCAGCTGATGCCCCTGGCCGACGGCCTGGTGCACTGCACCCCCGTGGGCATGGCCGCCCACCCCGGCGTTCCACTGGACCTGGACCTTTTGGAGTCCCGGCACTGGGTGGCGGACATTGTCTACCGCCCCATCGACACCGAACTCGTCCGGGGCGCCCGCGCCAAAGGCTGCGAGGTCCTGGACGGCGGCCGGATGGCCGTGGGCCAGGCCGCCGACGCGTTCCGCATCTTCACCGGCCTGGAGCCGGACCCGGACCGTATGCGCTCGCACTTCCTGGAGCTCGTGGCCGCCGAGGAGGTGGCCGCCTGATGCGCACCGGAATCGCCACGGTCTGCCTCTCCGGCACACTGAAGGAAAAAATGCAGGCTTGCGCCATCGCGGGCTTCGACGGCATCGAGATTTTCGAACAGGACCTGGTCACCTCGCCGCTGAGCCCCGAGGACGTCCGCAGGATGGCCGCCGACCTCGGCCTCGGGCTGGACCTCTACCAGCCGTTCCGGGATTTCGACGGCGTCACGCCGGACCTGCTGAAGGCCAACCTTCGGCGGGCTGAAGCGAAGTTCACGCTGATGTCCCGGCTGGGCATGGACACCATCCTGGTCTGCTCGAACGTGGCCACGGCCACCATCGACGACGACGAACTCCGCGCCTCCCAGCTCTCCGAACTCGCGGAGCTGGCAGGGGACCACGGCATCAGGGTCGCCTACGAGGCCCTGGCCTGGGGCAAGCACGTCAACGACTACGAGCACGCCTACCGCCTGGCGGAGATGGTGGACCACCCCAACTTCGGTACCTGCCTGGACTCCTTCCACATCCTCTCGCGCGACTGGGACACCGCCCCGATCGAGACGATCAACGCGGAGAAGATCTTCTTCGTCCAGGTGGCCGACGCCCCCAAGCTCTCCATGGACGTCCTGTCCTGGAGCCGCCACTACCGCGTGTTCCCCGGCGAGGGCCAGTTCGAGCTCGCCAAGTTCATGGGCCACGTGGTCCGCGCCGGCTACACGGGGCCCGTGTCACTGGAAGTCTTCAACGACGTCTTCCGCCAGTCCGACGTCGAACGCACCGCCGTGGACGCCATGCGCTCACTGATCTGGCTGGAGGAGCAGAGCGCCAAGTGGCTCGCAAGCACCGCGCCGGAAGCCGAAGGGGGCACTGTTGCCGCGTCCCGCCGTCGTTATCCCATGGAACTCGCCACCCTGCCCAAGGTGAACGAGCCCGCCGGCTTCAACTTCGCCGAGGTCAAGGCCGACGACACCGCGCAGCTCGAGAAGCTCCTCAGCCAGCTCGGCTTCGGGTTCGAGGGCCGGCACCGCACCAAGGACGTCCAGCTGTGGACCATGGGCCAGGCCCGCGTGATCATCAACGAGCAGGCGGCGTCGCACGCGGAACCTGCCATCGCTGCGCTGGGGTTCGACGTCGATTCCCCCGTGATTGCCTCGGCCCGCGCGCAGCAGTTGAAGGCGCCCGTGGTGGCCCGGAAGGTCCAGGCGGACGAGGAGGTGTTCCAGGGCATCTGCGCACCGGACTCCACGGAAATCTTCCTGTGCCAAGGTAGTCCCGACGGTACGGCGGCCTGGACGCGTGAGTTTGGCGAGGGGCTGGAACACCCGCGGCAGCCGCAGAACGCGGTCATTGACCACGTGAACCTGGCCCAGCCGTGGCAGCACTTCGACGAAGCTGTCCTCTTCTACACCAGCGCCCTGGCCCTGGAGCCGCAGCCGTTCGCCGAGGTGCCCAGCCCCAGCGGGCTGGTCCGCTCGCAGGTCATGCAGACGTCCGACGGCGCCGTGCGGCTGGTGCTCAATCTCGCCCCGGCGCAACAGGCCTCCGGGCACAAGACCTACCAGGAGCACATCGCCTTCGCGGTGGAGGACCTCGTGTCCGCGGCCCGGGCAGCCCGCGGCCGGGGACTGGAGTTCCTGCAGATCCCGGCCAACTACTACGAGGACCTGGATGCCCGGTTCGACCTCGACCCCGCGTTCCTTGCCACACTGCAGGAACTGAACCTCCTGTATGACTGCGACGCCGACGGCGAATTCCTCCATTTCTACACCGCCACCATTGGCAGCGTGTTCTTCGAAATGGTGGAACGCCGCGGCAACTACGACGGTTACGGGGCGCCCAACGCCCCCGTCCGCCACGCCGTGCAGTACGACTCGCTGCACCGCATCTGACCAGCACCACGTAACCGACCGATCCAAACGAAAACCAGAAAGGAGCCAGCCGTGCCGGAAGAAGCCGCCACCCTGCGTGAAACGGACGAGTCTGTCCCGCCCGCCGAGCCAAAGGCCGCGCATGTGCCGCTGGACCGCTCCATTGAAACCCAGGCTGACCTCAGCGCGGAGATCAACGGCCTGGCCGATGCCTACGCCCGTGCACTGAAGGACGGCGCCCCGGCGGAAACCCAGCCCCGGCTGGACTACCCGCCTTACCGCTCCAGCATCCTGCGGCACCCCACCAAGAGCCTGCACCACGCGGACCCGGAGACCATCGAGCTGTACTCCCCGGCGTTCGGGCACCAGGACGTGCACGCGCTGGAGTCGGACCTGACCATCCAGCACAACGGCGAACCCCAGGGCGAGCGGATCATTGTGGCCGGCCGGGTCCTGGACGGCGACGGCCGCCCGGTGGCCGGGCAGCTGGTGGAGATCTGGCAGGCCAACGCGTCCGGCCGCTACATCCACAAGCGCGACCAGCACCCGGCCCCGATCGACCCCAACTTCACGGGCATTGGCCGCTGCATCACCGGCCCGGACGGCTCCTACCGGTTCACCACCATCAAGCCCGGAGCCTACCCGTGGAAGAACCACCTGAACGCCTGGCGCCCGGCGCACATCCACTTCTCCCTGTTCGGCACCGAGTTCACCCAGCGCATCATCACCCAGATGTACTTCCCGGGGGACCAGCTCTTCCCGCTGGACCCGATCTACCAGACCATCGTGGACCAGGACGCCCGCGACCGGCTCGTGGCCAGCTACGACCACAGCCTCACCGAACCCGAGTGGGCCCTGGGCTACAACTGGGACATCGTCCTCACCGGGCCCAAGCGGACCTGGACCGAAAACGAGGCGTTCGGTACGGCAGGCGACAGCAACGAAGAGGCAGGGGAATAGGAACATGAGCAACCAGAGCACCCAGCTTGTGCCCACCCCCGGCCAGACCGTTGGCCCGTTTTACGGCTATGCGCTGCCCTTCGAGAAGGACAACGAGCTCGTGGCCCCGGGTTCACCGGGCTCCATCCGCCTGCAGGGCACGGTGTATGACGGCGCAGGACACACCATCCCCGACGCCATCCTGGAAATCTGGCAGCCGGACGCCCAGGGCAACGTGGTCCAGCGCACGGGCTCCCTGGTCCGCGACGGCTACACCTTCACCGGATGGGGCCGCGGCGCCGTGGGGAACTCCGGCGTCTTCACCTTCACCACGGTGAACCCCGGGCCCACCAGGCCCGGTGCTGCGGCCTTCATATCGGTTGCCATCTTCGCCCGGGGCCTGACCAACCGGCTGTTCACCCGCATCTACCTGCCGGAAGACACCGAGGCTCTCGCCAACGATCCGCTCCTGAGCTCCCTGGAGCCGGAGCGCCGCAAGACACTCATCGCCCGCCGCGACGCCGACGGCGGCCTGACCTTTGACATCCGCCTGCAGGGTGAGGGCGAGACCGTCTTCCTGGACTTCCAGTGAACGACGCCGGCCTGCTCAGCCCCGTCTCGGCGTCGCCCCTCGTGGCGGCGCTCACGGGTGACGACGCCGTGCTGGCGGCGATCCTCGCCGTCGAGTCCGGCTGGGCCGCGGTGCTGGAAAGGGCGGGCCTGGCACCTGCCGGCTCCGCCGCCGTCGTCGCATCCGCTGCCGAGGCCGGCCGCTATGACCCCGCCGACATCGCACGCCGTGCCCAGGGCGGCGGCAACCCGGTGATCCCGCTGCTGGCGGACCTCCGCCGGCACGTGGCAGCGCTGGACACCTCGCAGGTGGGGGCGGGGAAAGCGGTGCACACGTCGCTGACCAGCCAGGACGTCCTGGATAGCGCGCTGATGCTGCTGGCCCGCAACACCGTGGAGGCGCTGCTGGGTGACCTGAAACGCACCACGGCGGCGCTCGCGGCCCTGGCGGAACAGCACGCGGACACGCTGTGCGTGGGCAGGAGCCTGACGCAGCATTCCCTCCCCTTCACGTTCGGCCTGCGGGCTGCGCAGTGGTTCCAGGGCTTGGCCGCGGCGGGCCGGCAGCTGGAGGACCAAGAGTTTCCGGTCCAGTTCGGCGGCGCGGCGGGCACCCTCGCGGCTGCCACTGTACTGACCCGCGGTTCAGCTGCCACCCCCTTCGGGCTCGCCGATGCCCTGGCCTCCCAGCTGGGCCTTGCCGCGGCCCCCGCGCCGTGGCACACCAACCGGCTGGCCGTGACGTCGCTGGGACATGCGCTCGCCTCGGTACTGGATGCCTTCGGCAAAATCGCCGCGGACGTCCTGTTCCTGAGCCGGCCCGAGGTCGGCGAGCTGGCTGAGCCGCGGGCCGCCGGGCGCGGGGTTTCATCCGCCATGCCGCAGAAGCAGAACCCCGTGTTGTCCGTGCTGGTCCGCAGCGCCGCGCTGCAGGCCCCGGCCCTGGCCGCCCAGCTGCACCTGGCCGCCGCCAACTTCAACGACGAACGCCCGGACGCCGCGTGGCACGCCGAGTGGCCCGCGCTTCGGCAGCTCCTGGCGCTGGCCCTCGGGGCTGCCGGGCATGTCCGCGAACTGGCGGAGGGCCTTCAGGTCTTCCCGGACGCCATGCGCCGGAATCTGGATCTCGCCGGTCCGCTGCTTTTAGCTGAAGGCGTGGGTGCAGCTGTCGCCCCGCTGCTTCCGGACAAGGGCGGGATGAGCGGAAAGCAGCAGCTCCAGGCCGTGGTGGACCAGACACTCCAGGCCCCGCCCGCGGAGCAGGCCGCCACGTACCGCAAGCTGCTCCGCGAGGCGGTCCCTGCCGGGGTCCTGAGCGACCTCCGGCTGGAGGAACTCCTCAACCCCGCCGGCTACCTCGGCGAGGCCCCGGAAATTTCCCGGCGGATCCTGGCCGCGTATCCGGACTTCGCCGCCAATCCACCTGCAGACACCGAACAGAATGGAGCTTCCCGTGGCTAAGCCAGCACTGAAGGCAGCACTGCTGTCGCCTCAACGCCCCCTCGGCGAGCACCCGCTGCTGGTGGTGGGGCCGTCCCTGGGCACCTCCACCATCCTGTGGAACCGCGCTGCGTCCCTGCTCGGCCACGACTACGACGTGGTGGCCTGGGACCTGCCCGGCCACGGCGTCTCACCTGCGGCCTCCGAATCGTTCGACGTCGGCGCACTGGCTGACGCCGTGGTGGACCTCGCCGATTCCATCGCCCCCGGCGCGTCTTTTCACTACGCCGGCGTCTCCCTGGGCGGCGCCACCGGCCTCCAGCTGGGCATCAAGCACGGGGAACGCCTCAAGAGCCTGTCAGTGCAGTGCAGCGGCGCGAAGCTGGGCACGCCGGAGGGGTGGCTTGAGCGCGCCGAAACCGTCCGCAGCCAGGGCACGCCGGTGATGATCCAGGGCTCGGCCGAGCGCTGGTTCGCGCCGGGCTTTATGGAGCGCGAGCCTGAACTCAGCAGCCGGCTCCTGCACGCCCTGCGCGACGCCGACCGCTTCAGCTATGCATTCTGCTGCGAGGCGCTCGCGGCTTTTGACGTGCGTGACGAACTGGGCAGCATCCGGGTGCCAACCCAGGTCATAGCCGGCGCGCTGGACGGGGTGGCCCCGCCGTCGTTCGCGGAGGAAGTGGCCGCAGGCATCACAGCCGGCGGCGGCACCGCAACCGCCGTCACGCTCGAGGGCGTGGCGCACCTGGCCCCCGCCGAGGCGCCTGCCCACGTGGCAGACCTGATGCGCAGCCTCATCACCTGGGCCGAATCGAAGGGAACAGACTCATGAGCACGAATGACCCGAGCCACGGCGTGGTCCAGCCCGATGCCACCAGCCAGGACATTTACGACGGCGGCATGATTGTCCGCCGCGAAGTCCTGGGCGACGCGCACGTGGACCGGGCCAACGCCAACAAGGACGAGTTCACCGAGGACTTCCAGGACATGATCACGCGGATCGCGTGGGGCGGCATCTGGACCCGGCCCGGCCTTTCCCGCCAGATGCGCTCCGCCGTCACTATCACCGCGATGGTGGCGCACGGGCACTGGGAAGAGCTGGCCATGCACATCCGTGCCGCGGTCCGGAACGGCCTGAGCCGGGACGAGATCAAGGAAATCCTGCTGCAGACGGCCATCTACTGCGGCGTCCCCTCGGCGAACACGGCCTTTAAGACAGCCCAAGAGGTCTTCCATGCAATGGACAACACTGCACTGGACAACACCCACACCGACGAACCCCAGCCCAACTAGGTAGCGCTAAGTGTCGTTTTGACCCCCGAAAAACGACACTTAGCGCTACCTAGTTGGGAAACCCAGACGCAAACCAGAGGAACGAGTTATGAACCAGGCTTTTGTGTACGACGCCGTGCGCACCCCGTTCGGCAAATTCGGGTCCGGCCTTGCCGCCGTCCGCCCGGATGACCTCGCCGCGCACGTCATTAAGGAATCCGTGAAGCGGGCCCCCGACCTCGATCCTGGGCGGATTGACGAGGTGGTGTTCGGCAACGCGAACGGCGCGGGTGAGGAAAACCGGAATATCGCCCGGATGGGCACCCTGCTCGCCGGCCTTCCGGTATCGATCCCGGGCACCACGGTGAACCGGCTCTGCGGGTCCTCGCTGGATGCTGCGATCATCGCCTCCCGCCAGGTCAACGCCGGCGACGCCGACCTGGTGCTGGTGGGCGGGGCGGAGTCGATGTCCCGGGCGCCGTGGGTGCTGCCCAAGACGGCGAAGCCTTACCCGGCCGGTGACATGACCCTGGCCTCCACCACCCTGGGCTGGCGGCTGGTGAACAAGGCCATGCCGAAGGAGTGGACCATATCCCTGGGCGAGGCCACTGAGCGGCTGCGCGAGAAGTACGGGGTGACCCGGGAGGCGCAGGACGAGTTCGCCGCTGCCTCGCATAACCTTTCCGCCGCTGCGTGGGACGAGGGGTTCTATGACAACCTGGTGGCGCCGGTGCCGGGCACGGACCTGGTGCGTGATGAGGGCATCCGCCCCGGTTCCTCGGCGGAGAAGCTGGCCGGTTTGAAGACGGTGTTCCGGACCGAGGACGGCACGGTCACTGCGGGGAATGCTTCGCCGTTGTCCGACGGCGCCTCCGCGGCCTGGGTGGGGAGCGAGGCTGCCGCCGGGCTGCTGGGGCTGGACCCTTTGGCCCGGATCGCCGGCCGCGGCGCGCACGCGAACGATCCCCAGTACTTCGGGTACGCCCCGGTGGAGGCGGCGAACAAGGCCCTCGCGAAGGCGGGGATCGGCTGGGACCAGGTGGGCGCCGTCGAACTTAACGAAGCGTTCGCCGCGCAGTCGCTGGCGTGCATCAACGCCTGGGGGATCGACCACGAAATTGTGAACCGGCACGGCGGCGCGATCGCGATGGGCCACCCGCTGGGTGCGTCCGGAACCCGCATCCTGGGCACCCTCGCCCGGAGCCTGCAGGCCTCCGGTGAACGGTGGGGCGTGGCAGCGATCTGCATCGGTGTGGGCCAGGGCCTGGCCGTGGTCCTCGAAAACGTGACCGCCGCCGGAACCAACACTGGAAAGGACCAGTAATGCTGAACTTCGTAGATTCTGTCCGGGAGGCCGTGTCCGGTGTTAAGGACGGTTCCACCGTGATGATTGGCGGGTTCGGCAATGCCGGGCAGCCGTTCGAACTCATTGACGCGCTGCTGGACTGCGGCGCCACGGACCTGACCGTGGTGAACAACAACGCGGGCCAGGGCGATCAGGGCCTGGCGCTGCTGATCAAGGAGGGCCGGGTGCGGAAGATGATCTGTTCCTTCCCGCGGCAGTCCGATTCCTGGCACTTTGACGCCAAGTACAAGGCCGGCGAGATCGAACTCGAACTCGTGCCGCAGGGCAACCTGGCCGAGCGGATCCGGGCCGCCGGGGCCGGGATCGGTGGGTTCTTCACGCCCACCGGTTACGGGACCATGCTGGCCGAGGGCAAGGAAACCCGCATCATCGACGGCCGCGGCCAGGTCTTCGAAACACCTATCCACGCCGACGTCGCCCTGATCAAGGCACTGAAGGCCGACGGCAAGGGCAACCTTGTGTACCGCAAGACGGCCCGGAACTTCGGCCCGATCATGGCCGCCGCGGCCAGGCAGACCATCGTCCAGGTTTCCGAGATCGTCCCCGTCGGGGGACTGGACCCGGAAAACGTGGTGACCCCAGGCATTTACGTCAACACTGTGGTCCGCGTGCCCGCGGCCAGTACCGCTTCCCCTGCAGGAAAGGTCGCTTGAGATGAGCACCGCAACAACCCTCCAGACCTCCGTCACACCCCTGGGCCGGGACGACCTCGCCCGCCTGGTGGCCAGGGACATCGCCCCGGGATCGTTCGTGAACCTGGGCATCGGCCAGCCCACCCTGGTGTCCAACTACCTCACCCAGGAACAGAACATCACGCTCCACACGGAGAACGGGATGCTCGGCATGGGGCCGGAAGCCAAGGGCGACGAGATCGACGAGGACCTCATCAACGCCGGCAAGATCCCGGTCACCGAACTCCCGGGCGCCTCGTACTTCCACCACGCGGACTCGTTCGCGATCATGCGCGGCGGGCACCTGGACATCTGCGTCCTGGGCGCTTTCCAGGTGTCCGCCTCCGGTGACCTGGCGAACTGGCACACCGGGGCACCCGGGGCGATCCCCGCCGTCGGCGGTGCCATGGACCTCGCCACCGGCGCCAAAGACGTGTTCGTCATGATGACCCTGCTCACCCGCGAAGGTGCCTCCAAGATCGTGGAGTCCTGCACCTACCCGCTCACCGGCGTCGGCTGCGTCACCCGCGTCTACACAGACAAGGCCGTCTTCCTCACCGGCCCCGACGGGGTCACCGTCCGGGAAACCTTCGGCTGCACCCTCGAAGAGCTCCAGGAACTCGTACCGGTCCCGCTCGAGGCGGCAGCCGCGCCATAGCAGGCGGCCCTAGGATTGGTAATCATGACCGACGCCGTCAGTACAGAAAACCAGCCCGCCCCGCAGGCCAGTGACCAATATGTCCAGTCCCTGGCCCGCGGGCTCGCGGTGATCCGCGCGTTTGATACAGAGCATCCGGTCATGACCCTCACCGCGGTTGCTGCCCGCACCGGCCTCACCCGAGCCACTGCGCGGCGGTTCCTGCACACCCTGGTGGAGCTGGGCTATGTCAGGACCGACGGCAAGACCTTCGCGCTCACGGCCAAGGTGCTCCAGCTCGGGTACGCATACCTGTCCGGGCTGTCGCTGCCGCAGCTGGCCCAGCCGCACCTTGAGGAACTGTCGCTGAAGCTGGGGGAGTCCACCTCCGCCGCTGTGCTTGACGGCACCGACATCGCGTACGTCGCCCGCGTGACCACCCGCCGCATCATGACCATAGGCATTACCGTGGGCACCCGTTTCCCCGCCTATGCCACCTCCATGGGGAGGGTGCTGCTGGCCGGGCTGCCTCCTGCTGACCTCAAGGCGTACCTTGCTGCCGCCGACATCAAGCCGCTGACCCCACGCGCATTGGGGAGCGTCAAGGAACTTCTGGCAGTCCTGGACACCGTCCGAGCCCAAGGCTGGTGCTTGCTGGACCAGGAACTCGAACTTGGCCTGATGTCCGTGGCCGCCCCCGTGTACGACGGGCCAAAGGTGGTGGCGGCAGTGAACGTGTCCCTGCAGGCCCAGTCCGTGGCTGCCAAGCCGGACCCTGACGCCTACCTTTCATCGGTTGCCCAGGAAATCGTCGCCACCGCAAAGCTGATCTCGGCCGACCTCACGGCCCGGGGCTGACCAGCCCCATCCGTGTCCTCAAACTGGAAGGGGCCGACGGCGGGTGCTTCCCGCCGTCGGCCCCTTGCTGTCCGCTGTGGTCCGGCCAGCTTCAGTTGACCGCGTTGCCGAGCTGGCGAAGGGGGGTCTTGCTGGTTTCGCGCGCCCAGAGGGCGCCGGCGACGGCCAGTACGGATGAGCCTGCGACGATCCATGCGGCCGGTCCCCAGTTGGCTTTGTCTGCTCCCACCAGGGCCGTGCCCAGGAGCGGGGTGAAGCCGGCGCAGAGGATGCCGATCTGCAGGCCGATGGCCATGCCGGAGTATCGGACCTTCACGTTGAACAGCTCGGAGAACCACGCAGGGTAGATCGCGTTGGACATGGCGTAGGTGCCGGCGGTGATCAGCGTGCTGGTCAGGAAGATCATGGGGATGTTTCCAGTGGAGATCACCGAGAAGTACACGAAGATCATGGCTCCGGAGCCGAGCACGCCGGTGATGAACACCGGACGCCGGCCGAACCGGTCCGAGAAATGGGCCATGAGCGGCTGCGTGCCGATAGCCAGGACGTTTCCGAGGATGCTGACCCAGAGCATGGTTGAAGCCGGAACTCCCACGGTGACAGCGTAGGCAAGGCCGAAGGACTGCATGAAGGTGTTCGTGACGGTTTCGAAGGACATCAGGGCCACCTGGAAGAACTGGGCCGGATGGGTCTTGAACATCTTCGCGAAGGGGAGCTTCACCAGTTCGCCGTGGTCGTGCTTTTCTTCGAAGACTTCCGGCTCCTCCAACGACCGCCGCACCAGGTAGGCAACGATCAGCACCAGGATGGATCCCCAGAAGGGGATTCGCCAGCCCCACGCCAGCCGGTCGGCCTCGCTCATGGCGGCCACGGGAAGGAAGGCCAGTGACGCCAGGACGATACCGGCGGAGATGCCGCTCATAGCGAAGCTGGCGAAGAATCCGCGACGGCCTTCGGGAGCTTCCTCGGTGGAAAGGGCAGATGCGCCGGCGGTTTCCGCTCCTGCGGAGAGGCCCTGCATCAGCCGGAGCAGTACCAGGAGGGCAGGCGCCCAGTAGCCGGCGCTATTGAAGTCCGGCAGGATCCCAATGAGGAACGTGGCAGCGCCCATGAGGACGAGGGTCAGGACCAGTGTGTTCTTGCGGCCGATTTTGTCGCCCAGGTGGCCGAACACGACAGCACCGAAGGGCCGGGCGACGTAGGCGACGCCGAAGGTGGCGAAGGAGGCGATCAACGCGACGGTGGGATCGCCTGCGGGAAAGAAGATCTTGGAGAAGATCAGCGACGCTGCGGTCGCGTAGATAAAGAAGTCGTAGTACTCAAGTGCGCCTCCGAGGAAGGCGGCCAAGGCGGCTTTCTTGGCGCGCTTGAGCTGGCGTTCCGCCTGGGCAGCCGTCGCGGCCTCTGTCCCCGCTGCGATGTTCGTCATTTTCAGTTCCTTCCACGCTGAAGGCGGTGGGTTGATGTACGTATAGCGAACAAGTGTGCGAAATGCGTTTAGAACGAGCATACTAGGTGGTGAGGCGTATCACAACGCCGTTTCCCCAGGGCACTCAGCGAGAGCGGTCCGTCCTTTCCGAAAGGCAGAATATGGCAGACCCTGCAGCAGCTTCCCGCCTGTTCCTGATCGGCTCCGCGGCCTCCAAGGCGATGTCCCCTGCACTCTGGAATCCTGTGCTGGACCAGCTCGGCAGCCCCTGGACCTATGACGCTTGGGACGTGGGGCAGGATGCGGACATGGCTGCCGTCCGCGCCCGGCTCCTCATGCCGGACGTGGTCGCGGCCAACGTGACCATGCCCCACAAGCAGTGGGCGGCCCGCGCGGCCGACACGGCAACAGAAGCGGTCCGGCTGGGTGGAGCCTGCAACCTGCTGGTCAGGCAGGGCAGCACGCTGTCCGGTCATAACACGGACATTATCGCCGCGGGCGCGCTGCTCGGCGATGGATACCAGCGCCATGCCCTGATGATGGGGGCGGGCGGTGCGGCCAGGGCGGCCCTGATCGCCCTCAAGGGGCAGGTGGGCCGGGTCACTATTGCGGACAGGGACGCCCGTGCCGCCGCAGACCTGCTGGACCTTGCCCGGGGCCTCGGTATCGCCGCCGAGAGTGTGGCCTGGCAGGAAGCACAGGACCTGGCTGCCGGGGCCACTTTGGTTGTCAATGCAACTCCCATCGGAAAGAGCCCCGCCGACGAAGCGGTCTGGGGTAACGGGCCGCTGGCCCGGGACGCCCTGGTTTACGACTTTGTGTACGCGAGCCATGCCACCGCCAGCATTGTCCGGGCTGAAGAGCTCGGGGCTTCGTGCATCGACGGCTGGGACCATCTTCGTGAGCAGGCCGTCGCCATGGTGTCCATCCTGGGGCTGCAGGCACAGGCCCCAGACCTGTTGCAGGAAGAGCTCAAGCTCCTGAAGGCAAGTCACTGACATGTGAATGCGATCGCCGGACTGTCCCCTGGGGCCGGTCACTATATGATCGAAAAGGCGCTGGCACCCGGCGCGCCCATGTGGGCCAGCCCAGAGCGTCCGGAGAGGAACACCACTGTTTATGGAGGAGCAGGCGGCCTACTTTGTAAAGTCGGTTGAGAAGGCTTTCGACGTACTGCTGGCCTTCACCCCGGAGGCCCCACGGTTGACGGTTTCCCAGGTAGCGGCCCGGACGGATATGACCCGTGCGTCTGCACGACGTTTCCTCCTGACGCTTGCCGACCTCGGTTACATCCGTGCGGAAGGCCCCCATTTCGAGTTGACCGCCCGCTCCCTGAACATCGGCAGGTCTTTCCTGGCGGGACTCGACCTGCCCAGGATCGCAGAACCCCACCTCAAAGCCCTGGCCGCGAATCTCAACGAAACAACAGCCCTGTGCATCCTTGAGGGTGCTGACGTGGTCTACGTCGTATGTGTCCCGTCCCCTCGGCTGCTCAGCGTCTCGATCACCGTGGGCACGAGGTTTCCGGCGTGGGCAACGTCCATGGGCCGCGTGCTCCTTGGGGGGTTGCCGGAACCCGAACTGGACTCCTACCTGCAGCAGGTCCAGTTGCAGCGTTTTACCGGGCGGACGGTGGGAAGCCCTGAGGAGCTCCGCGCCGAAGTGGAATCGGCCCGGAAAAAGGGCTGGTCGATGGTGTCGGAAGAACTCGAGGAGGGCCTGCGCGGCGTCGCCGTGCCGGTGTGGCGGGGAAAGGACCTCGTCGCGGCCGCGAACGTATCGCTGCAGACCCACAGGGCTTCCGCCGAAGTCCTCGAAGAGACCGTAATCCCCCAGCTGCAGGAAACGGCAAAGTCGATCGCCATCGATTTCGGCGGGCACCGGGCTTAAGGTAACTGTTTGCCACCCAAGCACGCCGCCCCACTCCCGCGGCAGCGGTGCGGGCCATAGACTCTAGCCAACTACGTGCAGCAGAGCCGCTCCGCGACGTTCCCGCCGGTCAGCCGGTCGGGCGCCACCGTGAGGCCCTGCCGCGAGCTACTGCAGCGAGGGGAGTCGGCGGGTGAAAATAGGCATACCGCGGGAACGCCGGGAGGGTGAACGGCGTGTGGCAGCCACACCGGAAACGGTGAAGCAACTGGCGGCGCTCGGCGTCGAGGTACTCCTGGAGGAAGATGCCGGTGCGGCGGCAGGGTATCCCGACCTGGCATACACCCAGGCCGGCGTGCGCCTCGTCCGTGAACTCGACCTGGCTCAACTGGACGTCCTGGCCCACGTCCGGCCCCTGGACCCGGAAACCGCCCGCTCCCTGAAAAGGGGAGCCGTCACGGTAGGCCTCGCATCACCGTCGTCCGAACTCCCAACGGTTGAAGCGCTCGCCGACGCCGGGGTGACCGCCTTTGCCCTGGAACTGGTGCCCCGCATCTCCCGGGCCCAATCCATGGACGCCCTCAGCTCCCAGGCGCTGGTGGCCGGCTACCGGTGCGTCCTGGAAGCGGCCATCCGGCTGCCCAGGTTTTTTCCGCTGTACATGACCGCCGCAGGGACCGTTCCGCCCGCCCGTGTCCTGGTGCTCGGCGCGGGCGTGGCCGGCCTCCAGGCCATCGGCACCGCAAAACGCCTGGGTGCGCGCGTCTTCGCCAACGACATCCGCCCGGCCTCCGCGGACGAGGTGGCATCCATGGGCGGCACCTTCGTCCGGCTGGACGTTGAAGCGGCCGAGGCTGCGGGCGGCTACGCGCGCCAGCTCAGTTCCGACGCCGGCACCCGGCAGCGCCAGCTGCTCGCTCCGCACGTGGCCCAGGCGGACGTGCTGATTACGACGGCGGCCGTCCCCGGCAGGCGCGCACCCCTCCTGGTCACCACCGAGATGGTACAGGGCATGCGGGCCGGTTCCGTCGTCGTCGACCTCGCCGCAGAGTCCGGCGGCAACGTGGAAGCCGTGGTTCCCGGCCAGGACGTCCCGGTGCCTACGGCGGACGGTTCCGGCTTCGTCACGCTGGTGGGACTGAAGGATGCCCCCTCGGCCATGGCCTCGGACGCTTCCCGCCTCTACGCCAAGAACGTTGCCAACCTGCTTGCGCTCATGGTCCGGGACGGCGCCATGGTCCCCGACTTCGGGGACGAGGTGCTGGCGGGCGCCTGCCTGACGCATGACGGCGAAGTGCGGCACCGGCCGACGGCGGAACTGCTGGCGGAGCGGGCCGGCAGCCGGCGGGAAGGGGTGCTCTGATGGACGGGATCAGCCTGCTGACCATCACGGTGCTGGCGGTGTTCGTGGGCTTCGAGGTGGTTTCGAAGGTCTCCAGCACCCTGCACACGCCCCTGATGTCCGGCGCCAACGCCATCCACGGGATCATCCTGGTGGGCGCCATCATTGTGGCCGGCCAGGCAGCGGACCCGTGGGTGCTCGCAGTGGCCCTCCTCGCCGTCGTCCTTGCCACCGCCAACCTCGTCGGCGGCTTCGTGGTGACCGACCGGATGCTGCACATGTTCCATGCAAAGAAACAGGCCAGCACGAAAGAGGCAATGGGGAAGGCGGACGGCAGATGAGCTTCCTCGATCCCGTATGGACCTCGCTCCTGTACCTCATTGCCGCCGTCTTCTTTATCCTGGCGCTGCGCGGGCTCAGTTCCCCGCGGACGGCCCGCCGGGGCAATCTGGTTGGCGCGCTGGGAGCGCTGATCGCCGTCGTCACCGTGTTCCTGTCCGCACGGCTGGAAAACATTCCCTGGATCCTGGCGGCCATAGCCGTGGGGTCGGCGGTTGCGGCCCCTGTGGCGCGGCGGGTCAAAATGACCCAGATGCCACAGCTCGTGGCGCTGTTCAACGGCGTGGGCGGCGGGGCTGCGGCGCTGGTGGCGCTCCTTGAACTCAGCCATGCCGGCGACCCCTGGATGCGGCTGGCGATTGTCTTCACGCTCCTGGTGGGCGCTGTGTCCTTCGCAGGCTCGGGGGTCACGTTCGCGAAGCTGCAGGAACTCATGACAACGCGGCCGGTGGTGTTCCCCGGGCTGCCTGTGGTGATGGCCGCGGTGCTGCTTGCCGCCGTTGCGGCCGCCGCCGCCGTCGTTTTCACCGGTTCCCTGCCGCTCGCGTCGCTGCTGCTGGTCCTGGGCCTGGCCGCCGGCATCCTGCTGGTGCTGCCCGTGGGCGGGGCCGACGTCCCGATCGTCATCTCGCTGCTCAACGCGTTCACCGGCCTGGCCGTCGCCGCCTCCGGCGTGGTGCTGGGGAACGTGCTCCTGGTGGTTGCCGGCACGCTGGTGGGCGCCTCCGGTACCATCCTTACCCGGGCCATGGCGGCTGCCATGGGCCGGAGCGTGGCCGGTATCCTGTTCGGCGCCTTCCGGGGAGGTTCGACGGCGGGATCCACCGCCGTGAGCGAGCGTCCCGTGCGGTCCTCCAGCGCGGAGGACGTGGCGGTGCTCCTGGGCTACGCGCAGCGTGTGATCATTGTTCCGGGCTATGGCCTGGCGGTTGCGCAGGGCCAGCACACGGCTGCCGAACTGGCGCTGGCCCTTGAGGGGCGGGGCATCGAGGTGGATTTCGCCATCCACCCCGTGGCGGGCCGGATGCCCGGTCATATGAACGTGCTCCTGGCCGAGGCGAACGTGCCGTACGAGTCGCTGAAGGAAATGGGCGAGATCAACCCGCAGTTCAAAACCGCGGATGTTGCCCTGGTGGTGGGGGCAAACGACGTGGTGAACCCTGCGGCCAAGACGTCACAGGGCTCGCCCATTTACGGCATGCCCATCCTGGAAGTGGCCGACGCCCGGCAGGTGATCTTCCTCAAGCGGTCCATGCGGCCGGGTTTCGCCGGGATCGAGAATGACCTGCTCTACGAGCCCCAGACGTCCCTGCTGTTCGGCGACGCAAAGGACTCACTGGCGCAGGTGCTCGGGGCAGTCAAGGCGCTGTAGCTTCCGGCCTGCCGCCTGCCTGCTTCGAACCCTTCGCGGGGCAGGCTAGTCTTCTTCCAGAAGTAGCCTTTCCATTCGCCACCGAAGGACGCCATGACTGCCAACAGCTCCACTTCACTCCAGCGCGCCGCAATCATCGTCAATCCAGCCAAGCCCGTGGACATCGACGTGCGCGGCCTGGTGGCCAAGCACTGTGTGGAAAACGGCTGGGGCGAGCCGCTTTGGTTCGAAACCACCAAGGAGGATCCCGGCGTCGGCCAGGCCAAGGAAGCACTCGCCCAGCGTGCGGACATAGTCATCGCGGCCGGCGGCGACGGGACCGTGCGGTGCGTTGCCGAGGTCCTCTCCGGTGGCGACGTCCCGATGGGCCTGCTCCCGCTCGGCACGGGAAACCTCCTGGCCCGCAACCTTGGCATGGACGTCACCGACTACGACGGCGCCATGGCCGGCGCCCTGATCGGAACCGAACGGAAGATCGACGTCGTCCGGGCCCGCCGCAGCGACCCGGACAAGGAGCAGCTGTTCCTGGTCATGGCCGGGGTGGGATACGACGCCACCATCATGGCCGACACCAACGAGGAGCTGAAGGACAAGGTGGGCTGGCTGGCCTACGTGGACGCCGGCATCCGCAACCTCCCGGGCAAACCGGTGAAGGCCACCATTGTGATTGACGGCAAGACTGCCGTGCACCGCGGCGTCCGTAGCGTCATGGTGGGCAACTGCGGCAAGGTCCAGGGCGGCCTGGAGATCTTTCCCGAGGCCAAGATGGACGACGGCCTGCTCGATGTGGCCGTGCTGGCCCCGCACCACGGAAAGCTGGGATGGCTGTCCGTGGTTGCGGGGATGATCGGCAAGGGCCGGGGCAAGGACACCGCGGTGGAGTACTACCAGGGCAAGACCGTGGAGATCACCCTGGAGCACAACGACGACTACCAGCTGGACGGCGACCACGAAGGGCAGGGCAAGCACGTCCTGATGACCATGGACCCGTCCGCCCTGATCATTCGGATGTAGCCCAACTAGGTAGCGCCAAGTGTCGTTTTGGGGCCCTATAACGACACTTAGCGCTACCTAGTTGGGGAGACCCGGGGCCGGACGGTGGGCCAGGATTTCGGCCAGCTCCGCCAGCCTGTGGGCGCGGGCCGATTCCGCCGGGGTGAACGGCTCCCCGGGCCGCGCAAAGGTGATGGGACCGTGCCAGGCCGTGGGAATTTTGATCCGCGTGCCGGCGTCGTGCCTTTCCAGGCGCGCCTCCGCCGGAGAAAGGATCCGTGCCCGCAACAGCTCCGCCACGGCAAGCGGCAGCTCATCCGGCGCGTCCGCGATCCGTGCCGCGAGGCTGAGCGCCTTCGTCTGCCCGTCCGCCATGGCCAGGGCTGTTGTGGGCCAGGCGCGGGACCGGGTGCCGCCGGCCTGCTGCAGCGCCTCGAGCAGCTGGTGTTCATCCACATCACCGGGCGTGGACAGCACAAACTCGTCCAGCACTCCGCCGGCCACCGGATGCACGTGGATGCTCAGGATGTTCGTGTCCAGGCGGGCCAGGGCCTTGGTCACCTTCTGCAGCGCTCCCGGCTCATCCCGCAGGACGGTGCGCGCCCGCCACAGCGCCGGCGCCACAGCCAGCCGCCGCCGGTGCCGCAGGGCCGGAGCATGCAGCCAGCTACGGAGCACCCGGGCCGCGGAGGGCTCCGCCACCCAGATGACAAGGACAGTGGCAGTGACAGTCAACACCATGACCTTGGCCAGGTAGGAAAGTTCGGTGCCCACCACCAGCGCGTGGACCAGGAGCTCAATGGGAAGCATCACCGCCACGTTGGCCAGGGTCAGCCGCGTCCGGGTCGGTTCCGGCATCAGGCCGCAGACCTCGCAACTCAGTTCAGCCTCGGGGGTGGTCCTTGCGCTGGGCTTCATGGTCCAAGGATGGCGCGGCGCTGTTTCGGGGGTATTGCCCGGCTGTTCCGATCTCGCGACGCGTGCCGGGCGTAGGATCCTGGAGGACGTCGTGGGTGCCTTCGTTCCGCTCTTCTCCCTGGTGCTGCTGGGCCGGCTGGACACGCGCCAGCGGAAGGCGCGCTCAGGGCGCAAGCAGCCGCCGGACTGCTGCGGCGATGGCTGCCCGTCCCGCCGGACCGTGAGCAGGTGGAGCATCAAGCCGTCGCCGTAGTCCGCCACGTCCCGGGCCCGGGCGGCCGGTGAGGGACAGCACCAGCCTGGCCAGCTGGTCGGCAAGCTCCGCAACGTTTCCCGGCGGGCCCGACGGAGCGAGGTCCTGGAGCAGCTGGCCGTGGAGCTGCTCCATGCGGTTCAGCACCGCCTCCACCAGGGCCGCGCGGGTCCGGTAGTAGTTGGACGTTGTGCCTTCGGCGAGCTGCGCCGCCGTCGTCAGCGGTCCTGCCGGATGATCACCGGACGGGAGCGGCCGGCTGCGTGGCGTCCTCCCCGGACCCGGTGGTCCCGGGAACGCCGGGGCCAGGCGCGGCGGACGCGGGCGGAAGGGCCGGCAGCCGTTTCTTCCGTGACCCGCCCCGGCTGGAGCGGCCGTACACCAGGTACATGGTCACCCCGGTGATGACCATCAGGAGCACGGTATACACAAAGGTGTTGGCGACGCCGGCCACGCCCTCCGCGCCGTCCGTGTTCGCCTTGATCACCAGGCCCAGCGGCTGGACCAAGGGGTGGGCCAGGAAGATGGCGGTGTCGTAGTCGTCGAGCAGGCTGTTGAAATTCAGTGCCGTGATGGCAGCGGCAGCCGGGAGCACCAGCGGCAGGAGGATCCGCCGGAAGACATACAGCGTCTTGGCGCCCATGATGGCCGCTGCTTCCTCCAGGGAGGAATTCACCGATGCGAAGGACGCTTTGAGCATCCGCAGCGTGAACGGGATTTTGACCGTGACAAAAGCGATCAGCAGGATCACGGTGGTGCCGGTGAGCACCGCCCCGCCCACCAGGGGATTGGGGTGGTCGTAGCTGATGATGAGGCCAAGGGCCAGCAGCGCGGACGGCAGGATCCAGGGGATGTGGAGCAGGTATTCGAAGACCGACGCCACCCAGTTTTTGTACTTCTGCAGCAGCCGGGCCACAAACAGCAGCCCGCCCACGGCAATGATGGCTGCCAGGGCGCTATAGACCACGCTGACGATGAACGGCCGCAGCCCCGACGGCTGGGTGAGGACCCGCTCGTAGTTCTCAAGCGTCAGGCTGCCGAGTGAAAGCTGGCCGGTCTGAATCGCAGCGCCGTCGGCGAACGAGTACAGGACAATCAGCACCACCGGCAGCGTGTAGACGGCGAACAGCAGGTAGGCAACAGCGTGGACAGCCGCGTTGGCCGCCGGGTTGGTGATGTCCTGCTTCTGCAGGGCCGAGGAAACCTTGGACACCGAGAAGTAGGTGCCGCCCTTCTCCAGCCGCGACATCACTGCGAGCATCAGGATCGTGGCCAGCCCAAGGATCACCGCCAGCAGCGCAGCCAGGTCCCTGGAAGTGGGGCTGTTAGTGAAGGTCAGGATCATTGGGGTGATGGTCTGGAAGTCGCGCCCGCCCAGCACCTGCGGAGCGCTCAGGGCGCCCAGCCCGGTGAGGAAGGACAGGATGGTGACTGCGAACAGGGTGGGCTTGAGCATGGGCAGCACGATCCGGCGCAGGATGGTCCAGGTTGAGGCCCCCAGGTTCCGGGCCGCTTCAATGGTCTGGTAGTCGATGCCCTTCAGCGCGTTGGCCACGAACAGCATGTGGTTGGTGGTGGTGGCGAATGTCATTACCACCAGGACTGCGAAGAAGCCAGAGAACCAGCCGGGGTCCATGCCGGGGAACACCTTCACCAGCAGCGAGGTGACGATTCCCTTGTCCCCGTAAATGAACTTGTACCCGGCGGCCAGGACAATGCCGCCGTAGATAAAGGTGGATGCATAGCCGAGGAACAGGATCCTGGAGCCGCGGATCCGGAAGTAGTGAGTCACCAGGACAATGAACACGCCCACCAGGTTCACCGTGACGGACAGGGCCACCGCCAGCAGGAAACTGTTGCCGAGCGCCTTCATGGCCCGCTGGGACGAGAAGAGCTTTTCCGCCGCCCTCCCGGAGAAGCTGCCGTCCGGGAAGAAAGTGGCTATCAGGACGTTGATGTTCGGCCACACCAGGAATGCCGCAATGAACCAGGTTAGGACCACGCCAACCACCAGCACGAAGGGGGAGCGGGCCATGCTGCGGACCGCGGTGCTGCTCATGGCAGGACTGCTGCCGGGTGCTGCTGCCGAAGGGCAGCCCCCGTCGCAGGGTGGTACTGCAGGACGTGCCCGGGCTGGAGGTAGACCGTGGTTTCCGTGCCCGGCTCAGGGTGGGCGCCGCCGTCCTCCTTCACCAGCAACCGGATGTCCGCTCCGTGGCTGCGCACCATATAGCGGCTGTGCAGGCCGTGGTAGGTGCGGGACACCACCGTGCCGGAAAGTCCGACGGCGCCGCCTCCTTCAGCCCCGCGGTCCAGGGACGCTTTTTCCACCCGAAGGTAGGACTTGGCGTCCGTGTTGAGCCCTGCCCCCGCAAGCCGGTTCAGTTCCGCCACGAACTCCGGGGTCAGCGCGGAGCTGTCGCCGATGAAGTTGCAGACAAACTCCGAGGCCGAGTGGTCGTAGATCTCCTGCGGCGTCCCCACCTGTTCCACCACGCCCTTGTTGAACACTGCCACCCGGTCGCTCATGGCCAGGGCCTCGTCCTGGTCGTGGGTGACGTACACCGTGGTGATGCCGAAGTCGCTCTGCAGGTCCTTGAGCTGCTGCCGTAGCTGGTGGCGCAGTTTGGCATCCAGGTTGGACAGCGGCTCGTCCAGCAGGAGGATTTTGGGCCGCAGCACGAGCGCCCGTGCCACGGCAACCCTCTGCTGCTGTCCGCCGGACAGCTCCGCCACATTCTTGGACAACTGCTCATCGCTGAGCTCCACCCGCCGAGCGATGTCCCGGACCAGGCGGTCACTGTCCGCCGGTTTCTCCTTCCTGACCCTGAGTCCGAAGGCGATGTTCTCCCACACGCTCATGCTGGGGAAGAGGGCATAGTTTTGGAACACCATGCCCACCTGCCTCTTGTCGCTGGGAAGGCGGGTAACGTCCTTGCCGTCAACGTGCACCCTGCCGGCGGAAGGCTGGATGAAGCCCGCCAACGTCCGCAGGGCAGTCGTTTTCCCGCAGCCGGACGGCCCCAGGAGGGTGAAAAACTCCCCCGGGCGCACGTGCAGGTCAAGGTCGGGGATGGCGGTGAAATCACCAAAGGAAACTTCGATGTTGTCCAAGCGGATCATGGCAAACCTGTCTGATGAAGCGAAGGTCGGGTTGACGGGGCCGGCTGCGGACCGGTTACGTCATGTACTCGAGCTCGATCTTCTCCACCCAGGCGCCCATGTTCTCCTGCACGAACTCCCAGTCGATGTCCTGCTGCTTGAGGTCCGCGAAGAAGTCCACCACCTCGGGGTTGGCCTGGGCTTCGGCTTCCTTGTTGACTGGCATGGAATTGAACTGCTTTGCGAACTCGCCCTGGACCTCGGAGCTGCCGAACCAGTCGATGAATTTCTTGGCCTGCTCCTCCTTCTTGGTGCCCTTCACCAGGGCGATCTGTTCCACGGCGAGCGGGACGCCCACGGACGGGATCACAGTCTCGACATTCACCTTGAAGGATTTCTCGCGCTCGGCGATGATCGAGGACGGCATCTGGCCCATGTCCACTTCGCCGGACGCGATGCGGGCAAAGAGATCGGTCTTTGCAACCGCCGGGCTGCCGTTCTGGAAGTACTGCTCCACCTGCTTCCAGCCCTCGTCGGAGATGCCAAGGTCGCCGGAATCGTCCCGGTAGCGGCTGAGGATTCCCGCGAAAACGAGCTGCGCGGTGGCGGTGCCCAGTCCGGTTACGCGCTCGTAACGGTCCTTGAACTCCTCCTTGGTCCACAGGTCGGTCCAGTCCTGCGGGGCCTTGTCCTTCGAGATCTTGTCCGAGTTGTAGCCAAGGAGGATTGCCTGCTTTACCAAGGGCCAGTAGGCCTCGCCGTCACCCAGTTCCTTGTCCACTTCGCCGGCCCAGGCCGGTTCGTAGGGCTCCAGGGCGCCTGCGGCCTTGATCTGCGAGAAGTACATGTTGTTCAACCCGAACGCGACGTCGGCAATGGGGTTGTTCTTCTCGGCAATCAGCTTGTTGGTGGCGTCTGCGCCGCCGGCACCGACGATCTCGATCTTGAAGCCTGCTTCAGCGGCCTTGGCAGTCAGCCAGTCCCCGCGGCCCTCGCCGTTGGAGTTCGTGTAGACAACCAGGGTTTCTCCCGCGCCGCCTGCCGGAGCTGGGGAGGACTCCCCTGATGCGGCGGGGGTGGCGGCCCCTCCGCCGCATCCGGCAAGAAGGGTGAGGGCGACGGCGGCGGCAGCCAAGGTCTTCAATTTACGCACGATCTGGACTCATTTCTGGACTGGAATCGGAGCATGTCCGGCAAGCCTAACGCCGGGCATGCGGAATTCACGGCTGTTATGGCTATCGATTCGATAAACAGCCCGGCTGTCCACTCTGGTCCAGGCAGGAGAACGGTCGGAGGCGTGCGTATGAACGGGCGGCAAAAGTTGCCCAAGGCGCCGCGGCAGGCGTCGGCAACGGCGGCCCGACGGCGGAACTCACGCGCCGCCGTCGTCAGCCCCTACTGTGCGTCTCCACTCAGCGTCTCCGTGAGGTGGTGCGTGGGGATCCTGTCCCGGTCGTAGGTGATCTCGGTATAGCCGTGCGGCTCCGGCTTGCCGGATGGGTTGAGGTTCACGAAGACGATTTCCTCGATGGTGAGGATGCTTTGGCGGGTGATCATGTTGCGGACCTCGGCGCGCATGGTCAGCGAGGTCCTGCCGAAGCGCGTGGCGGTCAGCCCCATCTCGATGAGATCGCCCTGCACAGCGGAGCTGACGAAGTTGATTTCAGAGATGTACTTGGTGACGGCGCGGCCGTTGCCGAGCTGGAGGATGGCGTAGATGGCCGCTTCCTCATCGATCCACTTCAGCAGGCTGCCGCCGAACAGCGTCCCGTTCGCGTTGAGGTCCTCGGGCCGGACCCACTTGCGGGTGCGGAAAGTGATGTCTGCTGTTTCCATAGGGCGAGGTTAGCTGAAGGCGGCGCAGGCGCATCCTGTGTGACGTACCCGCACGCCTGGCGGGGGCGGGCTGCCCCCCCCGGTCCCGCGAGCCTAGGCCATGGCGGTATGGGCCGCGCTGCGGGCGTTGATGCTCTTCGCGTAGCAGTAAGAGTGTGCAACCCCGATGTAGGGTCCGAAGTTCGGAACGGCTTCAAACCCCGAGTTTTCGTAGAAGTTCCGCCCGTCCGGCTGAGCCGATCCCGCTTCCGCCTTGATCCGCGTGATTCCCTGCCTGAAGGCTTCCGCCTCAAGGGCTGCCAGGATGGAACTCGCCACACCCGAACCCCGGGTGTACGGAACCACGTACAAACGTTTGATCTCCGCAGTTTCCGCGTCGAGCATCCGCAGGCCGCCGCAGCCCACGGGCTGTCCCGAGCCCTTGTCATACGCAACAAGGAAGACTGCGCAATCGGCGCCCGACGGCGGCGGCCCGGGTTCGTGGTCGGGGGTGCCAAAGCGGGCGTCCAGTTCGGCCTGCTGGGCGCGGCGCAGATCCGCGCCCACGGGGTTGGACCAGGGGACCTGCCTGATGTTAAGCCGCGGGTTGGTCTGCATTGTGCCTCGATTCTCCGAAGGGTTATGCAAACCCAGAGTAGGAGGCGGCCGTTACGCCGTTGTTTCTTCCCGGTTAGCTGCGGGATAACGTGCAGTTTATGCACATCGACAACTCACTTGGCTGCCTAGTTATCAGCTGGACTAGTATGATTCCATGCGCTCTATGGGTAATGAAGGCTCCGGGTATTGGTACGGGCCGGATGGTCAGTTGGACTACAGCGCGGCGGTATTGAAGTCGTTGCGGGACTATCGGACTGCTGAAACGGCGGTGCGCCGGTCCACCCGGGATTCCATGGGAATGGGTGAAACGGATATCCTCGCCCTGCGCTACCTGCTGCGGGTCCAGGCCTCCGGCAAGACGGTGGTTCCCAAGGACATCAGCCACTTCCTGGGCATCACGAGCGCATCCACCACCTCCCTCATTGACAGGCTTGTGGCGAGCGGGCATGTGCGCCGCGAGGCCCATCCCACGGACAGGCGGTCCGTAGTGGTGGTTCCCACCGTCGAATCGGACAAGGAGGTGCGCGTGACGCTCGGTGCCATGCACCGGCAGATGATGTCCGTGGCAGAACGACTGACCGCGGAGGAGGCCCGGGTGGTGGTTAAGTTCCTGGAGCGGATGACCGAGGCGCTGCAGCAGGCGCAACACGAAGAGAAGTAACTAGCCTAGCTAGCTAGATGAGCTAGCAATATGTATGCTTACGATTATTCCCGTAATCCTTACAGCCGGAGTCGTGAGCGTCTTGGTTACCTTTACTGAGCTTTTGCCGTTGGAATCCCTTGCGTGCAGCGCGTCCTTCAACGCTTCGCCTCCGCAGGACGGGGCGGTCAGCAGTCCCGCCGTCCACTGCGGCTCCGCCATGGAACTTGTCACCCCCGCCGTGGGGCCTGCGGCCGTCGGCTACACCTTCGAGCCTGAAAACGGCGGCCCCGTCCACCTGCCCCCCGTGTGGCGGTGCGGGTGCGGTTTCCAGCTGGATGCCTGGATCGAGTCCCCTTATGGCCACGGATCCGAGGACGGGGCAGTTATGCCGGTTCCGGCCCGTCCAGCGGCGCTCTCCGCATGACCGCCCCCGCGCACCTTCGATCAACCCCGGCCGTCAACGCCGCCGCACCTACAGTGGCGGGACGCTACCAGCTCCAGGAGCTTGTTGGCCGTGGCGCGCTCGCGCAGGTTTTCCGCGCGGCGGACCTGGAAGGCGGGGCCGACGTGGCAGTGAAGGTGGCGGTAGGCGCCTCGGCCAAACACTTTGAGCGGATCAGCAACGAAGCCGCCGTCTTGGCGGGCCTGCAGCACCCCTCGATCGTCAGGTTCATCGGCCAGGGCGTGCTGCCCGGGAACTCTGCACTCGCCGGCCGCCCTTTCCTTGTGGAAGAACTTGCACTGGGCCCCAGCCTCTCGGACGCTGCCCGCATCAGCCAGTACCATCCCGACGTGGTTGCCGGCTGGGCGCGGGGCCTCTTTGAGGCGCTGGCCCACCTCCACGGGCAGGGGATGGTGCACCGCGACATCAAGCCCGCCAACCTGATGCTGAGCGGCCTGCGGCGCAGCCCTGTCCGCATCATCGATTTCGGCATCGTGGCGCCTGCCGGCTCCGCTCCTGAACCAGGCGTCTCCTCCGGGACTGTGCACTACATGAGCCCTGAGCAGGCATCGGGAGGACCGGCGCGTGCCTCCTGGGATGTCTACGCCATGGGCCTGGTCCTGCTGGAGCTGCTCACCGGAACCAAGGCGTTTCCCGGCACTGCCATCGAGTCCCTCGTGGCCAGGACCCTTCGCAGTCCGGAGGTGCCGGACTCCCTGGGTTCCGGCTGGTGTTCCTTCCTCCGGTCCCTGACGGCCATGGACAGCGCGGGACGTCCGACGGCGGGGGAGGCGGCGGACATGGCCGCGCGGCTCGTTCCCGTACCCGCCGGCGAAGCAGTCAGCCCCTGCCGCGGGATGGCGGTTTTTCCCGCCCGGCGGATCCGCCAGCTGGCCTAGGCTACGTCCCGGCCAGTGGGGTCCTCCGCGGTTGCGTCGGCGAGGGCAAGTCCGCCCACCGGGCTTCCGTCCCAGTGGATGAGCTTCCACCCGCTGTCCGGATCGCCTTCCAGCGCCACGATTCCGGTATTGGCCAGCACGTGCCGGGCGGCGAATTCGTGGTCCGCGTCCTCCGCCCGGCGTCCCGCCCAGGTGCGGATCGCCGCACCGTGGCTGACCACTGCAGCGGCCTCATGCTGCTGGTCGAGTGCCCGGTCCACGACCCGGCGGATGGCAGCATCGAAGCGGTCAAAGAACGTGTGCCCGTCCGGACCTGCCGGCATCCGGCGGTCCAGGTCCCCGGCGGCCCAGGAGAAGACCGTCCCCATGTAGCGCTTGTAGGCTTCATGGTCCGTCAGTTTCTCGAGGGAGCCGGCTTCGATTTCGTGCAGGCCTTCCAGCACCTCGACATCCAGGCTGTGCAGCCGGCCCAGCGGCGCGGCCGTGATCTGGGTCCTGATCAGCGTGGACGCGTACAGGGCGCCGATGGGCTCGTTCGCCAGCGAGCGGGCCATGGCCTCGGCCTGCCGTTCGCCGAGTTCCGTGAGGCCGGGGCCAGGATGCGCCGTATCGAGTTGGCCAAGCACGTTACCGGGAGTCTGTCCGTGGCGGATGAGCAGCAGTTTCATGCTTTCAGTTTCGCACTCCCCTATCCCCTGAACGACGCCCGAAAGCCCGGATGACCCGCAAGAAAGGCGCCGGGCCTTGGGAGCCCGGCGCCGTCGTCGTACTTTTACTTGAGGTGGTCCACCAGCTGGTCGGCGATGCCGGTGTACTTTCCGGGGGTCAGGGCGAGCAGCCTGGCCTCGGCCTCCGGTGACAGGCCAAGGCTTTGCACGAATTCCTGCATGCGGGCCGCGTCCACCCGCTGGCCCCGGGTGAGGTCCTTGAGCCGCTCGTAGGGGTTCTCCATGCCTTCGACGCCGGCAATCGCCTCAGCACGCATCACCATCTGGATGGCTTCCCCCAGCACTTCCCAGTTGGTGTCCAGGTCGCCCGCCAGAACGTCTTCCGCAACGTCCAGGCGCTCCAGGCCCTTGGCCACGTTGGAGATGGCCAGCAGGGAGTGGCCGAACGCCACGCCGATGTTGCGCTGGCTGGAGGAGTCGGTGAGGTCCCGCTGCCAGCGGGAGGTGACCAGCGTGGCGCCCAGGGTGTCCAGGAGGCCATTGGAGATCTCCAGGTTGGCTTCCGCGTTCTCGAAGCGGATCGGGTTCACCTTGTGCGGCATCGTGGAAGAGCCCGTGGCGCCGGCCACCGGGATCTGCGCGAAGTAGCCGATGGAAATGTAGCTCCAAATGTCCGTGCAGACGTTGTGCAGGATCCGGTTGAAGCGGGCGACGTCGGCGTAGAGCTCGGCCTGCCAGTCGTGGCTTTCGATCTGGGTGGTCAGCGGGTTCCAGGTAAGGCCCAGGCCCTCGACGAAGGATTTGGAGACCTGCTGCCAGTCGGCGCCCGGGACGGAAGCGACGTGGGCGGCGTAGGTGCCGGTGGCACCGTTGATCTTGCCCAGGTATTCGGTCCGGGCAATGCGGTCCAGCTGGCGGTTCAGGCGGTGCGCGATGACGGCGAGTTCCTTGCCCAGGGTTGTGGGCGTGGCGGGCTGGCCGTGGGTGCGGGACAGCATGGGGACGGCGCGGTTGTCCTCGGCCATCGTGCTGATCTGTGCCACCAGGGCCTGTGCCGCGGGCAGCCACACGTCCTCCACAGCGCCCTTGATGCCCAGGGCGTAGGACAGGTTGTTGATGTCCTCGGAGGTGCAGCCGAAGTGGACCATGGCCGTCAGGTTTTCGATCCCGATGGCGGGCAGGCGCCGGCCGATGTAGTACTCCACGGCCTTGACGTCGTGGACCGTGACGGCCTCGATGTCAGCAAGCTCGGCCACGGAGGAGGCGTCGAATTCCGTGACGATCGCACGCAGCTGATCCTCCTGCTCCGGGGCGAGCGGGCCGGCGCCGGGAAGGACGTTGTTGCTGGTCAGGTGGATGAGCCATTCAACTTCCACCGCCACCCGGTCCCGGTTGAGGGCCGCCTCCGAAAGGTAGTCCACCAAGGGTGCGACAGCCGACTGGTAGCGGCCATCCAGCGGGCCGAGCGCAATTTTTTCCGGGGACGCGGCGAGTGCCAGGCGTCCTGAGGGCGTACGGGTGTCAGCTGTGGCGGCAGTTTCAGGCATGTGCTGATTCTTTCATGAAGTCCGGCACCCCCTTAAGCGGCCGCTGTCCGCGTTACTTGTCCACATAGCCGGCGACGGCTCTTCAGTCCGGAGCGGCCGCTCCGTAGCGTCCGGAGTGGAAAGGCAGTTCCCGGATAGGGCCGGGGAGTTTTCGGATGCAACAGGCAAAGGTGTGGTGGAAGGGCAATGGGCAGAGACTTGGCGGGCGCTGACCTGCAGGCCGGCATGATCCGTGTTTCCCAGGTGGACCAGTTGGCCGATCGCTTGGCGGTCTGCCTGGTCCGGGCAGAGGAAGTCCTGGCCGGATTCAGGGACATCCAGTTGCTGCAATGGGAGTCGCCGGCCGGCCGAGTATACCGGGATTCCGTGTCATTGCAGGCTGTCGCCCTTCGCCGTTCCCTTGAATCCTTGACTGAGGCAAAGGCAGCTGTGGCCAGGCACAGCCAGGAGACCTTGGCGGCGGCCTGCTCCTACAGCGGCAGGCCCTGATGGCCGAGGCCACGCCTTCGGGCAGCGGCGGGCCCATCCGGGTCTCCGGCCCAGCGGACCATGGCACCCTGGCGATCCGGGGAGGCGTGGGCGGTATCAGCTTCCAGCTCGAGGAGCTTACGGGCGGCGCCGAAAAACTGGATGACCTGGCAGGCAGGCTTGCCGGGATCGAGGTTGAGGTCCGCCGCGTCTGGGAGGACCTCGCTCCATTCCAGGATCTGCCCCGGTGGACGGGAACCATGGCCCTGAATGCGGTGGGTGGGGCTGGGCGGAGCGTCCAGGTGGTCCGGACCGAACTGCAGAGCATCAGCAGCCAGGTCCGGGCCTGCAATCACGACTACGAAATGGCGGAGCGGCTGGCAGGCGCTGCCCGCGGTCTTGGAGTTCCAAACGTCGAAGGAGAGCTGCAACGCCACGCGGACTTCTGGCGGACAGGGTTTCTCAGCCGAAGCGCCACCGAGAACGTCATCGGCAATGCCGCCTTTGTCTCCCCCTTCCTCAAGGCGCTGGCGGATGTCGTGATTCCAGCACTAAAGCCTCGCCCGTTGGCAGTCACCAGGGAGGAAAGTATTCCGATTGTCCTGGACCCTTCTCCGTCAGGCCTGCTGGAACGTGTCCGGGTAATTGATGAACGCGGAGCCGGCTATATCGAGGTCATCGAAGTTGATGGCGGCGGGCGTAGAGCCTATGTGGTGGTGATCCCGGGGACCCAGCTGCGTGACGCTGCGGGGGGCGCAAATCCCTTTGACCTGGACGGCATAGTCGAAGGCGTGGGAGACAGCTCGGAAAGTGTCAACAAGGCTGTTCGGGAAGCCCTTGAAGCAGCCGGCGCCAGGAAGGGTGACCCTATAGTGGGCGTCGGTTACAGCCAAGGGGGCATCCACGCGATGAACCTGGCAGCAAGCGGCGCCTTCCTGGAGGAATACGACCTCAGGTACGTCCTGACCGCGGGATCGCCCGTCGCCCACATTGCATCAAAGCCGGACGTCAGCAGCCTCCACCTTGAGCACCGGACGGACTGGGTCCCCGGGGCCGACGGCGCACCAAACCCGGACGCCAGAAACCGGGTCACGGTCACCATGACCAATGACTTGTACGTTCAGACGGGGGAGGATGTAGGCATAGGTCCGGGCCATCAGCTAAGCAGCTACCAAAACGGTGCCCGGCTCGTGGCACAAAGCCGCGACCCTTCGCTGGTGGAGTCCACCGCGGCGCTGGGCGCCATACTCGGGACGGGAGGCACCGCTACGGCCACGCGGTTTTCCCTGTCGAGGACAAGGGCCCCCGCACCTGCCGCGGCCTCCGCTGATTGGCACAAACCGGGACGTGGTTATGCAGGACGCTAGGCCCGGGCGAGGCCGGACAGCGAAGTGCCCGCTTACCGGCGGACGCCCACAAGCCGGCCGGCCACCAGCGAGATCAGGGTGATGATGATGGCCGCGAGCACTGCCGTCCAGAAAAACGAATCAATGGTGAAGTGGACCGGCGTGAAGCTGCTGATCCACGACGTCACATACAGCATCGCGGCGCTGATGACGATGGTGAAGAGGCCCAGCGTCAGGATGGTGATTGGGAGGGACAGGAAGCTCACTAAGGGGCGGATGAACGCATTGACTAATCCGAAGATCAGGCCGATGAACAGGTACGCCAGGATGGTTCCCGCCACGTCCGTTCCCTCTGCCACGCCGGTCTTGGCTACTGCGTCCGTTGTAGCAGATGTGGTGATATCCAGGCCGGGAAGAACCCAGCTGGCAATCCACAATGCCAATGCGTTGATGAGGACCCGGCCAATGAATGAACGCATGGTCCTATGCTGTCACAGCGCCAGCGTGGGCGCGGCACCCACAAACGAAAACGCCCGGTGGTGCGGATGTCCACACAACCGGGCTTTCGTGGTGGCCCATGCCGAGTGGTCCTTTTTAGCGCACCAGGCCGTTCGGCTTCCGTGCCACCGAAACGTCGGCGACGATTGGCAGATGGTCGGATGCGGCGCTGCTGATGACCTCTGCGGAACGGGGCCGGATATCACCGTGGCCGAGGATGTAGTCGATCCTACGGTCAGGATTCTCCACGGGCATCGTGTAGGCCTGGTCCTGGCCGAGCGCAGCAAAAACGTCCGTGAAGCGTGTCATGAGCTGCTGCATCTCGGTGGAGGCCGGAACGGCGTTCAGGTCACCCACGAGCAACGAGGGCCGGTCGGATTCGGAGGTGATACCCAGGATTTCCTTGACCTGCAGTTGGCGCTGCTCGCTGCGGCGGTGGTCCAGGTGCGTGTTGTAAAAACCGATGTGGTTGCCCTCCACATTGATGACTGTTTCCAGCAGGCCCCTTTGCTCTGTCGGCTTCTCTGCATACTGGATGTTGGTCAGCAGGTGGTTCTGCGAACTGAGAATGGGGTATTTGCTGAGGACAGCCGTACCGTACTGCCGCCGGTCAGTACGTCCCGGCTCCGGATCGAGGTCCAGGTTCGCTGCGTATGCATAGTGCATGTCGAGACGCTCCGCCAGCCACGCCGCCTGGTCCTGGTAATTGCTGCGCGCGGACCAGTGCCTGTCCACTTCCTGGAGGCCGACGATCTGCGCTCCAGTGGATTCGATCTCCCTGGCAATCCGATCCAGGTCGAGCACGTCATCGCCGCTGGCACCATGGTGGATGTTGTAGGACATGACCCGGAGATCGCTCAGCCCGGTCGTTTTCACCTCCTCCTCCTCGGCGGCAATGGCAGGTGCGCCGGCACTGAGTACGCCGGCGACGGCCAGGGCGGCCGCGGAGAGCGTTGCGGCAAGCTTTCGCTTCATTTGAGGTTGTCTTTCTGCTTGGTCCTCGTGGGATCCCGAGCCCATCAGTGGCGGGTGACGCAGTGGTTAAGGGACGGTGAACCCAGCAGTGCCCGCAGGTGGGTGCCGCGAAGTAGGCTGGTCTGCATGACGTCATCTGAGACAGTGACGGGCGGTGTCCAGCCCCGTCCGGTGGTGGCCCGGCTACCCCGCTACGCCGCCGGAAAGCCCCCCGCGGTCGTTGACGGGCTGGCCAGCTACAAGCTGTCCTCGAACGAGAATCCGCTGCCCCCGCTTCCCGCAGTCCTGGATGCCATTGCGCACCAGGCCGACTTCAACCGTTATCCGGACCCGCTCAGCAGCAGGCTCCGCGGCGAGCTGTCCGCGTTCCTGGGCGTCCCTTCGGACGACATCGTCACGGGTGCGGGCAGCCTTGGCGCCCTGAACCAGCTCCTGGCCACTTTCGTGGGACGGAACGACGACGGCACGCCGGATGAAGTGATCTACGCCTGGCGGTCCTTTGAGGCGTACCCCATCAGTGTGGGCCTCTCCGGCGCTGAAGGCGTGCGCATCCCCGTCACCGCCGACGGCCGGCACGACCTCCCCGCGATGGCCGCCGCCGTGACGCCCCGGACCAAAATGGTCCTCCTCTGCACACCCAATAATCCAACCGGCCCAGCCCTTCGCGCAGCGGAAACCGAGGAATTCATCCGGCTCGTCCCACCTCACGTGGTGGTAGTAATTGACGAGGCCTACCAGGAGTTCGTGCGGGACGACGAAGCGGTGGATGGAATCGACATGTACCGCAGGTACCCCAACGTGGTGGTGCTCCGGACCTTCTCCAAGGCGCACGGGCTGGCCGGGCTACGGGTAGGCTACAGCGTGTCCAGCCCCGCGCTGACGCAGCACCTCAGGGTGGCCGCAACCCCCTTCGCCGTGTCGCAGATCGCTGAAAAGGCCGCAATTGTTTCGCTGCAGAACTTCCCCCAGGTTGTAGAAAGGGTACAAAGCCTGGTTGATGAGCGGGAGCGGGTCACTGCAGGACTCCGAAGCTTGGGGTGGGCCGTTCCCGATGCCCAGGGGAACTTTGTCTGGCTGAAACTGGGCGCCCACAGCGCCGAGTTCGCCGAGGCGGCCGGGGCAAAGGCGCTGTCCGTCCGCGCATTCCCGGGCGAAGGTGTCAGGGTGAGCATCGGTGAGGCCGAGGCGAACTCCCGGTTCCTCCAGCTGTGTGCGAACTATACAAACGCGCCACAGGGTTCCTAGCGCTTAACAAGTAGCTCTGCGGCTACCTACTGAAGATAAAGTTAGGATCAGTACAGCAATATATATGCCTCAAATGGAATCTATTCCTTTTGAGGCATATATCCCAGCGACATTGCACTGCATCCGCATGCGGCAAGCGAGGAGACGGTATGGGCACACATCTGCCTTCCACCGAGTTCGACGAAACAGCGGTAGACGACCAGCGCGAGGCTGATGCCGAGGCCGTCATGGGCGAGCCCCCGGCGCAGATGGTCCAGCTACTGGGCCCGGACGGAAAGCTTGGTTTGGACCCCGTCTTCACCGAGTACGCGCAGAAGATCACCCCTGAAGTCCTGCGCGGCCTCTATGCGGACATGGCGGCAATCCGCCGGTTTGACGTCGAGGCAACGGCACTGCAGCGCCAGGGGCAGCTGGCCCTCTGGGTCCCGCTGACCGGCCAGGAAGCTGCGCAGATCGGCTCCGGCAGGGCCAGCCAGCCGCAGGACTACATCTTCCCCACCTACCGCGAACACGGCGTGGCCCTGACCCGCAACGTGGACCTGGCCGAGCTCCTCCGGCAGTTCCGCGGAGTGTCAAACGGCGGCTGGAACCCGAAAGACACCAACTTCCACCTCTACACACTGGTCCTCGCAGCCCAGACGCTCCACGCCGTGGGCTACGCCATGGGGATCCAGCGCGACCAGAAGCTGGCAGCAGCAACGGGAGCCACCGGTGCAGGGGAGGACGCTGCCGTGATCGCCTACTTCGGCGACGGCGCCAGCTCCGAGGGCGACGTCCACGAGTCCATGGTTTTCGCTTCCTCGTACAACGCCCCGGTGGTGTTCTTCTGCCAGAACAACCACTGGGCCATTTCGGTGCCCACCAACGTCCAGACCCGTGTCCCCCTGTCCAACCGCGCCAAGGGGTACGGCTTCCCGGGCATCCGCGTGGACGGCAACGACGTGATAGCCGTCCATGCCGTCACGGAATGGGCTTTGGAGCACGCGCGCCAAGGCAAAGGCCCGGTCCTGATCGAGGCCTTCACCTACCGGGTGGGCGCGCACACCACCGCCGATGACCCCACCAAGTACCGCCAGTCGTCGGAAGAAGACGCCTGGCGGGCCAAGGACCCCCTGGCGCGCGTGGAGAAATACCTCCGCTCGGAAGGCCTGGCCGACGACGCCTTCTTCGCGAAGGTAAAGGCCGACGGCGATGAGCTTGCCGCCTACGTCCGGCGCACCACCCACGACCTCGAGACACCTGACATCCGCTCTGCCTTCGCCAATACCTACGCCGAAGCCCACCCCCTGGTGGCGGAGGAGCTTGCATGGTTTGAGGACTACAGCGCGGGGTTCGCGGCCGGTGAGCCTGGCGAAGAAACGGCGCAGGCAGCAGCAAAGGCAGGCCTCTGATGACCACCATGACTATTGCCAAGGCCATCAACGAAGGCCTCCGCGCAACCCTCACGCAAAACCCCAAATCACTGCTGATGGGTGAAGACATCGGGCCCCTGGGCGGGGTCTACAGGGTGACCGACGGACTGATCGGCGAGTTCGGCCCGGACCGCGTGGTGGATACCCCACTGGCCGAATCCGGGATCATCGGCACCGCCATCGGCCTGGCCCTGAGCGGGTACAGCCCCGTCTGCGAGATCCAGTTCGACGGGTTCGTCTTCCCCGGTTTCAACCAGATCACCACCCAGCTGGCCAAGATGCACGCCCGCAGCAACGGCAACCTCACGGTCCCGGTGGTCATCCGCATCCCGTACGGCGGCGGAATCGGTTCGGTTGAGCACCACTCGGAGTCCCCGGAGGCACTGTTCGCGCACACTGCAGGCCTGCGCATCATCACGCCGTCCAATGCGCATGACGCGTACTGGATGGTCCAGCAGGCCGTGGAGTGCCAGGATCCCGTCATCATTTTCGAGCCCAAGCGCCGGTACTGGCTCAAGGGCGAGGTGGACGTGCAGGCGCCGGGCCGGGCGGGCGATCCCTTCAAGGCCCACGTCCTCCGCAGCGGCACGGACGCAACTGTGGTTGCGTACGGCCCGCTGGTCCCGGTTGCCCTTGCCGCCGCCAACGCAGCGGAGGAGGACGGCCACAGCGTGGAGGTAATCGACCTCCGGTCCATCTCGCCGCTGGACTTCGATACCGTCACGGCCTCGGTGCAGAAGACCGGACGGCTGATCGTGGCACATGAGGCACCCACGTTCGGCGGCATCGGCGGTGAGATCGCGGCCAGGATCAGCGAGCGTGCCTTCCATTCACTGGAGGCCCCTGTGATCCGCGTCGGCGGATTCCACATGCCCTATCCGGTTGCCAAGGTGGAGGAAGACTACCTTCCGGACATTGACCGCATCCTGGAGGCGCTGGACCGCGCCCTCTCCTACTGAGGCTTTCCAACCGAGGACACCATGACTCTCAACAAGTTCAACCTGCCCGACGTCGGCGAGGGACTCACCGAGGCCGAAATCGTCTCCTGGAAGGTCAAGCCGGGCGACGCCGTCGCCATCAACGACGTCCTCTGCGAAATCGAAACGGCCAAGTCCCTCGTGGAATTGCCCTCCCCTTTTGCGGGAACCGTCACTGAACTGCTGGTCCCTGAAGGCGTGACCATCGACGTCGGCACCGCCATCATCAGCGTCAGCGATGATGTTGCCGGGGACCCGACCCCCGCGGATACCCGCGCCCCGGAGATGCCCGTGCAGCCGCTGTACGGCAAGCTTCCTGCCGGGGACGGGGCAGCGTCCGACGCCGGCACGCAGGACAGTGCCCTGGCCGGCGGTCCACTGGTGGGTTCGGGGCCCAAGGCCGACGCCGTGAAGCGCAGGCCGCGGAAGGCGTCGCCGGCTGCCGCCTTTACGGCGAACGCCCCCGAGGTTGAGCCTGTGCAGCCGCATTCGACGGCGGAAATCCAGGATGCGGCGGCGCCCGGCACCAGCCAGGACGCCGCCGCCGACAACCGCCCCACCCTGGGAGGCACCATCACAGGCCTCGTCAACCGCGTGCTGGCGAAGCCTCCGGTCCGCAAGATCGCCCGGGACCTGGGCATTGACCTGGCGGACGTGGTGGCAACCGGATCACGCGGCGAGGTCACGCGGGAGGACCTGGTCAGCTACCAGGCCCAGCGGGACGCGGAACTGGACAAGGCGGACGGGTTCTGGGGGAAGGCCGGCAAGCCGCAGGACCAGAGGATCGAACGGATTCCCGTCAAGGGCGTCCGGAAAGCCACGGCGAAGGCCATGGTGGATTCCGCGTTTGCGGCGCCGCACGTCAGTATTTTCGTCGACGTTGATGCCAGCCGCACCATGGAATTCGTCAAGCGGCTCAAGGCGTCCCGGGATTTTGAGGGCATCAAAGTCTCGCCGCTGCTTATCCTTGCCAAGGCCGTGATCTGGGCGGCAGCGCGGAACCCCAGCGTCAATGCCACGTGGGTGGACAACGCGGACGGAGCCGGCGGCGCCGAGATCCAGGTAAAGCACTACATGAACCTGGGCATTGCGGCGGCCACACCCCGCGGGCTAATGGTGCCGAACATCAAGAACGCCCAGGACCTGTCCCTGAAGGAACTGGCGCTTGCGCTCAACAACCTGGCCGTCACCGCCAGGGCCGGCAAAACCCAGCCCGCCGAGATGCAGGGCGGCACGCTCACCATCACCAACATCGGTGCCCTCGGGATTGATACCGGCACTCCCATCATCAATCCGGGCGAGGTTGCCATCGTTGCCTTCGGAACCATCAAGCAGAAGCCCTGGGTCCTGGACGGGGAAGTGATCCCGCGCTGGATCACGACGCTTGGCGGATCATTCGACCACCGCGTGGTTGACGGCGATCTCTCCGCCCGCTTTATGGCCGACGTCGCCGCCATCCTGGAGGAACCGGCGCTCCTCCTGGACTAGGACAGCACTGTGGCCGCCAACAGCAGCCGCGCCATCCGGCTGAAAAACCGGGTCGCGAGATGGCTGACGGAGGTGTTCCAGCCACCCGTGGTGGTGGGCATCCAGTTGCTGATCAGCCCCATGACGCAGCCGGGGTTCCCCGGAACCATTGGCTACGGAGCGCTGGCCGCCCTGTTTGTCTGTGTGCTCCCGCTGTTCCTGCTGCTCCTGCTTGTACGGATGGGGAAGGTGACGGACCACCACGTCAGCGACCGCCGGCAGCGTGCGCCTGTGCTGCTGATGGCGCTGGCCTGCATCCTGGCCGGGCTCCTGGTGCTGGACGCCGCGGGGGCGCCGCAAAGCGTGGTGGCAATGGTCCTTGCCGTGGTGGCGGGGGTGGTGGTGCTGGCGGCCGTTAGCCCGTTCTGGAAGATCAGCGGGCACGCGGCGGCGATGTCCTCTTCAGCCGTGATCGCCGTGCTCATGCTTGGGCCGGCGTGGCTTCCGCTACTGCTCCTGGTGCCCGCCGTGGGCTGGTCCCGTGTGGTGCTGCGCGCGCATTCCCGTGCACAGGTAATAGCCGGCTCGCTCTTTGGCGGCGTGGTGATGGGCGGGATCTGGTGGGCCCTCAAGGGCTGGATGGTGCCTTAGCCAAGCAACCCGGCAGGAGGTGGGTTCGCTCCTTAGTAGGAGGTGTACGCGGCGAATATTTCGAAAGCGGCAGGGTCTGCCGTGGTACCAAGAACCACTGCTGCACCCGTCATGAGTAAAGCCATGGCCGCTGCCATGCCGGCCCAGGCCGTAAGGAGCTTCCAGTCCTCCCGCAATACGCTGCCCACGGTCTCGGGATGCCTCAGGCCGGGAGCGATGAGGTTCGGCGCGCTGTCCACGCTGCCGTCGTCCAGCAAGGCAACTACCCGGTCATTGCTGCGGTCAACCCGCATGGAGCAGATGTGGTTGCCGTGGCGGGCCAGGAGGATGTCGTGGCCTGCGAGATGGCGGCGCTGGAGGGTAATCATCGGGGCCCCTTGATGGTGGTGGTAGTGGGTGTCCGCACCGTTGGGGGCTTATCCAATTTTATCGTCGGGGCAGCGCCGGAAGGGCGCTTTCGGGCGTGAGAACGGACACCATGCAGGGGCGTGGCTCCCGCATGGTGTCCGCGGAGCCTTGCTAGTCGGCGTCGTACGTGTTGGCGATGTATACGTCGCAGGGGGCGTTGTGGGCAACGCTGTTGGCTACGCTGCCAAGCACGCGGCCAATACCGTGCATCCTGCGGTTTCCCACCACGATGATCCGGGCTTCCATCCGCAGGGCCTCCTTGATGAGGGCGTCGGCCGGCCTGCCGCGGGCGGCGGAGTACGTCACCTTGATGTCCCTGCCCAGCGATTCTGCGACTGTCCGTGCCACGTGCTCGGCGGCATCGGCGTCGGACACGATCCACCGGTCACTGCCGCTGCCGAACACCTCGGTCTTGTCGCTGTCGAAGGCGGACACCACATGGAGGGAGGCTCCGAGGGCCGCGGCGAGGTCCCGCGCCGCTTCGGCTGCCTTCTTTGCCGTCCCGCTGCCGTCCACCCCTACAACGATGATTCCGCTCATGTGTGCTCCTTTGCTTGGTTTCAATGGCGCTGGTCAGGCCAAGGCTACAGCGCGGCGATGGCTTCCCGCAGCACCGGCGCCAGGCGGCGCACGCCTTCGGCGATGGCTTCCGGGGGCACGGCGCTGAAGGCCAGGCGCAGCTTGTTGGACGGTTCGTCCGACGGCGTGAAGGCGGCCCCCGGGATGAACACCACTCCGGCGTCGATCGCCTTGTGCAGCAGGGGATAAGTGTCCACTCCCTCCGGGAGGGTCACCCACACGAAGAAGCCGCCCTCGGGGCTGGTCCAGGTGGTTCCAGCCGGCATGTCCCGGGCCAGGGCGGCGAGCATGGCGGTACAGCGTTCGGCGTACAGCTCGCGGTAGGTCTGGATCTGGCCCCTCCAGTCGTACTCGCGGAGGTACGCGGAGACCAGCATCTGGTTGAAGGCCGGCGGACACAGCGTCACGGCTTCGGCCGCCAGGTAGTACCGGCGCTGCAGGTGTTCGGGAACCAGGGCCCAGCCGATCCGCAGTCCGGGGGCGAAAATCTTGGAGAAAGAACCCATGTAGATGACGTCGTCCGGGTTTTCTGCGCGGAGCGGCTTCAGTGGCTCACCGCTGAAGCGGAGCAGGCCGTAGGGGTTGTCCTCGATCACCAGGATATTCGCGTTGCGGCATATGTCCACCACCTGCTGGCGCCGCTCCTTTGCGAGCGTTATCCCCGAGGGGTTGTTGAAGCTGGGGATGGTGTACAGGAACTTGATGTTTTTTCCGGCCGTTTGGAGCGCGGCAATACGCGCCTCCAGCAGTTCCGGCACCAGGCCGGACTGGTCCATCCCCACGGTTTCAACCTGCACCTGGTACGCCTCGAATGTGTTGAGTGCACCCACGTAGGTGGGATCCTCCACGAGAACCACGTCGCCCGGATTGCAGAAGACTTTGGTGGCCACATCCTGCGCGGACTGCGAACCGGCGGTGACCACCACGTTCTGCGGCAGGGCATCCAGGATGCCTTCGGCCGCCATCACCTCGCAGACCTGGGCGCGGAGCTCATCGGACCCTTGCCCGCTGCTGTACTGCAGTGCCGTTAGCCCGTCGTCCGCGATGATTTTGGCGGCTGTTGCGGCCAGCCGGTCCAGCGGCAGGGACTGCAGGTAGGGACTTCCGCCGGCCAGCGAGACAAGGCCCGGACGCATGGAGATGTCAAAGACATCCCTGACGGCTGACTGCCGGATATTAGCGGCCCGCTCTGAAAACAGTTCTTCATGGCGGTGGGCGGAGGTAGCCGCCCGCTCGATGGCATCAATGGCTTCGGCCGGCAGCGTCCCTGCTGCGGCGTCAAGTGTTTCGTGGCTCACACCATCAGGATAGCGCGAACTGTTGCCTAAAAAGCAACAATTGTATATCTATGAGTCACGCCGGGAGTCGCCCTAGGCGCAAAGCGCCCTAGTCGAGCTCCAAGGCATCCGCCAGGGTCCGTCCGTTCACGTAGATCTCTGCCCTGACGGCGCCGGCGGCCGCCACGGCAGTTTGCGTGAGCTGAGCTTCCATGCGGGGCACATCGCACGTTCCCCCGGGCCGAAGGACCCCGGCGAGATACACCGTGACAGTGGTGCCGTCGAAGCTGCCCGAAAGGAACTTCAGCCGCGACCCGGACAGGGCGTTGTAGGCCTCCGGTTCATGCTTGGACAGCACGTCGCCGGGTGGGTCCAGCAGCGCGCCCATGGCAGCAGGAAGCGCCTCTTCGGCAGGGCTGGTGCGGGCTATGCCCACCAGGCTGTCATTGCAGCCAAAACGCACTCCGTTCCTGCCGCCGTCGTCCAGGAGCACGTAGTAAACGGTGACCGTGCCGGCCCTGGATTCGCCCTTTGCGGGGCCGGCGGGGAGCGAAGCTTCCGCTGGCCGGTCCCCGGGGGTACTGCCGGTTGCCGCGGGGGATGCACTCGGCGCGCCCGGCCCGGCAGCGAGGCCGGATGCGGTTTCGTCCGTGGGTGCGGCGGGGGTGGGCGGTACTTCCAACGGCGCGGAATCCTGGGGCCGCGGTGCGGGGGTGAGGGACTGCGGGGCTGCTGCCGGCGCGCTCCTGTTGAGTGCCTGCGGGACGGAAGACGCCCGGGTCGACTCCTGGGGGGCCTGGAGTGCACAGGCGCCGAGCCACAACGGAAGCGTGAGGCTGGCCGCTGCTGCTGCCCGCAGCCGTGCCCTGCGTTCTCCTGCATTCCACCTTGCTGGCATGCCTCCACCGCACTCCTTGTCCGGTCCGGTGGATTAACGTTACGGCCGGGGTTTTGGGACGGGAATGCCGGGAAGGTACCGGTTGGGATAAGAGTTGGTCACGGCCTTGCGGCTGGCGGCACCGCAGTCAGGACGCCGGCTGGCCCGGCCATTCCCTGCCAGCCCATGGATCGTAGTCCGCGATGAGTTCCTCCTGAGCCGGGCGCTCCGCCTCCGGGACATGCTGCAGGTTCACCCGCACCCGGTACCAGAGCGAACTCGATCCGCGCATCCCGTCCACCATGACGTCTGCGGGATGGAGGGCCTGGACAAGGCCGGCATGCCGGGATTTCCACTCCTCAAGGGCAGCCTGCGCCTCGGGTTTGGTCCTGGTCCGGGCCACTTCGATGAGCGGCATCACGGACTGCCGGCGGCCGGAGCCGTCCCCGGCCCGTGGCGCCTTCTCGGCGGTTCCCAGCTCGGCAGCAAGAGCCAGGAGTGCATCCAGGTTCCCCACTGCGTCGTCGATCCCCGCGTGGGGGTCGCCCATAGCAGCGAAGCGCCCGGGCACTGTAAGGACCGTGAACTCTTCGGGCCGGGCGGAGCGGACTTCATTCCACGCCAGCGGCGTGGAGACCCGGGCATCGGGGAGGGGCCGGACCGAGTAGGCCGATGCCACCGTGCGGTCTTTGGCGTTCTGGTTGAAGTCCACAAACACGCTCTCCCCGCGCTCCTCCTTCCACCATCGCGCGGTGGCCAGGCCCGGGGCGCGGCTTTCCACCTCGCGGGCGAGGGTCTCGGCGGCGAGCCGCACGTCACGGTAGGACCACTGCGGCGCGATGCGCACCAGGATGTGGAGCCCGCGCGATCCGCTGGTCTTTGGCCACCCCGCCAGGCCCACGTCATCGAGCACCTCCCTCGCCACATAGGCGACGTCGACGATCTGAGACCAGTCCACGCCCGGCATCGGATCGAGGTCCACGCGGAGCTCATCGGGGTGCTCCAGGTCCTCCGCGCGCACAGGGTGGGGGTTGAGGTCCAAGCACCCGAGATTAACCACCCAGGCCAGGCCTGCGGCGTCACGGATGACCGCCTCTTCGGCCGATGTCCCGGATGCGTAGTGCAGTGTTGCCGTGTCAATGAAGTCCGGGTGGTTCTCCGGCACGCGCTTCTGGAAGAACGGCTCGGCGCCGATGCCCTTGGGGAAACGCTTGAGGACCATCGGCCGCCCGCCTGCACCGCGCAGTGCGCCCTCCGCGACGGAAAGGTAATACTGCACCAGGTCCAGCTTCGTCAGCCCCGGTTCCGGGAACACCATCTTGTCGGGGCTTGAGATGCGGACCTCTGTCCCGGCGATTGTGAGGGTTTCGGCCGGGGTCTTCGACGGGCTCATGCCGTCACGCTAGCAACGATCGGATGGTGCGGCCAGAGCGGGCGCGGCCGCCGGGTTAAACAGAAGTGCCCGGCGCAGACCTCTGCACCGGGCACCGCGGAAGGCATGCGGTTAAGCTGCGGGCCGGGCGGCCGCGAGGGCGTCGAACACACCCTTGATCTGCTCCACCACCTCTGCGTCGTCCTTCGGGTGGAGCTCAGCGAAGCGCACCATGGAGCCGGGCACGGCGAGCTTGACGTCCTCCAGGATCTGGGCGCCGGCGATGCCAGCAGCCTTGCGGGCCTCGTCCTGGGCCCAGACCCCGCCGTACTGGCCAAAGGCAGTTCCGACGACGGCGGTGGGCTTGCCGGCGAGGGCGCCGGCACCGAAGGGGCGGGACAGCCAGTCGATGGCGTTCTTCAGTGCGGCCGGCACCGTTCCGTTGTGCTCCGGAGTGACGAGCAGCAGCGTGTCCGCCCCATTGGCGGCGGCGCGGAGCGCGGCGGCTGCCTCGGGCACCTGGCCCTCCACATCGATGTCCTCGTTGTAGAACGGGATGTTGCCCAGGCTCTCGTGGATCACCACGTCCACCTGCTCCGGTGCGTTCAGCTGGATTGCCTCGGCCAGTTTCTGGTTGGTGGAGCCGGCGCGGAGGCTGCCGACGAGGGTAAGGACGGTGCTCTTGGTCATGGGAACTCCTGGATCGGGGCCGCGGGAGGGCCGTTGCCGTTTGAAAGCTGGGGCAGTTACTGCCTTCACCAGACTAAACGGACTGCGGTCCGCTTATTATTCCCGGGCCTTAGAATAGCTGGTGTGAGCTTCATCCCACTGCGGCCCGGGCTGACCCCGGAACCCTCCCCCGAACGCAGCGATGCTGCGCGGAACAGGGAGCGACTGCTGAAGGCTGCGCAGGAGCTTATTGAGGAATGCGGCGCCCAGGGCCTGACCATGGACCGGCTCGCTGAGCACGCCGGCGTGGGCAAAGGCACCGTCTTCCGCCGGTTCGGCAGCCGGGCCGGGCTGATGCTGACCCTCCTGAGTGAATCGGAGGCCGCCTTCCAGGCGCGTTTCCTTTTTGGGCCGCCGCCACTGGGGCCCGGCGCTCCCGGGCTGGAGCGGCTCATCGCGTTCGGTGCCGCAAGAATCGCCTACGTGATGGAGTTCGGCGAGCTCGTGCTCGCGGCGGAGAATGCAGCGCGGGGCCGCTTCGAAGCGCCTCCCGCGTCCCTCTGGCACCGCCATATCGAGGTGCTGCTCCAGGAAGAGGGATTCCAACCCGACCCCTGGCTGATGGCGGGATCCCTTAGCGCCACCCTTGACCCGGAGCGGCTGCTGACCTTGGTGAAAGTCCACGGCGTAGCCCCCGAACGGTTGGCGGCCTCATGGCGGGAGCTTGTCACACGGGTGGTCCGCGGCGCGTAGATTACGCCAGTTCCGGGCCGGCCGTCCAGTCACGCGAACTTCACAAACTTATTCATAACGATCTGATACGGGCGGGTAGCTTTCCGGGCGTCCGCCCGCATTTTCGCTCGGGGCCTGTGGTAGTTTCCTCTGGAATGTGACCCGCGACATAGTCCATCAGGACGTGGCCTGCCAAGGCTGCGGGAGGCCAGCTACCCGCTGGCGGAGGACCTGGTGAAGCGGCACAACCCCCGCTTAGCCGGGGATGACGGAAGGATCCAGCACGTGATTGTTGACAGGCCCAACACCCCGGCGCGCCAGTGGATACCGCTGTGCTCCTTCCCCCGGCCCGTGGCGGCGAAACGGAAATAACGCCCCATGTTCAGGTACCTCGCCAAGCGCGGCATCACGTACATCTTCATGATCTTCCTGACCACCTCGGCCGGATATTTCCTGGCGGTCAGCTCCCTGAAGCCCGCGCTGCTTGAACAGGAACGGATTCCCCGCCCAACCCCGGAGCAGGTGGCAAACTCCATGCGGCTGAAGGGCCTCGATCCCGATCTCAGCCCGTGGGAACGGTACGTCGAATGGCTCACCGCGATCGTGACCCGCTGGGACTGGGGCCGGAGCCCCAACGGCGCCTTCATCAACGCCGAGTTCGGGGACCGTGTCTGGATCTCCACGCGACTCTTCCTGGCCTCCATCATCCTCACCCTGGTGATCGGCGTGGCCCTGGGAGTCTACTCGGCCGCGCGCCAGTACAAGTTCCAGGACCGGGCCATCACGTCGTACAGCTACCTTGCCTACATCGTTCCCGCCCCGATTGCCTACTTCCTGGTGCAGCTGGGCGCCATCAATATCAACGAAACCGTGGGCGAGCGCATCTTCTTCGTCACCGGCATCTCCACCCCTGGCATAGAGCCTGGCTGGACCCAGTTCGTCGACATGCTGGCGCACTACGCGGTTCCCACGGTGGCCATCACGTTGGTGGGCTGGGGGTCCTACCAGATCGCCCAGCGCCAATACCTCCTGGACAACGTCAACGCGGACTTCGTCCGGACAGCCCGCGCCAAGGGGCTTACCCGCAACCAGGCGATCTCACGGCATGCACTGCGGGTCTCCTTCATTCCGGTGGCCCAAAGCATTGCCTTCACAATCCCGGCCATCTTTGCAGGCGGCTTCTTCGCTGAAAAGATCTTCGCGTGGCCAGGCGTGGGTTCGTGGAGCATCGACGCCATCTCGCTCCAGGACGTGAATGCCGCCACCGCCACCCTGGCGTACGGTTCGGTCATTTTCGCCCTCGGAGCCATACTGGCGGATTTCGCCACCACCCTTGTCGACCCGAGAGTGCGGGTGCAGTAGCCGTGACCAACCTCAATGCGGTTGATCCGGCCGCAGTCGCCCAGGACGCGCACTTGGAGAACGCCGACGTCGTCATTGGCAAGAACACCATCATCTTCCGCCGGTTCATGCGGAACAAGACGGCTGTGGCGGGCCTTGCCATCTTCCTTGCCCTGACCCTCTTTTCCTTCGTGGGCGGATACTTCACCCCCTGGGACAAGGAAACGATCGACCCCTTCAACATCGGCATGCCGCCGTCGGCCGAGCACTACCTGGGCACCTCACAGGCGGGCATCGACCTCTACGCGATGACCGTGGAGGGCACGCGGATTTCCATCCTGATCGGCCTGATTGTGGGGCTTGTTTCGGTGCTCGTCGCCGCCGTCTACGGGTGCACCATGGCCTACTTCGGCGGCAAGGTGGACAAGGTGATGCTCTTCATCCTGGAAGCGCTCATCATGATGCCGGCCCTCCTGGTAGTGGCGGTGGCCACCAGCGGCGGAGGTGAGGGGCTCAGGCGGGACCTGCCGTCGTGGCTGCTGCTCATCATCGTGCTGCTCGTCTTCAGCTGGATGGGCACGGCAAGGCTGATCCGGTCCATGTCCATGTCACTGATGCAGCGCGACTTCGTCAAGGCAGCCCAGTACATGGGCGTCCCGGCACGCAGGATCGTGTGGCGGCACCTGGTCCCCAACATCGGGTCGCTGCTGGTCCTGGACATCACCCGCGGCGTTACCGGTGCCATCCTCGCGGAAGTTGCCTTCTCCTTCATCGGCATCGGCATCAAAGTTCCGGATGTGAGCCTCGGCGTGCTGATCGGCGGCGCCACGTCCCAGGTGCAGACCTTCCCCTGGATGTTTTGGGTGCCGTTGACCGTCATGTTCCTCCTTACCGGGTCCCTGGCAATGATGAACGACGGCCTGCGGGATGCCTTCGACCCCAGCTCAAGTTCATCCGGCAGCGCCAGGAAACGCACCGCCCCGAAAACCCGCGTAAAGGGGAATGCCTCATGAGCAGCGAAACTGCCGCCGGGCCGGTTGGACAGCCCCAGTCAGCTGTAGAGCGGCTGCACGTCGCGGGCCTGCACGCACCCACGGACGCAATCCTGTCCGTCCGGGACCTGAACGTCCGCTTCAACACTGAAAACGGTGTAGTGCATGCCGTCCGGGGAGTGGACTTCGACCTGATGCCCGGAAGGACGCTGGGCATCGTGGGTGAGTCCGGCTCCGGCAAGTCGGTCACATCCCTTGCCATCATGGGCCTCCTCCCCACAACGGCGGAGGTCACCGGCTCCGTCCGGCTCAAGGGCAAGGAGCTGCTGGGCCTTAGCGACAAAGCCATGTGCGGGTACCGCGGCAATGAGCTGGCCATGGTCTTCCAGGATCCGCTGTCTTCCCTGACGCCGGTCTACACGGTGGGCACGCAGATAATCGAGGCGCTGACCATCCACAACCCCGCCATGAGCAAGCAGGCGAAGGAGGCGCGCGCCGTCGAACTTCTTGCCATGGTGGGCATCCCCAGCCCCAAGGAGCGGCTTAGGGCCTTCCCGCACGAGTTCTCCGGCGGCATGCGCCAGCGGGTGATGATCGCCATCGCCATCGCCAACAACCCTCGGGTGCTCATCGCGGATGAGCCGACGACGGCCCTGGACGTGACCATCCAGGCCCAGGTGCTGGAGGTCCTGCATACCGCGCAGGAGGAAACAGGTGCCGCCGTCGTGATGATCACGCACGACCTCGGCGTGGTGGCCGGCATGGCCGACGACATCATGGTGATGTATGCCGGCAAGCCGGTGGAGACGGGGGCAGTGGATGACCTCTACTACAACCCGCGGATGCCGTACACCATGGGCCTGCTCGGCGCCGTCCCACGCGTTGATGTCGCGGAAAAGGCGTCGCTGGTCCCCATTGAGGGCATGCCGCCCAACCTGGTCCACACACCCACCGGCTGCTCGTTCGCGCCCCGCTGCCCGCTCGCCGCGGACGCCTGCCTCGATGGCGAGCCGGCGCTCCTCCCGGTACCGGGCAGCGCGTACCACAGCGCTGCCTGCATCAAATCGGAGTCCCTTGGCGGTGACGTTGATGTCCGCGATGTCTTCGCCGCCCCGCCCGTGCCCGTCTCACGTTTCGACGCCATCCCGCGGGAGGAGCGCTCAACGGTCCTGCAGCTCAAGGATGTGCGCAAACACTTCCCACTGACCCGGGGCGCGTTGCTCAAGAGACGGATCGGCACCATCAAGGCAGTGGACGGTCTGAGCTTCGATATCCGCGAAGGGGAGTGCTTCTCCATCGTGGGGGAGTCCGGCTCGGGCAAGACCACCACGCTGCTGGAAATCATGGAATTCCACAAGGACCAGGACGGCGAGGTGGTGATTGGCGGCATCAGCAACAAGCAGGCCGCGGATGCCCGGACCAAGAGCGCCATGCGCCGTGAACTCCAGATGGTGTTCCAGGACCCCACCGGTGCACTGGATCCGCGCTTCACGGTCTACGAAGTGCTCGCCGAGCCGCTCCAGAACGCGGGTATGGACCGGCAGGCCATCAAGAAGCGCATCATGGAGCTCATGAAGCTGGTGGGCCTGCAGCCGGACCATGTTAACCGCTTTCCCAACCAGTTCTCCGGCGGCCAGCGCCAGCGGATCGGCATAGCCCGCGCCCTGGCCGTGAACCCGAAGCTCGTTGTCCTGGACGAGCCCGTCTCCGCCCTTGATGTCTCCGTCCAGGCCGGCGTCATCAACCTCCTCGACAAGCTCCGCGCTGAACTGGGCCTCAGCTACCTTCTGGTGGCCCACGACCTCTCCGTGGTCCGGCACATTTCCAGCCGGGTGGCCGTGATGTACCTGGGAAAGATCGTGGAGATCGGCGAGGTGGACCGTGTGTTCGACAATCCCCGCCACCCCTACACCCGAGCCCTGCTCTCGGCTATTCCGGTCCCGGACCCGCAGCTGGAACGCACGCGGGAACGCATCATCCTCCGGGGGGACCTGCCCTCGCCGCTGGACGCCCCCAAAGGCTGCAACTTCGCCACCCGCTGCCCCGTTTTCGCAGCGCTGCCGGTGGCGAAGCAGGAAAAGTGCCTGACTCTTGAACCACCTCTGGAGCCCGTACCGCCGTCGCCGGCGGCCCAGGCCCTGGCGGCGCACCCGCTGCCTGCACTGGACCAACGCTTCGCCTGCTTCTTTCCCGACGGGGAGCTGGACGAGGACATGCTGGTGGTCCATGACGCGGCGGACCACCACGCACCCTAGGTTTTTTACCGACCCATCACCAGCACCACCACTCGCAACAACGAAGGGAACACCATGAGGAATCTGAACAGGATCGGCGGAGCGGCGGCCATTGCCGCAGCTCTGGCGCTGACGGCCTGCGGCGGCGGTGGCGGGTCCACCGGGCCGGAAACGGCCAAGGGCCAGGAGGCAGGCAGCGACCTCTCCAAGCTCATCAGCATCAATGAGAAGCCGGCAGCCGATCTTGAACAGGGCGGCAAGGTCACGCTTCCGCTGGGCAACATCGGCCCGGATTTCAACGGATTCTCCAACAACGGCAACAGTGCGGACAACTCCGCGCTGCAGATTCCGATGAACCCGGTGGCCGTGAACAGCGGCGGCATCGGCGGCTGCTGGAAAGTCGACTTCGAGGGCAAGGCGACCCCCAACAAGGACTTCTGCGAGGACGTCAAGAACGAAGTCAAGGACGGCAAGCAAACCATCACCATCAAGGTGAACGAGAAGGCCACCTACAACGACGGCACCCCCATCGACATCAAGGCCTTCCAGAACACCTGGAACATCCTCAAGAGCCCGGATGCCGGCTACGACATCGTCTCCTCGGGATCGTACGAGTTTGTTGAGTCCGTCGAGGCCGGCAGCAGCGACAAGGAAATCATCGTCAAGACCAGCCAGCCGGTGTACCCGCTGGAGGACCTGTTCTTCGGCCTGATCCATCCCGCCGTGAACAGCCCCGAAATCTTCAACGAGGGCTTCAACGGCGAACTGCACCCGGAGTGGATGGCCGGCCCGTTCAAGCTGGACCAATACGACACCGCAGCCAAGACCGTCACCCTGGTTCCCAACGAGAAGTGGTGGGGCAACAAGCCGGTCCTGGAGAACGTGGTGTTCCGCCAGCTTGAGACCAGTGCCCAGATCGCTGCCTTCAAGAACGGCGAGATCGACGCCATGTCCGCCAACACCATCTCGCTCTACAAGCAGCTTGACGGCACCAAGGACTCCGAGGTCCGCCGCGGGCAGCGCCTGTTTGCCGGCGGCATGAACCTCAACGCCCAGCGCATCACCGATGTGGCTGTCCGCAAGGCGATCTTCGCCGCCGTCGACCGCGAAGCCCTCCGCAAGGTCCGCTTCAACGGCCTGAACTGGGAAGAGCCCAGCTCCGGCTCCATGATGCTGCTGCCTTTCTCCGAGTACTACCAGGACAACTACCCCGTGAAGGAAACCGGTCCGGATGCCGCCAAGAAGGTCCTGACCGACGCCGGCTACAAGGCGAACGCCAACGGCATCATGGAGAAGGACGGCAAGCCCGCCGCCTTCAAGATCAGCAACTTCGGTGACGACCCCACCACCCTCGCCTTCACCCAGACCCTGCAGAAGCAGCTCCAGGCCGGCGGCATGGATGTCGGCATCGACCAGCGCGCTTCTGCCGACTTCGGCAAGGTCCTGGGTGCCCGTGAGTTCGACATGAGCGTTTCCGGTTACACGGTTGGCGCGGACGCCACGTCCGCCGTCAAGCAGTACTACGACTCCAAGACCAACGAAAACCAGCTGGGCGACGCCGAGCTGGACAAGAAGATCGCGGACCTGGCGTCCATCGAGGACAACGCCAAGCGCAACAAGGCGGCCATGGACGTGGAGAAGGAGCACATGGCGAAGTACTACTCCATGGGCGTGGTCATGAACGGCCCGCAGATCTCCTTCGTCCGCACCGGCCTGGCCAACTACGGCCCGTCCCTGTTCCAGAGCCTTTCGCAGGTTCCGGACTGGACCACCCTCGGCTGGGAAAAGAAGTAGCGCTGCCCGCTCTATAGCGAAGGCCGGCACTCCCTGGGGATATGGGTGCCGGCCTTCGCCGTCTGCCCGGCCCCTCGTCGCTCTCTCACTTAACGTGGGTTTCCTTGGAACGCTCTCTCACTTAACGTGGGTTTCCTTGGAACGCTCTCTCACCTAACGCCCCCATTTCGGCGCCGCGCAACCAAGCCTGGCGGGAGTAGCGTAGGACCATGACCGGGGACCAAGCTTCACAGCGCACCATCCGTACCGCCGTCGTGGGGTTCGGGCTTTCCGGAAGCGTGTTCCACGCCCCCCTGATAGCGGCGGACCCCCGCTATTCGCTGGATCTCATCGCCACCTCCAACCCCGGCAGGGACGCCGCGGCCACCGCCCGGTATCCGGGGGTGCGGACAGTACCGGATGGCCAGGCGGTCCTTGCCCGCGCGGATGAGGTGGACCTCGTGGTCCTGGGAACACCGCCGGCTACCCACTATCCCTTGGCCAAGGCGGCCCTGGAGGCAGGCCTGGATGTAGTGGTGGACAAGCCGTTCGCCGTGACGAGTGGACAAGGCCAGGAGTTGACCACGCTGGCCGAGGAGCTGGGGCGGCTCCTGACGGTATTCCAGAACCGGCGGTGGGACGGCGACTTTCTGACGGTGCAAAAACTCCTGTCCGCTGACGCGCTGGGCAAGGTCACGCGGTTCGAGTCCCGCTTCGAGCGGTGGTCACCGGCCATCGCGAAGGCCTGGAAGGCGCGCGCCACCGCGGCGGAGGGCGGCGGTACGCTGTTCGATCTGGGCAGCCACCTGATCGACCAGGCGCTCCAGCTCTTTGGCCCGGCCTCCGTGGTCCACGCAGAGTTGAAGGCACGCAGGTCGGACGAGCGGGCGGACGACGACGTGTTCCTGGTACTTCGGCACGAATCCGGTGTTTTGAGCCACCTGACCATGAACATGATGTGCGCCCAGCAGGGACCGCGGTTCCGGGTGCTGGGTTCCGTTGGCGGATTCACGAAGAAAGGCGTGGACCCGCAGGAGCCGTACATCGCCGCGGGAGGCAGCCCGTTGGACGCCGAATACGGGGAGGAGGCGCCGGAATGGGCAGGACTGCTGGGCCGCGATGGCCACCTCGACGCCCTGCCCACCGAACGCGGCGCCTACCCCGAGTTCTACCGGATCCTCGCGGACAAAATCCTCGACGGCGGAGCGACGTCCCCCAAGCCCCTCCCGGTCAAGCCGGAAGAGGCCGTCGAGGCACTCAAACTAATAGAAGAAGCACGAAAGCTCGCGCATTAAGCATCGATTGCTCCGTAAGTGTCGTTCAGGGGGTTCAAAACGACGCGTACGGAGCAATCGATGGACTACTTAAGCCGAAACCAGTTCGTGCCAGTCGGCGACGAGCGGCAGGTTGTGG